>NZ_JBOFMC010000131.1:0-6266 GCF_051658185.1 Shewanella sp. | reverse complement strand
CATATTCGCACTTATTCCAGTGGGCATTCGGAGGCGATTTTGACCGATGACATTCATGCGGCGGCGCATTTTATGAATCAAGTGAACTCTGCGGCCGTGTATGTGAATGCCAGTACCCGCTTTACCGATGGCGGCCAGTTTGGTTTAGGCGCTGAGGTGGCGGTGAGCACTCAAAAACTCCATGCCCGCGGCCCCATGGGACTCGAAGCTTTGACTACCTATAAATGGCTCGCCTGGGGAGATTATACCAGCCGCAGCTAATGGGGCGTCGGAGCTATCTCATTCCATTAAAGGCTATCTCATTCCATTAAAGGCTATTTAGTCCACTAAAGGTTATTTAATCTAATCCAGCCAATCACACCAGCCAATCATAATAGGGCCGTGTATGTATGTCATACACGGCCCTATTGTTACTCAGTCTAAGCGATAATGGGCTGACTAAGTCTCATCGGCAATGGGCGTTAAGTGGATGGCTCCTGCTGACCACTTAACAACCTTTGCCTCGTAGTGCATTAAATGATCAGCTGGGTATAGGTCGAGAGCAGCCAAAGACAGATAAAAATGACCGACATCGTAATGGTAAATTTTCGAAAGAGGCTGACGTACTCGAGGGTGTAAAAGAAGTATTTTTCTTGAACTCTATCGGTGAGAAATACCGAAGGCACCATAAAACAGCCGTAAAGCATGACGACCATGGTGGTAAAGCCGTTGCCCCAGAAATGTTCATATACCAACAGGGCGATGCATAACAGTATGGCAATCCAGCTTATCGGGGGGAGCCGGTATTCTGGCTCCCATAATCTTGACCTTTCCATGGGACTATCCCTAGCCTTGACCTAATTCATCTCATTTATAGTCTGCCTTGATGGCTTTTTCAAACAATTTATTAACAAGTGGCGTAATTGGTGATAGCCCTTAGCTTATCTGAGCGATTGGCTTATAAGGTTTTGATATCGGCGAAGCTGCCCCTGCAAAGCTCGGCCAAGTCATTAGCGTTAAGGCCCAGCTCTAAGCCACGCCGCCCCGCACTCACATAAATCTTGGCAACGTCTTGAGCGCTTTGGTCGATTAAGGTGGGTAACGATTTTTTTTGGCCTAAGGGACTGATACCGCCCACCAGATAGCCAGAGGATTTTTGAGCGAGTTCGGCATCGGCCATTTGCAGTTTTTTCTGGCCTAAACATTTGGCAACGGCCTTTAGATTTAATTGGTGATCCACCGGCACTAACGCAACTGCGAGGGGCGCATGGGCTTTATCCGTCGCCACTAATAAGGTCTTAAATACCTGCGCGCTTGGAAGGCCTAAGCTTTGGGCGGCTTCCTCACCGTAGGCGGCGCAGTGGGGATCGTGGCTGTATTCGAGGATCTCATAGGCAATTTTGGCTTTTTTGACCAGACGTACGGCAGGGGTCATAGGATCTTCCTTCTTAAAAGCCACGATCATAGCCGTTCAAGCGCGATAAAAATGTTAGCCGCTTCGGTTTTTTACGTCCTGAGCCCAGCCATAAGCTGCGCGCTTGCCTCGTTCGCCTATGGGCCTGCCGGTGTTTTAGCCCGGTTTTAATCAGCAAGTTCGGTTGTTGGGCGCGACTTGCTGGCGCGATATTTTGGCAAGAGTTGCTGCAACATCATTCCCGTTAAAATAAAACCAAGGCCAATATAGGTCGCCATGGCGATGGTTTCTTGCAGGATCCAAGCGATAAATCCTATCGACATCACTGGGGATAAAAACACGAGCGTGCTGATATTGGCGGCGCGTGAGGCGGTCTTGAGGGCCATCAACCAGAGCACAAAGGTAATGCCCATCTCAAATAAGCCGACATACATCCCCGCTAACAGCGCCTTTAGGCTAAAGCTTGGCAAGGTATCGGTGAGGATTAAGGTGAGGGTGATAAATGGCAGGCCAATGATAAAGCTTAATAATAAACTTACCACCGGATCGCCTTGATCTTTGGTGTTCACAATCCAATATAGGCACCAGAGTAGTGTGCTGGCCAGCGCCAGCCCAATACCCAGCGGGCTATCGAAACGAAAGCCGCTAACATCGCCGCCTGTAGCAATAATCAACACGCCGCTATAGGCAATCAGCGCGGCGGCAATATCACTTTTACGCAACTGCTGTTTCAGTAGCGGCGCGGCCAGTAGCGGCAATAATATCGCCCAGGTGTAATTGAGGGATAACGCTTGCTGGGCGGGCAACAATGAATAGGCCTTAAATAGCACCACATAGTAGAGGAAAGGGTTAAGTAGTCCGGTGACCAGATAAAACAGCGGTCTGCGGCCAAATTGCAGTTTGAGTAGCGCCAGTTTTTTTTGCCAAGCGAGTATGCCGCCAAGGGTGATAATAGAGGTGAGTACCGCCACGAAAACTAACTGCAAAGGGCTAAAATACCCCAAGGCAATTTTAAAGGCGGTGGCCACGGTCGCCCAAAGAAATACCGCTGCCATACCATACACATACGCAAGATTTGAAGACTGCACGCTGTTACCCTATTTAATACTGGCCTCAATGTGCGCAGATTGAATACCAGCTAGGGTTGAGAAGCAAGTCCAATTTGTTAGGGGAGGCGCTATCTGCACCGCCCCCTGCCAAGATAAATCAGAAAATTTTTTTATTGGCCCTTGTAATTAATTTCCCTGTCCCAATATAGGTGTTAAGGCAGAGAAGGCGGCCAGCGGTGGATGTAGTCAAATCGCACCGAGGACTTGATAAATAAAGCGTCCGGCCCCATATCAAAACCAACTTAACAAATTTGATTGAATAAAAATTTTCGGAGGACCTCATGGGTAAAATTATTGGTATCGACTTAGGCACAACAAACTCTTGTGTAGCTGTCCTCGATGGTGGCAAAGCACGCGTATTAGAGAATGCTGAAGGCGATCGCACCACCCCGTCAATCATCGCTTATACCGACGATGAGACCATCGTGGGTCAACCTGCAAAGCGTCAAGCGGTCACTAACCCTAATAACACATTCTTCGCGATTAAGCGTTTGATCGGTCGTCGTTTTAAAGATGACGAAGTTCAGCGTGACGTGAACATCATGCCATTCAAAATCATTGCAGCCGACAACGGCGATGCGTGGGTTGAATCACGTGGCAACAAAATGGCACCACCACAGGTTTCTGCTGAAATCTTGAAAAAGATGAAAAAGACCGCAGAAGACTTTTTAGGTGAAGAAGTGACCGAAGCGGTCATTACCGTACCGGCCTACTTTAACGACTCACAACGTCAAGCCACTAAAGATGCGGGTCGCATCGCAGGTTTGGATGTGAAACGTATTATCAACGAGCCAACCGCTGCGGCATTGGCTTACGGTATCGACAAAAAGCAAGGTGACAACATCGTTGCGGTGTACGACTTAGGTGGCGGTACGTTCGATATCTCTATTATCGAAATCGATAACAACGACGGCGACCAAACCTTCGAAGTATTGGCAACCAACGGTGATACCCACTTAGGTGGTGAAGACTTTGATAACCGTTTAATCAACTACTTAGCTGACGAATTCAAAAAAGAGCAAGGCTTAGATCTGCGTAAAGATCCATTAGCGATGCAACGTCTGAAAGAAGCGGCTGAAAAGGCAAAAATCGAGCTTTCAAGCACCAACCAGACCGAAGTTAACCTGCCATACATCACGGCAGATGCGACGGGTCCTAAGCACTTAGTGATCAAAATCACCCGTGCTAAGTTAGAGTCTCTGGTTGAAGACCTGATTATCCGTACCTTAGAGCCTTTAAAAGTGGCCCTCGCGGATGCGGACTTATCGGTAACCGACATCAACGAAGTGATTCTGGTCGGCGGTCAAACTCGTATGCCTAAAGTACAAGAAGCGGTGTCTAACTTCTTCGGCAAAGAGCCACGTAAAGACGTCAACCCAGACGAAGCGGTAGCCGTCGGTGCTGCGATTCAAGCGGGCGTATTGTCAGGCGACGTGAAAGACGTACTGCTGCTCGACGTTACGCCACTGTCTCTGGGTATCGAAACCATGGGCAGCGTGATGACCAAGCTGATTGAGAAAAACACCACTATTCCGACAAAGGCGCAGCAAGTGTTCTCAACTGCTGATGACAACCAAAGTGCTGTGACCATTCACGTACTGCAAGGTGAGCGTAAGCAAGCGAGCGCGAACAAGTCATTAGGTCAGTTCAACCTCGACGGTATTGAGCCAGCACCACGCGGCATGCCACAAATCGAAGTGATGTTTGACATCGACGCCGACGGTATCTTGCATGTGTCTGCTACCGACAAGAAAACCGGTAAAAAGCAAAACATCACCATCAAAGCCTCTTCTGGCTTAAGCGAAGAAGAAGTGGCACAAATGGTACGTGACGCGGAAGCCCACGCAGAAGAAGACAAAAAGTTTGAAGAGTTAGTGCAAACTCGTAACCAAGCTGACGGCTTAGTGCATGCCACTAAGAAACAAGTTGAAGAAGCGGGCGATGCGCTGCCAAGCGAAGACAAAGCGAAGATTGAAGCGGCAATGGCTGCGGTGGAAACCGCCGCGAAAGGCAATGACAAAGAAGCGATTGAAACCGCGACTCAAGCCTTAATCGAAGCCTCTGCCAAGCTGATGGAAATCGCTCAAGCTAAGTCTCAAGCTCAAGGCGGCCAAGATGCTGGCGCGAGCAAACAGTCTAACGCTGCTGCCGATGATGTTGTCGATGCTGAATTTGAAGAAGTGAAAGACGACAAGAAATAATGTTTTGTCTTCAATCAAATCGATTGATTTCAAATAGTTAATTTCTAGGCGGGCGTTACGGGGAAACCCTAACGCCCGTTCGTTCAACTTAAGCCAGAAGCACGAGATTATGTCAAAGCGAGATTATTACGAAGTATTAGGCGTAGGGCGCGACGCCAGCGAACGTGAAATTAAAAAGGCCTACAAACGTCTGGCCATGAAGTTTCACCCCGATCGCAACCCCGGCGATAAAAGCGCAGAGGCGAACTTTAAAGAAGTCAAAGAAGCCTACGAAATCCTCACCGATACCGACAAAAAAGCCGCCTACGATCAATTTGGCCATGCTGGCGTTGATCCTAATCGTGGCGGTGGTTACGGCGGCGGCCAAGGTGATTTTGGCGATATTTTCGGTGATGTCTTTGGCGATATTTTTGGGGGTGGACGTCGTGGCGGCCAGCGTCAAGCGGCCCGCGGCTCAGATTTACGCTACAACCTTGAGCTCTCTCTGGAAGAAGCAGTAAAAGGCCTCACCAAAGAATTGCGCATCCCGACACTGGCATCCTGCGATGTGTGTGACGGCAGCGGCGCTAAAAAAGGCACCTCGGCCACGACCTGTGGCACCTGTCATGGCCAAGGCCAAGTGCAAATGCGTCAAGGGTTCTTTGCGGTGCAGCAACCCTGTCCAACCTGTCATGGTCGCGGCAAGATCATCAAAGATCCTTGCACTAAGTGTCATGGCGATGGCCGGGTTGAAAAGAGTAAAACCCTCTCGGTTAAGATCCCTGCAGGCGTCGATACAGGCGATCGCATTCGCTTAGCCGGAGAAGGCGAAGCGGGCGAGTTTGGCGCGCCGCCGGGGGATTTATACGTGCAGGTCAGCGTGCGCGAGCACGGGATTTTTGTCCGCGATGGCAATAACCTTTACTGCGAAGTGCCGATTTCATTCAGTAAGGCTGCCTTAGGCGGCGAGATTGAAGTCCCAACCCTCGATGGTAAAGTGAGCCTGAAGATCCCCGCCGAAACCCAAACGGGCCGGATGTTCCGCCTGCGCGGTAAAGGGGTGAAATCAGTGCGTAGCCATGCCGTGGGCGACTTGCTCTGTAAAGTCGTGATGGAAACTCCAGTTAACTTAAACGATCGTCAAAAAGAATTGCTGCGCGAGTTTGAAGCCACCTTAACCGGTGAGTCGAAAAAACACAGCCCAAAGGCTGAGGGCTTTTTCGATGGCGTGAAAAAGTTCTTCCAAGATCTAAATAGCTAACGTAGTTTGGTGGCGCCGCGGTGATGTTAGCGGCGCGCTAGATGCATAAAGCCCTGCAGTGTTTAGCACTAGCGGGGCTTTTTTATGCTTGATTACATACTCAAATTTCAAACTCTGTCCGCTGTAATAAATTAAGCACTGTCATTCCAGTGACACGCAGCAAGTACGTCCTTGTATGCTCGACGACGGCATCCATGCCGTCAACGGTCACTTCCATGACAGTGCTTAATTCTTTTTAAGTCCTGCGTATACCTGATAAATGATATGCCTGTCGGTCTTTTTAGCTCGTCCCTAATTCGACTGACGCTATCTCGGCATCCATG
>NZ_JBOFMC010000130.1:0-4744 GCF_051658185.1 Shewanella sp. | reverse complement strand
GTCTGTTGGTGAACCGCTTGGATAAGCTCAATAAGATTATCTTGGTTATTAAATACCTGAGCATCGGTTTCAATCCCAATGCGCGAAGCCACCTTACCGATGCCGTAGCGATCATCAATGGCTGCGGTCATCACTAAGGTATTCATCCCGCGCTCGCGGTAGTTATAAGAAGATTGCAATAACGACGTCGATTTCCCGGCATTCATTGCAGAATAATAAAAATAAAGTTGCGCCAAAACCCATACCCTTAACACATAAACTCTTCGGTATTGATTACCAAAGTCAAATTAGCGCTAGTTTACCATTGCACTGCGACGACGAACACTAGCCGATCCCCTGCTTTTAGAGCGAAATATCACTATCAGCAGCAGAAAACCACGAGGATTGGGGGATTTACGCCATAACACAGCCACAGTTAACGCCAACCAACCCTTTCAATGTCATGAACAACAGCCAAATCGCCTTTATGGATTAACCGCCCATAAAATCAAATGAACTTTCGCAGTTCAAAGCCGCAAAAACCAATCTTAAAATAACCTTAATTATTGTTTTTCATAAAATTTCAAAAGTTTTTATTTCTTAAAACGAGATCTACCTCCAAAGATATAGGCGTAAATGAGGTAAAGCTCAAAAAACAGGATTAGCAACTCGCATTAGAATAACCTTCGAGACGATTTGATCTCAAATTCAAACAATAAAATATTAAATACGAACAAATACAGCATGTTATTGCAAAATCTCCCCTGCAATCATTAATACTGCAATTCGTGCTTTTTGTTCGCTTATTGAAATATTGGAGATTATGATGAGAATTTTTACTTCTAAAAAACTGGCATATTTCGTCGCGCTGGCCTTAACGGGTGGCCTTGTTGGCTGTGGTAGCGATGGTAAAGATGGTGCAGATGGTGCACCTGGGACTCCTGGCAATCCAGGGACACCAGGTGAGCCATGGGCGCCACCACCAGTAACGACATCAGCGATCACAAATGTAAAAGTGATTAGCCATACTTTTGGTGAAGGCACTATTAGTTACGAATTTGAAATTACCGATGAAAACAACAGCCCTATCAATGGCCTTGTAAAAGTCCAAGGTAAAGTGGCTGCACTCACCTCAAAAGGGTTGATCAATAACCGCGATGAAGCAGACAAAAACGGCGTAGCAGACAATGTCCATATCGGCGGAGCTGTCACTGAAACAACGGCGGGGGCAGTACTCACAAAAATCGATGACGGCCATTACAAATTTGAAGCCCCAATGAAAGGCGTCAATGCCAGCACTGAAGGCATTGTCTGGCTACGAGTGGGTGGCAACGATGGCATCAGTACCTCAAAAGCATTAGTGGTCAACAAGCCTGAAGGCCAATTTAGCACCACCACCGAAGCCTGTTATGCCTGTCACATCGATTATGAAGCCAGCCCATTAAAACATCCAAGCTACACCGCACAAGGCATGGAAGGTGAAGTGACGTTTATCGAAGGTTGTATGGTATGTCACGGTTCAGTGTCCAAAGCGGCAACGAATGATGAAGGCTTCTCCATCGGCGGTTACAGCACTAACACGCTATCTAAAATCGGTCATGTTAATCACCAGAAATTCACTAAAGATTTTAGTGTGATGAACTGTACCTCCTGTCACGTTGAATCTCCCACTAATACTAACTTCAGTGGCCCAGGTTGTATCGACTGTCACGGTACCTCAACCACTAAGCCCGGCGATATCATTGAAAATAATGGTACCGATTGGCGTGAAATTCACGAAAAGAAAGTTGGATTAAGCACAAGCAAAGCGGTCAATGACTCATATAAAGTCAAAGGCACGCCAGTCACTTTTGATGAAACGAAGCAACAGTGGTGTACCACAATGTCTTTATATAAGGTGGATGGCACAACTGAAACCTTAGTTGACTTAAAAACACTCATCAATGACGCCCAAACAACTCATGACCCCGTAAAACCTATTAATTACGCAGGTTCGTACCTACACGGTGTATATAACAAGTCTGTCGTTGGACGCATTGCCAGTGCATATGACTATAGTTACGAAGCAGATGGAAGCAAAACCATGTGCTATACAGGCGTAAATTTAACCAACTGGAACGGTGCAGGTTTAATGGCATCCTTACGTGTGAGCTTCACTGCACCTAAATTTACAGGCGGTGATAGCAATGTAACCACAATTCATGGTTACACTGACGTGACAGATCCAACGACGCTCACTGTGTCTAAATATGACCGCCGTCATAATGTGACAGAACAATCTTGTACCACTTGCCACAACAGTGAAACCAACTACCACAAAAATGGTAACTATGCTAATGGTGGTTTAGGCTGTATTGCCTGCCATAACAATGGTCAAGATCGCTCTGCGAAAAATACCGCACCTGGTTTTGGACCAATGATCCACAGCTGGCACTGGGGTAAAGGTAGCACTGTCACGAATGCTGGTCAGTCAAACTCTGCCAAAGCAATTGCACCACAAACCAGTTGTGTCGCTTGTCATGATGGTGTTGTTGACTTAAATGCCATTCCAAATCAATACATCAAAGCAAAAGCCTTTAGCAATGGTGCAGCAAACAAAATGGCCAGCCCTATTACGGCTAACTGTTACGCCTGCCATACTTCAGATGCTGCGCTTGCACATATGACCAGTCAAGGTGGTGCTATTGCAGCCGATGCACCTACAGCAGGTAATGGTGGATCTGAGTGGTATCAGCTCAATGCTCAAGAGTCTTGTGCAGTATGTCACGCGGAAGGTAAATCTTCAGGCATTGAAAAACATCACAAATTTACTCGCTAATCAGTCATCTCATTTGACTGAACCGTCAGTAAAAATGCGATAACCGTTTTCCCTGCAAGGAAAATGTCAAAGGAGCTTAACTTAGTTGAGCTCCTTTTTTATGACATTTCCAAATCTATGTATATCAAGATAAAAAGGCCCACCTAAGTCAGTGGGCCAATAAATCAGCATCCGACTAGCGCATTATTGGGCTTTTTGCAGCGTCAGTTCCGTCGTTGAGATCACCTCAGGGGCAATGTCAGCTTCCTTAAACAATAAAGGATGGAAACGCTTACTGCTGGAATAAAGATCGCTTTGATCGGTAAAGGACGGCGAGAGTATATTGCTCGACTGAGAATAGGTAAGTATGCCGCGTGCGACCGGTCCTTCATCGGTAAAGCTCACCGCCATCATCCAACTGGAACCGTAACGTATTTGGTAACCCTTGGCCGTCATGCCAGAGCCCATCGCTTTACCTGTAACCACATCCTTGAGTGGCGCATATTTATGTTGCGGAATTAGCGTATCATCACCCGATAAACTGGTTGAAAACACGTTAAAGCCACCTTCGGCATTATGCGTCCCCGGCCAAGGTAAACGCACACCGCTAGCAGTGCCATCGGGGAGTGATTTCTCCACAAATTGCACCTCACCCAGCGGCGCATCTAATGCAAAACCCGCGGATTCTACATTCAGCGCCGCATGGGCAAGCGCCACTAACGCACTACCGTCGGTAGCCAGTGTATTCGGTGTTGTCGCCGCATTAGCGGGATCAAACCCTTTGGTCAGCATCGTCTTTTGGTTAAATAGATGGGCAAATTCACGCAGTAAGGCGCCGCCTTTACTGTCGTTATCTTGCTTACCATTCCACGCTTTCAAGGCGGCGCAGGCTGAGGTCAGATCTTTCGATAAACTCGCAGATACCACCACAGGCGTACTGCCCTGTGCCTCACATTGCGCAATTAACGCTGGCAGAACCAGTTCAGCCAAATAGCTGCGATTTGATAATACTGCAGCCTCCAATTCTTGGAGATTGAACTTGCCATCTGTGCCCGCTGCATCCTGCATTAAGGTTAATCCCATACGGGTACGCAGTGATAACTGACTAGCTTCTTTGCCATACATGGGCGAGAAGTAAGTCAATGGTTCATTCAGGTTAGTAGACCAGAAGGAATCATTAGAGTTTTGCACAAAGTCGCTGCGCTCAAGCTTAGGCGCCCGCTCATAGGGGTTTGGGCCACTAAAGCTAAACAAAGAGGTATTACCGGGCAAAATAGTAAAGCCCGCTTTCTCTTTTGCCGCCTTAATATCGGGTGAAGTCTTTAACAGCACAACGGCAGACTCGGACAAACCGGGTACTGTCGAGTCGTCGATATAAAAGGCATTCCCCTCTTTATCGGCATACATGGTATTGTTGAAAATAACCCCGTCATAGTCTTTAAAGGCTTGTTGGAATTCATCTTTATTGGTCGCTAGGTTCATGGCGAGCCAGTGATCGACAGGATCCATTGTCGCCATATTGGCGTCTTGGAGCATAAAGGCACTGCCATCATCCCAACCAAAGGGCGCGAGCGTAGGTGGCGCTTCGACCATAGGGCCTTTGGCCGTGGTATAAATATCTTTTTCAGCCACGACCATACCCGCAGGACCGGCGTTCACTAGGATAGAAACGGTCTCTTTGTTGATCGGCATGGGCTTACCATCAAACAAATATTGCAATCTGTCACCCGAGACCAGCTCTAAGTTATACATCACAAAATGCTCAGCGGTAGAGAAGGTATGAGTCCAAGCTAAGTCTTTGTTAAAGCCAATATTGATTGGACCAGGCATCCCCACCAGCGAGCCGCCCATCATATCTAAATGCCCAGGAATAGTGATATGGGATTGCCAGAAACGCAGGTTACCCGTGTGCGGGAAATGCGGGTTGCCGAGCACCATACCGCGGCCATTTTCGGTCTTGTCTTTACC
>NZ_JBOFMC010000129.1:0-22963 GCF_051658185.1 Shewanella sp. | reverse complement strand
TAGCAGACTTCAAAGCCATAGGCCTGATGTTGATGATGGGCACACTCCGATAGCAGTAATCTGAGGTTATCCCAAGCGGACAGCTCAACTCCCTTGTAGGCCTGTAGCAGCGCATCAATAAATTGTATAGTCATCTTGTTCTCTACCAGGATAGTGCTGTAAAACGCGGTTTGTCGTTTCTTGGCTGTGGGTCAGTTATTCATACTTAAGCATTAAGCATTAAGCATTAAGCATTAAGCATATAAAAGAGGCTCCTAAGAGCCTCTTGCTGTCATGGGGGGAACCTCATGTTGAGACACTCCATGCTGATAACAACGATGCTGATAACATCGATGCTTATTAGGGTTAATGACCCATTGTATTTTTTATCAATACACAGCGCTGCTCGGCTTGGCGGGTTTCGAGCAATGCGCGCCGGGCCAGGTTAGATAAACCAGTTTGACTATCTAATACCTTATCCAATGCCGCAATACTGGTGTAGTTACAGTCAGTTGGGATTAAATGCTGACTATAACTGCGCATGAATACTGGCCCTTTTTGATCCATCTCCCTAAGGTTAGCGAGTCGCTCCTCGGCAGTGGCGGCACTCTGCAATTTTTGCTCCGCAGGGTAGAGCGACTCCATGATGATGCGCTGCTTGGCAAAGGGCAGGCTATCGGTGTGAACGCGGCTTAACCAGCGCCGTTTCGCTGCTGCTTCAGGGCGAATGACCTCTGCCGCAAGGGCCGCTTTTATCCCAGA
This sequence comes from Shewanella sp., assembly GCF_051658185.1. Classification (GTDB taxonomy): domain Bacteria; phylum Pseudomonadota; class Gammaproteobacteria; order Enterobacterales; family Shewanellaceae; genus Shewanella. The sequence continues at coordinate 22,222 of NZ_JBOFMC010000129.1, read as the reverse complement.
ATCGGATTTATCTTTTGCCGCTTCTTTGGTTAAGCGTTGCAGGGCATTGGGGGCATCATAGCGATTGAGTTGGGTGATGATCGCCCAGCGCAAATCTTGATCTAAGGTTAACCCTTTAATTTTGGAGGTGCCATCCAATAGCTGCGCCAGATGACGCAAGCTGTCGCGATCGGCGGCCAATCTGATATAAGCGTTAAACCAACGGTGCTGCAGATCATGCTCACCCCTGCTTTCCATGGTCTTTCTTAAGCTCATTTGTGCCAAGCCTTTTATGGCATTATTGGCATAATTTTGTTGCATTGGCGCGATTTGGGCTAAGTATTCCTTAGAGCGTAATAGGCTCGAAATAATTTGTCCCACGATGGTGTAGTCGCTCTCTGCGGGGGCGTTAACAAACACGGCGCTGAGGTATTGATCGAGGCTAAGCTTACCATCACGCACGCCGTCCCAGAGGCTTTGCCATAACATAGAGCGCAGCAGGGGATCGGATACATTGCTCAGATGCTGTTTGGCAGTATCAAAGGATTTGTCATCTAATTCGACTTTGACATAACCCCAATCATCGAAGTTTGGATAGACTAAATCGGGGCAGCGCTCACCAATAAATTGTTTAACTTCAGTGCGCTCACCTTGGTATGTCACCGGGAGGGTCACATCGTTGCGCAGCTCGTAGCGGCCCTTGGTAAATAGCGCGACGTTGACTTTTTGCTCTCTGAGCGTCGGCAGATCTGCGCTGGCCGGTAACTGTAATAAGCTAAATTCGGTAATGCGGTTGCCTTCACAACGATATTCAGCCTTGATGGTATTAACCCCGGCGCTGTAAAGCCATTCTTGGGTCCAAGCGCTTAAATCTCGCCCAGATGCTTTGGCTAAGCTGTTGATAAAGTCGTCTAACTCTGCATTTTGATAGCTATATTGCTTAAGGTAATGACTGACGCCGCGGCGAAACACCACATCACCGAGTAAATGGCGTAATTGTTTAAGGGTTGAGGCGCCTTTTTGATAGGTAATGGCATCGATATTATCAAAGGCATTTTGGCTGGTTGCGACGGGCACTTCAATGGGATGAGTGGTGACTAAGCTATCTTGTTCATAAGCTTTTTGTTTGCCGCTGGCATAAAAATTGCGCCAAGCTTGAGTGAACTCGGTGGCCTCTTGCGTGGCCAGCGTGCCCATAAAAGAGGCAAAGCTTTCATTGAGCCATAAACCATTCCACCATTTCATGGTGACCAAATCGCCAAACCACTGGTGCGCCATTTCATGCATGATAACCCCGGCGAGACGCTGGCGCTGCTCTGCCGTCATGGCGGCTTGATGAAGAAAACGATCCTCGGAAAAGGTCACCGCTGCCGCATTTTCCATCGCGCCATAGAGAAAATCGGGCACCAGAATTTGATCGTACTTTTTAAAAGGATAGGGAATGCCAAAATAGTTATCAAAGAAGGTTAGCCCTTGTTTGGTATAGGTAAACCAATCCTCTGGTGGCACTTGATGCGCCACCGATTGCCGGGCAAATAGGCGCATTGGATAGCGGCCAGAATTGTCCTGCCATACCTGATAAGGTCCAGCATGCATTGAAAAATTATAGGGGCTCAATTTCGGCGTTTGCGGAAATTCCCAGCGATTAGAGGCGCCGACGGCCTTGATGCTCGTTTCGCGCATGGTGCTGATGACTTGCCAATCTTTCGGGGCGGTGACGCTGATTTGATAGTGAGCTTTGATGTCCGGTTGGTCAAATACCGCAAACATTTGTTGGGCCGCCGCAGGCTCGAAGTGGGAGTAAAGATACACTTTGCCATCAATCGGATCTTGGAAGCGATGCAGGCCTTCACCGTTAGTGCTATGGGCACGAGTATATTCAACGATGACGGTATTTGAACCTGTGCTCAGCAACCGTGAGTTTAAACTGATATAGGCGCCATTGTAGTTGGGGTACACGGCGGTGCCATTGATCATAAAGCGTTTAATTTGAGCTTTGTTTAAATCTAGGCTGAGCTCCTTAGGCACCTCGCTCAAGCGAAAGTTGACCTTAGTGCTCGCGGTAAATTCAGTCTCGCCAGTCAGTTGAAAATCCAACTCGTAACTCACATCGGAAATCACCTCGGAACGCAGGTTTGCTTGATATTGGCTGATATAGGGGCTGGCATCCCGAGGCCCGGTATTGAGCGTGCTTTGGGTCGCGCAGGACATTAATACCGTGCAGGTCAGGGCAACTAGGCTGGCTTTAAACAAATTCACAACGTAAATCCTTCAACAATTTATTTTTATGCTTTGGGCTAGGGATTGGCTCGGCATTTGATTTTGATTCATAAGGGCTGCCATCCTTGTCAGCTATCTTGAATGAGCCCTGGTGGTGGCAGCATTGCAGGATATCTTGGCGCTGTACACTACCTTATTTGCTTTGGATAACCAATGTTAAAAATGTAAAAAAAGCCAGCGAGTCGCTGGCGTGAATAGGGCATGGCGCCAAGGGGCCATGCCATAGGCTGACACACTAAAACATTACATACCTAAGAAAGACTTAGACTTAGATTTACGGATTTCTTTTTCATCGGACCATTCAATCAGCCCCGTTTGAAGATCCATTAGGCGCATCGTCATTTTGTAGTACACATCTTTAGTGCTACCGTCCTGCTTGACTATGCTCGAGAGGTTGCCGTAGAGCATGTATTGCGCGCCAATTTGACGGCCAAACTTAATCGCAGTTGACGGATCAACCATGCCGGTGTTGTTTTGGTAATCCAGTTGCTTGCGGACTGCATCCACTTTAGTCATATCGATAAAGCGGAATTTGCCTGAGCGTAATAATTTGTTGCTGATAGAGTCTGTTACCGATTCGGTATCGATATGCTCTGAGGTTTTATTTTTAATGCTATCGACAAACAGGATTGGTCGCTGATTCGTGGTCAGCGCCACAATCGGTGGGAACGTCATCATGCTATCGACCATTTTAGCGGCAATGGCCTGCAGATCCGTAGAGCCGAAGTTCTCATTGACGGTTTCGACCTCAGTCGCATCGCCGTATTCCACTTTTGATTGGCAGGCCGCTAGACCCATGATGGCGGCTAGCACAAAAATCAGTTTAAGTTGTTTCATAGTCAGTTCCATTTTGTGATTGTATAAACTTGATGACACTCGTTTTAGCCAAATATTCACCACTAGACTAAATCATTATCGAATAAACTCGAGTGAAATTGCCAGTATCAATTGCCCAGACGAGGGTGGTTTTGCCTGAGGCAACTTCAACGGTTGTCGCGGGAGCTTGATCCAATTGTAGGGCGTATTTCCCCGGACTGAGATAACGCCGAGCAATTTGCGCTTGCTTTGGCAGTGTCAGCCAGCTGCGCCGATCGGCCTGCTCCGTCACGACATTAAAAATTTGCATCGCAATGCTGCCAATATTGGCGGCATTGTTGCCTTGACGCCCGCTATTTTCGATCTGATAAGTCATCTCGGATTTAGCATAAATGCGCGCAACTTGACGCATTAAGCTTGCGGGTAAATCTTCTTTAAGGGCGGTGATAGCCAGACCATCAATATTCGCGATTGCTTGAGTCGTTAGCATTTGCCCTAAGCCGTGTACTTGGGTGGCTTGGACTGCACTGCCACTCGGCCCATAAGTCGCAAGTGACAGGGTTTGCCAGTTACCGTGTATGGTAAATGGCACTGTAAGAGCCTGTTTCTCAGGAACAAAGCCACGCTCTACGAGTAAGATAACTTGGCCCTCACCCGCCTTAGGGAGTATCGCCTCACCCCAACGCTGTTTAAACTCTGCGTATTGTGGCATCCCTAGCTGTTTGGCAAGACGCACTAAATCCTGCTTTAGATAGTGATTGTCCGGCGTGATTTGCGCGGCTTTGCGGTAGTCAATAAAGGCATCGTTTGGCTCACCGAGCACTTCATGTAGCACGCCCGTGGTGTAATAACTGTAGGCATTTAAAAAGGAGCTGGTCACACTGCCCGCGGCTTGCCCCAGTTTATTGACTTCCGCATCTATGGTGCCATTGGCCATGGCCTGCACGGATTTTTGGGATTGTTCATAGCGTGCTTGCTCACTGCTTTGCAGCTCGTTGCTGCGACGCACTTCAACTAACGCACCTTGATAATCACCGCTGAATAAATAATTGAGTGCTTGATACTGGTGCAGCATGATGCGCTCAAATCCTGGCCCCCGATAGGGGATGGCATTATCGTTGAGCACTAAGCTACTGGCGGTTGCCCCGAGCTCGCTGGCGCTGATTTTGGCTTTATCATCAAAGGCGTTATAGGCAAGCATGGCTTGCTGATAGTATTTTTTACTGTTGCTAAAATCTCCTGCAACCTGTGCCACCCGCCCAGCCTCCTGAGCGTAGAGGAGGCCATCGTTGCTGGAGATCTGACTGGTGAGTTTATCCATTTGAGCCAGTGGACTGGCGGAATTTAACCCTTGCTTAATGGAGGCGAGTTGCGAGGGATAATTGATAAAAATGCTATTAGTAGCGCAGCCCGTGACCCCAAGAGCAAGACCAAGGCTTAAGGCGGATGCGCTGATGGTGCGTTTGAAAGAGGCAATAAATAGGGGCTGCATGGCGAAAGCTACCTTATTAACGGTTCCTGTTTAACGGTTCCTGTGGATGGAGGCATGGGCGAGCCCATTAATAATGGGGTGGCGGTGTTTCTTCCGCTTGGGTGGCAATATTGCTCGGCTCCATTGCCTGCAATTTGCCGACTAACAAGTGGATTTGCTGTTGCTGGTGGGCGACTAAGCGATTGAGTTTGATGACTTCTTGATTTAACTCTTCGACAGTCAACTCTTGAAATGCCAATTTTGTTTGTAGTTCTTCTATCTGCGCTTGCACGTCTTGTGCTTGCGCCGCGTCTGTGTGAGCTGCGTGAGTGTGAGCTGCGCGCGCTGGCGCCTCTCCTTGCTGATGTTGTAGCGCTTGCATAATTAACCTCTATAGCTGCCAAGTGATGACGAGTGCTTGGCGACAAATACTCACCTATGAGTATCCCGAATTGCCAGAGTATACAACGACTGCTTGATTTTAGCTGTGTTTCGTCGCGTATCGATCAAAAGTGAGATTTTTGGGGGGATAAGCAAAATATCCTTAGGCACAGCTGGGTTAGGTGGCGGTTTATTCTTTATAGGGGCGCAGGGCATTGTAGAGCGGAGCATTCTCATTAAACAGGGGCCAATGAATCGTGGGGCATTATGCTAGCTTTTAGGTCGGCAATTGCTAAAAGTGTCGCCTAAATAAGCAGCAGTAGATTTTTCTTGTTGAACTTGCTTGCTAAGTAAGTGTCTTTAGTCAAGATAGCGTGAGATGAATCACGATTAACCTATAAAGAATCTAGTTGGTATAACCAAGATAACTAGTATAAAGTTGTCGCGCTTAGGTTATTGTAACCGCTTGAGGATGCTGAGGAAGCTTTGATGAAATCGATTTATAAATTATCGTTAGTTGCATTGGCTGTTATTGGCCTATCTGCTTGTAATCAAGAAGAAAAAGCAACAAACACTAGCGCAAATGTTGAATTAACGACGGAAGCACAAAAAGAAGCCTACAGTGTTGGGGCTTCAATTGGCCGTTATATGTCTGGCCATATTAAAGAACAAGAAGAATTAGGCCTGCCAGTGGATCGCGCGCTGATTGTGACGGGTTTTACAACGGGTTTGAACGATCAGTTGAAATTAACTGAAGAAGAAATGCAAACGATTCTTCAAGGGTTAGATAAAAAGTTAAACGATAAACGCCAAGAACAAGCCACTGCCATGGCCGCGAAAAATATCGAAGATGGCAAAAAATTCCTTGAAGAAAACAAGGCCAAGCCGGGTGTGGTGACCACTGAATCTGGGCTGCAATACGAAGTGTTAACAGCCGGCTCTGGTGACAAGCCAAGCGCAGAGGATACCGTTGAAGTTGATTACGTGGGTACCTTAATTGATGGCACTGAGTTTGATAGCTCTTACAAGCGTGGTCAAACGGCTAAGTTCCCGTTGAATCGGGTGATCCCTGGTTGGACTGAGGGCGTACAGTTGATGCCAGTTGGCGCTAAGTACAAGTTTGTTATCCCAGCTAACCTAGCTTATGGTGATCGTGATACTGGTACTATTCCACCAAATTCCACACTGATTTTTGAAGTGGAATTGAAGTCAGTGGAAAAGGCACAAGCCGCACCGGCTGAAGCTTCGGCCAAAAAGTAATCTTATCGTTGTCTTATTGCGGCCATCACGCCGCGGTTCTCAAATGCCAGTTAGGTTGACCTGATTGGCATTTTTTATTGGCATTATATGGCCAACTGATGGTTATGGCATAAATCATGGCCGGTTTTTCTCGGCTCTCCCCCTTTAGTAAGAACGCGTCAAGTATCCTACGCCGTTAACGCAATTTGCTCTCATCAGGGATTATTGATAATCGCACTGACGCCTTTTTCGCGATGGTGTTATCACCGCCGGTAGCGCCTTTGGTCGGGAATGACATCAGGGCCGAACAGTGGCAATAACATGCGTTTGTCGGCACGAATGCTGCCGTTTTTCGTTATTTAGTTTCATTAATGAAAGCAATAGATCGTCATCGCCTCGGTTTTTATTCTAATGGAGAGGGGGATTAGGGCACTTAAGCGGCTGTTGCTTGTTAATATTTGCCTTGGTTATTTGTTGTTTGTTGGCTTTTGTGTTGTTATTTGTACTGGCTTTGCTGCTGTAAAGTTTGATTTTTACGGCTTTCGAGCGAAATAACTGCAATTAGCCATAAAATGATCATTTTAGGTGAATTAAGTGAGCTAGATCGCTTGAGCATCTAAGTGAGCTGTTTAGACTCCTTCCATACTTAGATCGAACGAGTTAAAAATGTATGGATGTTTTCATCAGTTTTATTGGCATGCTGAGTTTAATGGGCTTAGCCGTCGCACTTTCTGAACATCGCCGCGCCATTCGCGCGCGCACAGTGCTTGGCGCGCTGGCCTTTCAAATCGCTTTTGGTGCTTTTGTCATGTACGCCCCCATTGGTCAGGCTGTCTTAGATAGTGCTTCTAATGGTGTGATGCACGTGATTGGTTATGGTAATGAAGGCTTGGCATTTTTATTTGGTGATCTCGCTAAATTTGGTGTCGGTTTTATCTTTGTGATTAACGTGTTGTGTGTGGTGGTGTTTGTCAGCGCATTAATTGCGGTGCTTTATTATCTCGGTATTATGCAGTTAGTGATGGGGATTATCGGTGGAGCATTATCACGCTTATTAGGCACCAGCCGCGCAGAATCCTTGTCGGCTACCGCTAATATTTTCGTCGGGCCGATTGAAGCACCTTCTATGGTTCGCCCCTTTGTAAAGCATATGACACGGTCAGAACTGTTTGCGGTGATGACTGGCGGATTGGCTTCGGTGGCGGGTGGCACCATGATCGGTTATATCCAGATGGGTGTGGATGTGAAATATGTGCTGACCGCGGCCTTTATGACCGCGCCAGCGGGATTACTGTTTGCCAAATTGATGTGGCCAGAAACCTCAACCCCTGAGGAAAATATTAAGAAGGTTATGGGTGAGCAGGCTGATAAGCCTAGCAATATTCTCGATGCAGCCGCGGGCGGCGCAGCCATGGGGATGCAGCAAGTATTAAATGTGTCGGCGCTATTACTCGCCTTTGTGGGCTTAATCGCCCTTATTAATGGCTTAGTGGGCGGCATTGGCGGCTGGTTTGGTTACGGCGAGTTAACCATGCAAGCCATTTTAGGGTATGCGTTAGCACCATTGGCCTGGTTGATGGGGGTGCCTTGGCATGAAGCCAGTCAAGCGGCTTCGTTTATTGGGCAAAAAATGGTGATCAATGAGTTTGTCGCCTACGTGGACTTTTTAAAAGTCGCCGATCAACTATCTGAAAAAACTCAAGTAATTATCAGCTTTGCCCTCTGTGGTTTTGCTAATTTAGGTTCGCTTGCCATGGTGATTGGTGGGCTGGCCGCATTGTGTCCTGAGCGACGCCATGATTTAAGTGCCATGGGGATGAAAGCATTGATCGCTGCCGCCCTGGCGAATTTAATGAGCGGCACAATTGCTGGCTTGCTCTTTAGTATAGGAAACCTGTAATGACTCCACATATCAATGCCCCAACGGGTGCTTTTGCTAACACAGTTCTGATGCCTGGCGATCCGCTGCGGGCGAAATATATTGCCGAAAACTTTTTAGATAAGCCTGTATTGGTCACGGATGTGCGCAATATGCTCGGCTTTACCGGCGAATATCAAGGACAAAAAATCTCTGTTATGGGTTCAGGCATGGGGATCCCATCGATTTCGATTTATGCCAAAGAGCTTATCACTGAATACGGTGTCGAAAATATTATTCGTATTGGCTCCTGCGGCGCGGTGAGCGAAAAAATTAAATTGATGGATGTGGTCATGGCAATGGGGGCGAGCACCGACTCTGCGGTGAATCGTACTCGCTTTGCTAACACCGATTTTGCCATGATTGCCGATTTTGGATTATTGCGCCAAGCGGCCGATGCTGCCGAGCAACAAGGGGTGAATTACCATGTGGGTAATCTGTATTCCTCTGACTTGTTCTATAGGGCTGATGATAGCCGCTACGATCTGATGGAAAAATACGGCATTTTAGGCGTAGAGATGGAAGCTGCTGGGCTGTATGGCGTGGCTGCGGAGTTTGGTGCTAAGGCGCTGGCGATGATGACGGTGACCGATCATCTGCGTTTAGGGTTACACCTTAGCGCGCAGGAACGTCAGCAAACCCTAAATGATATGATCAAGCTGACCTTAGCGTCGGTGATTGGCCAGCGCTAATTGCCGGTTAGCTAACGGTTGGGTTAGCTAACCGTTGCGTTTAGCTAAATACTGCCCTGCGGCGTTATTTTGGTGACGCCACGTTTACCCTGGCCCTTAGGCGCATATTCTATAACAATAATGCTGCGCCAAGGGCCATTTCAGTTTGCCGAATATGACTATGTTGATCATCCGGATGCCTATCCTCAAGGGGATTTAAGACTAAAGGCGGCGCTCCCTCACGGCTCTTTTACCCTTACCTTTGCGGTTATTTACCGCGCGCTATTTCCACTCCGCTTTGCAATCAAGTAGACTGTTTTTACCTTAATTATCAGCAAAGAGTACCATAATGAGCATTTGGTTTAGGCCTATTACCCTAGAGGATTGCCGCCGTTTAGATCAGGGATTGCACGGTAAGGGCACCTTGATGCAAACCCTTGGCATTCAAATCACCGAGATTGGTGAGGATTATCTTAAAGCGACCATGCCCGCCAATCCTGAAGTACACAATCCCTTGGGCATAGTCCATGGCGGTGCCAATGTGGCCTTAGCGGAAACGGTCGCCAGTTATGCGGCGAATTTTGCGGTGGATTTTGAGCAATATTACTGCGTCGGCCAGGAAATTAATGCCAATCATCTTAAGGCTTCCCGAAATGGCTTACTGACGGCGACGGCCAAACCCATTCACCTTGGCAAGCGGACTTCCGTATGGGAAATTCATATCCACAATAGTGGGGGAGAGTTGGCCTGTATTTCGCGAATGACGGCGGCGGTGATTCAGCGTTAATCGTGTAGGGGATTTCACGCTGGCGTGCGCATACGCATGATATCGCGAGCGCGCATTAGTCAGTGTTAGTGAGGGTGTGTTCATCTGCGTTGATACGGCGTGGCACCACTGCGTTTAGATGCTGAATACTTCAGCCAGATGGCGCTGATATTTAGCGGGCTAAAATGGGTTTATATGTTTAATATCAGTTTAGTCGCGATATTGATTGCGGTAGTCACCGGCAGGCAATTCAGATTGCCGCCGGTTGTTTTGGGTGTCTAAAGCCTAGAACAGGAGTGTGGCGACACCGAGTAGGGCAAAAAGCACGGCACAACCGCGGTGGATCCACTGCAGCGGCAGTTTTTCGGCGCTAAAATGTCCGGCAAGCACGACTGGTACGTTAGCAAGCAACATACCTAGGGTTGTGCCGGCCACCACCATGGCTAAGGCATCGTATTTCGCGGCCAGTACCACTGTGGCAATTTGAGTTTTGTCGCCCATTTCGGCAATAAAAAACAGGATAAAGGTCGCAATAAACGGGCCCATTTGATAAAAACGGCTTTCCTCGGCATCGACTTTATCGGGAATTAACACCCAAATCGCAATCGCGAAAAACGAGGCTGCGACTAAATAGCGGGCCAGTTCAGGATCAAACCAAGTGACGGCCCATTGGCCTACCCACGCCGCCGCGAAGTGGTTAAATAAGGTCGCGAGCAAAATACCCATGATAATGGCAGTTTTGTTTTTGAATCTTGCGGCGAGTAAGAGAGCAAGTAATTGAGTTTTATCGCCAATTTCAGCGATAGCAACCGTGAAGGTTGAGGCAAGTAGAGCTTCCAATAGTGATCCTTTAGGGGTGGCAAAGACATAAGCACAAGCGACCGTCCACCCCTAGGTGCGGTTACTGTGCTCAGGTCTTGCTGGGCAAATCGATGATTTGCTGTGAATACCATGGCATGCGGCCAAGTATGTTGATATTCACCCTAGATGGCGATTTCGCCCTCCAGTTAGCTACTCCCCCGAAGCGAGGCTGGCATTATACCTAAGTCTGCTGCGGGTTCAAGTCTTCTGCGGGTTCTCGTTTGCTCAGGATCCATATCTGTTCAGGTTCCCGTTTGTTGAGGTGGTGTGGGCCAAACTGGGTATTGGGAGTGACACTGGCGGTAAGCTGCGGTGAAACATTGCTCTTGGCTGCGATAGCGAATCGTAATCTGGCATTACTCAGTGCTGGGCACTTTAAGCGGTTGGTTGGGCGGTGGGGGTTGTATCTTTTTATTTATCGTCACGCTATCAAGTTGTTACCTAGGAAGCTGAGAGGGGGCTTTGGTAAATCGTGGCTTGCTCACTGGGGTTGCCTCTGTTAATGTCCCAAGCTACGGCCATTATCGGTGCAATGCCGGGCACTTTTTTAGCGCATATTTTTTAGGGTATGCCTATCTTGGAGTCAGATATTTTTAGCGCCATTTTTAGGATTATTTTAGGACAAACACAATTGCACGTAATGCCATTCTTCCCTCATCGATTTAGTTAGCCTCAATGGCGACTGGGTTGACATATTCACAAGCTATTGAGGCCACTTGATCGACTGTAAGCGCAGATCAGATGGGATGCGTTAAGTTGCTAGAGCCCTTTGTGCTTAAGGGCGGCTTCGCAGGGCGTTATCGTTCAAATCTACTCAATTAGATCTAAATTAAAACAATAAATAGGGCGTGTTGCGCGGATGACCTGACTCGTTATGCACTCAGGCGCGTCAACGTAGCAGTAGCACTAAATACTTGAACAGGAAAATTGTGTGAATTCAAAAATGTTAGGTTCAATTGCCATTGTGGCAGGTACGGCCATTGGCGCGGGGATGTTAGCGTTACCGTTAGCCACCGCCGCGTTAGGCATTATTCCCGCGCTGCTGTTGTTGGTGGTGATTTGGGGGGTATCGGCTTATACCTCACTGTTAATGCTAGAAATTAATTTACGTTCTGGGGTTGGTGATAACGTCCACTCGATAACCGGGAAATTGCTGGGCAAAAAAGGCCAGATTATCCAAGGTGCGGCGTTTTTAAGTTTATTGTTTGCCCTCACGGCAGCTTATCTGACGGGTGGCTCATCGTTATTGGTGCTCAAAGCCCAAAACATGTTCGACATTACCTTAAACAACCAAGTGGCGGTCGTGGCTTTTACCTTAGTGTTAGGTGGATTTGCCGGTCTTGGGGTGGCATGGGTAGATAAAGTGTCGCGCCTGTTGTTTTCGTTAATGATCCTGTTGCTCATCGTGGTGGTGTTATTTTTACTGCCAGAAGTCAGCCTGAGCCAGTTGGCCAGTGATGCGATGACCGACTCACTTAGCCACAGTTGGATGGCGGCCATTCCGGTGGTATTTACCTCTTTTGGCTTTCATGTGTGTATTGCGACCTTAGTTCGTTATTTAGATGGTGACGCAGTATCTTTACGTAAGGTATTGATGATTGGCTCAACCATTCCATTAGCTTGTTATATTTTCTGGTTGTTGGTGACGCTGGGGACCGTGGGTGGGAATGATGTCAATCAGCTTAATGGCTCGTTGCCAGCCCTTGTTACCGCCTTGCAAGATATCGCCAATACCCCTTGGATCAGTAAATGTATTTCATTATTTGCGGATTTAGCCTTAGTCACCTCTTTCCTTGGGGTGACCTTGAGTTTGTATGATTTTGTGGCGGAATTAACTCGTGCTAAACCGACGCTATTAGGGCGGCTGCAAACGTGGTTATTAACCTTTATGCCGCCCTTGTTGTGCGCCTTGTATTTGCCTGAAGGCTTTGTCGCGGTACTGGGCTTTGCTGCAGTGCCTTTGGTGGTGATGATTATTTTCTTGCCGATTGCTATGGCACTGCGTCAGCGTCCCCTTCAGCTTGAAGGCTATCAGGTGGCGGGGGGATCGCTGGGTCTCGTGGTCGCCGGTATCCTTGGCGCGGTGATCATTGCGGCGCAGATGGTGGTGGCATTGTAGGTTTGTGGTGGCATTGTAGGTTTTTTTCGCGTGTAAGACTCGCGGGCAAATGTTGAACAATGCAGTTGTTTTGTAAGCGAGTTTTTCTGCGGCTATTTGCAATGCCGTTGAATATGCTAAAGTCAGGCCCTGTGCCTGACTTTTTGCTTTTAGGGGTTAAGTGATTGGCACTTGGCATTTTTCACTATCTTGAGTCGTAAACTACAACAAATACCTCAGTTTGCGCACGGGTTCATTCACTTAAAACGGATTTAACACAATGAAAAAATGGTTACTGACTGTCGCGATTGCCGCCAGTGTTGGCGCTCAAGCCGATGAAGGTATGTGGCAACCTCATCAATTACCCGCTATGGCCGATGAGCTAAAAGCAAAGGGTTTAGCTATTGATGCTAAATCCATTTCTAAATTGACCGAATTCCCCATGAATGCGGTGATAAGTTTAGGGGGCTGTACCGCCTCATTCGTTTCCCCTAAAGGTCTGGCCGTGACCAATCACCACTGCGCCTATGGCGCCATCCAATATAATTCGACCCCTGAAAAGAATTTATTGCAAGACGGCTTTTTAGCCAAAACCTTTGCCGATGAATTGCCTGCAACACCCGGTTCACGCATTTATGTGACCGAGGAGGTGACCAATGTGACCGAACAGGTTAAACAAGGATTGAACGGTAAAGTCGGCACTGAGTTTTATCAAGGTGTTGAAAATAAAGAAAAACAATTAGTATCCGAATGTGAAAAAGAAGACGGTTACCGCTGCCAAGTGTACAGTTTTCACGGTGGGCTGGAATATTATCTGGTAAAACAGCTCGAAATTCGCGATGTCCGTTTAGTCTACAATCCTGCCGGAAGTGTGGGTAAATATGGCGGCGATATCGATAATTGGATGTGGCCGCGCCATACTGGCGACTTTTCGTTTTACCGCGCCTATGTGTCGAAAACCGGCAAACCTGCAGACTTTAGCGCTGACAACGTCCCTTATGAGCCTAAAAGCTTTTTAAAAGTGTCGGCGAAGGGCGTCAGCGAAGGCGATTTTGTGATGGTCGCGGGTTATCCTGGCCGCACTAATCGTTATCGTACTGCGACTGAAGTTAAAAATGAATTTGAGTGGGCCTATCCCGAAGGCAAAATGCTCCGCGAGCGCTTTATTGAAATCATCAAACAAACCGCGCCAGAGGGCAGTGATGAGCGGATTAAGTATGAGAGCCAAATTGCCGGCCTTGCTAATTACGCTAAAAACTTCACCTCAATGATTGAGTTTTATGGCAAATCGACCATGTTAGCGGACCGCCAAGCCCGCGAAGCAGAATTAGCCAGTTGGATTGCCAAAGATCCTCGCCGCCAAGCGCAATATGGCCAAACCTTAGCGCAACTCGATGCGTTAATCCAAAAGGGCAATGCCCATCAGCAGCGCGATTTGCTATTAAGTTATATTGATTCCACTACCATGGTGCCTACCGCGCGTGATTTATATCGCCTAGCCCATGAGAAGGCATTACCGGATATGGCGCGTGAGCCGGGCTTCCAAGAGCGCGATATGGCGCGCTTTAAAGCCAGCATGGAGCGGATTGATCGTCGCTACGCCGCCAAGGTCGATAAAGCGGTATTACTGGATATGTTAACGCGCTATGCCGCTCTGCCAGAGGAAAAACGCCTACCCGCGTTGGATAAAGCTTTTGGTATCGATAACTCGTTCAGCGAAGCTAAGCTGGCTAAAACCTTAGACAAGATGTACGCCAAAACCGAGTTAGGCAAAAAAGAAGTGCGCCTAGCGTGGATGGATAAATCCGTTGCCGAGTTTAAGGCCGCCAAAGATCCGTTTATCCAATTGGCCGTCGCCATGCACGACACCAATATGGCATTAGAAAAGGAACAAAAAGCGCTAGCAGGTGAGTTGATGCAAGTGCGTCCACAGTATATGGATGCCATCATTGCGTACAACTTAGAGCAACATAAACCGGTATATGCCGATGCCAACTCCAGCCTACGCGTCACCGTGGGCCATGTAAAAGGCTATTCCCCTAAAGATGGCTTAATGGCGGTGCCATTTACTCGTCTTGAAGGCATAGTGCAAAAAGATACCGGTGTTGATCCCTTTGATGCGCCAAAGCAGCAGCTTGCGCTGATTAAGGAAAAGCAATACGGTGATTATTACATGAAAGCCATTGATTCAGTCCCGGTCAACTTCCTGTCGACGTTAGATACCACTGGGGGGAATTCTGGCTCACCGACCTTAAACGGCCGCGCCGAATTAGTCGGGCTGCTGTTTGATGGTGTGTATGAAAGCATCATCGGTGGCTGGGCATTTGATAATGACATCAATCGCTCTATTCACGTTGATAGCCGTTATATATTGTGGGTAATGAAGTATTTAGACAATGCCGACAATTTATTAGCCGAGATGGAAGTGGTTAACTAATCCATTGCGCTGGCACCGCTCCCGCCAGCGTCACACAGGTAAAAAGCGATAAACTCATTGGGTTTATCGCTTTTTTATTGGCAAGCGAGCAAGAACTGAGTGCAAGAGTGTTGTTAAAAAACGCTTGATACTGGCAA
This sequence comes from Shewanella sp., assembly GCF_051658185.1. Lineage (GTDB taxonomy): Bacteria > Pseudomonadota > Gammaproteobacteria > Enterobacterales > Shewanellaceae > Shewanella. Next base: position 7,168 of record NZ_JBOFMC010000129.1, on the reverse strand, counting down.
CGGTATCTACCACCTTGCGAGGTGGGGGCTTGGTGGATCCTAACCTCGGGCTACATCGATGAATGAGACTAGGGCTGTATCGATGAATGAGAGTCATGGAAGCAAATTGGCTGTTAACGCATTAAGGCGCCTAACAAGGTGGCGACAGTCAACATCATCGGGGGGGAATAAGAGAGCTCAACACTGATGGGCGTTCTGCGCGCTTGAGGCATAACAACCTCTTAATGTTATGCCTCACCAAAGTATATTGTGTTCGGTCACGCCATCAAGGTTGGCGGTGCAGTGTTAAACCGGACGCCATCGCGTCCGGTTACGACCTAGGCTGCGTGGATCAGTTGGCGGGGGCGTAAGCCTTGCCGTGACCGTATACATCATCACGGCCAGCCTTGCCTAAATCCAGCGCCAGACGGCGCATTTCGGCTTCCAGTTTCGGTGGATCCATGCGGCCACCGTTGGCACTCACAATCAGCGCAGCCACGCCGGCAGCATGAGGCGAAGCCATGGACGTTCCCACAGACCAGTACCAGCCGTTGTTACCAGTGGAGAATACAAAGTCAAATACATAGCAGGGACGAGTGATACCGGCCACAGTGCACAGTGAATTGCCACCCGCAATATTCAGGCTGCTGTAGTCACCGCCCGGTGCGCCGAAATGAATTTCAGACTGGCCATAGTTGGAGTAAATAGCCAGCTGATCAAGATCGGCACCAGCGTTGGCTCCCCATAATTGGGGGCCGAGGGCTGATATGGCATTGACCGCAGGCAGACCGGATGGCAGGTGCATCAGGCTGTCGGTCTTGTCCAAATCGGTAGCATCGTTACCGGCAGAGGCAAACAGGGTCACGCCATGCTGGCGGGCATAGGTTGCCGCCTTAGAGTAAGCGCCAATAAACTGGGCAATGCCGTCTTTGCCACCCACATCAAAGCGCACGTCGTCAGAGGTGTCGTAGGGAGTGTCTTTTACATCAAACAGACCGTTACGACGCACCGCCAGACCCAGACTCATATTGATAATGTCTACATCGTTGTCGGCGGCATACACCATGGCCTGCATGGTGCCGTATGAACTACCAGAGCCAGTATTGGCCGACAGGACTTTTAAGATCACGAGCTCCGCTTCTGGCGCCACCCCGATGGAACCAATACCGTTATCGGCTGCGGCAATAGTCCCGGCGGTGTGTGAGCCGTGATTTGCTGTGGTGATACCTGGGTAATCCCAGGCTTCACCGGCGACAAAAGAGCGACTCAGCGCGGTATTGATGTTGGGGGCGAGATCGGGATGGTCAGCATCAGCGCCACTGTCTAGCACCGCCACGCGAGCGCCTTGACCGCGGTATCCCGCGTTCCAAGCATCTACTGCCCCAACGGCCACATGGCCCCATTGCAGATCAAAAAAGCGATCATTATTGCCACTGGCAGGTGGGTTGTTATAGGTGGCATCCATCGAAATGGTCAGATCGTTGCGGTTAAGCGTCGCTTCGGCAGGTTCAGGTGCAAACGCCGTTGCATCAGGTACCAGTGCTAAACCGCTTGCCGCTGCGGCATTGACTGAGCCAAAAGCCACTTGGCACACCCCAATCTGTGGAATACAGCTCTTAAGCACCCCACCTTTAGCTGCCACATCTGCGGCTATCTTTGGTTGATTAAACTTTCCGTTTACATCGAGGATGAAATCCATTCCATAGGCTTGTCCTGCGCAGAGCATAGCAATCGTAAGCAGTGTTTTTTTCATGTTGTGTCTCTTAAGGTTGATTGTTTTAAGCAGAAAACCTCACCGGATGACTACAACAAAATGCCTTATCGAATGTGGCGGGACATTTTTTACAGGCCGGACTGACTGCGAACGAACAATTTTTACTCGATCGCTGTGTTAAATACAATCACAGTTCACAAATAATAAACAAATTGGTGGGCTTGAAATTTCTAACCAATGTGGCGGGTGACGACTGACAATTGCCGGATAAATTTGCCCTACATGGCTGAGCCACTCACAGCATGCTGCTGTCCGTCAGCGTTGGCGGCATGGCTGCCGCTTGTACGCCGAGAGAGCGATTTATGGGGAGTGAGGATGGCATGGCAATGACTGCTCGCATAACGGGCTAATCACTCTCTTGGGAGAAACAGGCGGCAGCGCAGCAATTTGCGGTATGCCCTGCAGGATTGATGGGGAGATATTAACGTGGATAGTTGCTCTGCGCGATAGCAGCTTAGCGTGACAGTTGCTTAGCGCGACAGTTGCTAGTGCGATAGTTGCTTAGTGCGACAGTTGCTTAGCGCAGATAGCGCATAGATATCACTGAAACGTCGGTGTGATCTTTATGCGCTAATCAATGCCGTTTTGAGCGTGGTTATTTCCGCTATCGTGAGTGGTCGCAGGTGACCTGCGGCTAGCTCACCCTGTGCCAGTTTGCGTAAATCCAGCGTCATCAGGGCGATGCGCTCAAGGTCGATAACTTGATACCCCAGTGCTTGAGCCATCCGCCGAATTTGTCGATTTAAGCCTTGGGTGAGCACGATTTCAAAACTCACTGCGCTGAGCCTGCGAACTTGGCAGGGGAGAGTTTGCACATGGTTGTAGCGCACACCACTGGCCATGTGTGCAATAAAATCATCCGTAAATGGTCTATCAAGGCACACATGGTAGGTTTTTTGATGGGCAAAACTGGGGTGCATCAAGCGGTGGCTGAGCGCGCCATCGTTGGTGAGTAACAGTAGGCCGCGGGAATCTTTATCGAGTCTGCCGACCGGATAGAGTCTGGGGGTTTTGGGCAGCCAATGTATTAGACTGGTTTTATCCTGCATAAGCAGACGGCAATCGGTGCCGACGGCTTTGTTCATGATCCAATAGGCGAGCGGTTCGGCGGCGGTGATGGGGCTGCCATCGCAGGCGATATGATCGAGGCACTGTGATGCGGCATCTAAACGGACGGGATCGGTGTGTTTAGCGATACGGCCATTGAGCGAAATGCGTCCAGCTTCAATCATTCGACAGGCTTCACGGCGCGAGCCTATGCCGCATTGGGCGAGGTATTTTGCAAGGCGCATTTGAGTCTAATGTTGATGAAGTGAATTGGAATGTTGTCATAGCAAAGGAGCCGAATAGGGCTCCTTTGGTTCACGTTATGGGGTTGAGCAACAGCATGACAGTATCAAGCCGCGCTCAGCATCGCGCAATCAATTAATGGCGTTTACGCAATATCACGATTGCAATGGCGACCACCGCTAAAATCATGCAATACCACGCATGAGATACCGCCGCTAAGGGGGAGATGCTAAAGGTGGATGCGATAAGTAACGCTTGCGCGCCGTAGGGAATTAACCCTTGGACAATACAGGCAAAAATATCTAATACGCTTGCCGCTCGCTTCGGGCTGACCTGATGCTTTTCGGCCAAATCCTTCGCGATATCGCCGGTCACAACAATTGAGACCGTGTTGTTGGCAACACAGGTATTGGTGACGGCCACTATCGCCGCCATGCCAAGCTCTGCCGCACGGCATGAGGCTTCGCCTTGGTTTTTAGAATAACGCCCAATCAATTTTTCAATTTGTTTACTGACAAAGGCGAGGCCACCCTGTTGCTGCATGAGCGCGGCTAAACCGCCCACTAACATCGATAACAGAAAGATTTCCTGCATACTGCCAAAGCCTGCATAGATATCTTTACCAAAGGCGATGAGCCCATAATCCATGGTCAAGAAACCCGTGCCCCCTGCTAACAGGATACCTAAGGTTAACACCACAAATACGTTTACCCCGGCGACCGCTAACACCAAAATCGTCAAGTAAGGCAGTACCTTAAGTAGGTCGATATGCTGGGGCGTTAGCTCAGCTTGACCTTGGCCGGCAACCACAAAGGCGATTAAGGTCAGCAGTGATGCAGGGATCGCAAAAATCAGGTTTTCACGAAATTTATCTTTCATATCACAGCCTTGAGTGCGTGTGGCTGCGATGGTGGTATCGGAGATGATCGATAAGTTATCGCCAAACAGGGCGCCAGACATGACGGCACCCGCCATCAAGGCATAATCGATTTGCGCTTGGTCTGCAACGCCAAGGGCGATGGGCGCAACCGCCGCAATCGTTCCCATTGAGGTACCCATCGCAGTGGCAATAAATGCTGCAATCACAAAAAAGCCCGGTAAGAGCAGGTTTGCGGGAATAAAAGATAAGCCTAAAGCGACAGTCGCATCGACACCACCGGTGGCCTTTGCAACGGCGGCAAAGCCACCAGCTAACAGATAAATCAAGCACATAGCGATAATATTGCTGTGGCCAATTCCACCAATAAAAGTATCAATCGCTTGGTTTAATTTTTGTTTGGATAAGATCAACGCCAATATGATCGCCGGTAAAATCGCAATCACGCTAGGGAGTTGGTAAAAGGCAAAATCAACCCCTTGGCTTTGAAAATAGACGCCAGCGCCAATAAATAGCCCTAAGAAAACAAATAAGGGCAGTAGGGCAATAAAAGAGGCCGGGCGGCTCGCGGTTGTCGTGTGTTGTGAATGGCTCAATGTTATCTCTCTTTGACGTGGAGTATGGCCTGCAGATTCCATGGCGGGCAAACTCGCTTAAATGTCATGCCACTTTGGCATTGGATCCTCGCAATTGTGGTCAAGCATATTGGATCGCTGTACGTCTGTCAATTTAGACGTCTAGATGTTTTTACTTCCGTTGTGACTAAGAGGTTACAAAGACGTTGAAGCGGGGCTAGTGAATTGGCTTTTATCGTTAAATTGATGGCGCCGTTTGAGCGATAGCAAGCTTTCTCGCGCTATTTAGACGGGCGGTAAAGGCATTTGCCGATGAATGAAGTGCTAGAGAGGCGATGCGTTGTTACCGCGTGATATGCAGCCTTAACCCTAAGCTGGTCGTTGCAGGGCTGGCCCAGCGCTCAATGCTCAACCTTCAACGCTGACTTTTGGTCGAAGGAGAATACCATCAGGTTGAGTTATTTTAGACTTCTGGATGTCTATCTGTTAGCTTGTTTCCTAACACATATTGTGTTCTCTCGGTAATCAGCCAAAGGCCTCAACTGAGTTCGTCCCAGTTGCCCTACGAATAACAACACAGAAGGATAGCACTATGAAACTTGAGTCATTAGCATTGCACTATGGTTATGAGTCAGAAGCGACCACCAAAGCCGCGGCGGTGCCCATCTATCAAACGACCTCCTATACCTTCGATGATACCCAGCATGGTGCTGATTTATTTGATTTAAAAGTGGCGGGTAACATTTATACGCGGATCATGAATCCGACCACTAGCGTATTAGAGCAGCGCCTTGCTGCTATTGAGGGCGGCATTGGTGCGCTTGCCGTTGCTTCTGGCATGGCGGCCATTACTTATGCCATTCAAGCGCTTACCCAAGTTGGTGATAATATCGTCAGTACCAGTCAACTCTATGGCGGCACTTATAACTTATTTGCACATACTTTGCCGCGTCAGGGCGTTGAGGTGCGGATGGCGGCCTTTGATGATTTTGCTGGGCTGGAGGCGTTGATTGACGACAAAACTAAGGCGTTGTTTTGTGAGTCAATTGGTAATCCAGCGGGCAATATTGTCGATTTAGCCCGCTTAGCCCAGATTGCCCATAAACATGGCGTGCCGTTGATGGTCGATAATACGGTCGCGACCCCAGTATTATGTCGCCCGTTTGAGCATGGCGCCGATATCGTGATCCACTCATTAACCAAATACATTGGCGGCCATGGCACGACTATCGGTGGGGTGATTATTGATTCGGGCAAATTCGATTGGGTCGCAAATAAACAGCGATTTGCCTTACTCAATCAAGCCGATCCTTCATACCATGGGGTAGTGTATACCCAAGCCTTTGGTCAAGCTGCATTTATTGGGCGTTGCCGCGTGGTGCCGCTGCGCAATACGGGAGCGGCGCTATCGCCGCACAGTGCCTTTTTACTGCTGCAAGGTTTGGAAACCTTAAGTTTACGGATGGAGCGCCATTGCGCCAATGCGCTGGCATTAGCTCACTATTTGACCCAGCATCCGGCGGTCAGTTGGGTGAACTACGGTGCCTTGCCCAGCAGCCCTTATCGAGACAATTGCACCAAAATCACCGGCGGTAAAGCCTCTGGGATCATTAGTTTTGGGATTAAAGCACCCACGCCTGCGGCGGGTAAAATAGCTGGCGGCCGCTTTATTGATGCGCTTAAGATGATCCTGCGATTAGTTAATATTGGCGATGCCAAATCCTTAGCCTGTCATCCGGCGAGCACAACCCACCGCCAACTCGATGCGGCAGAGTTAGCTAAGGCAGGAGTGTCTGAAGATCTTATCCGGATTTCGGTTGGGATTGAACATATCGACGATATCATTGCCGATGTGGCCCAAGCCCTAGATAAAGCCTGCAGTTCCCGCGTCGAGGTTTAGGGGGCTAGCGTTTAGAAAACGAGTGTTTAGAAAGCTAGCGTTTAGAGGTTTAGCGTTAGTTGTTTTAGCGATCGCAAACGAAGATCGCTAAAACAGCCTCGGCGGCACATTACGCTAAGCTCTGGCCTGCAGGCTTATTTTTTGGCCTGCAGGATCACGAATTTGCCGTTCGAGGCAACCGTGGTGCAGTTTTTAAATAGCCGTTGCAATTTCACATGGTAAGCCAAGTGGCGATTGCCAACCACATGCAAGATCCCGCCGGGGGCTAAGCGGCGGCGCGCATCTAAAAACATCTGCCAAGCAATATGATCGGTAATGGCTTCACCTTGGTGAAATGGCGGATTACACAACACCAGATCGGGCTGAACGTCAGCGGGCAGGTGTGTCAGGCAATCATCCCAATAGAAATGGCCCTGCGCTGGCGGCAAGTGATTGCGCTCCCAGTTCGCTTTAGCGCTCGCGACGGCCATGTCTGAATCATCAATAAAATGGATATCCGCCTTAGGAAATAACTGCGCGGCGCGTAGGCCAAGCACACCATTGCCGCAGCCAAGATCGACAATCGAGTTAAACTCCCCTTGGGGCAAGTTAGCGAGCATGATCCGCGCCCCAATATCGAGTTTATTGCCAGCAAAGACGTTACTTAAATTGCTGATCTTAAGTTGATACTCCGGGATGCTCCAAGTGATTTCCTTGGGCTGTGGCCTCGGTTTGCCATCAAAGATACAGCTAATGACGCGGGTGTTTTTCCAAGCCAAACTGGCCGTCGCTGG
>NZ_JBOFMC010000128.1:0-1801 GCF_051658185.1 Shewanella sp. | reverse complement strand
CGCGATTGCCCATGGCGCGGGCAACGTAGGGGCTAATTACCGCGGGGATCAGCCCGAGTTTGACTTCGCTCAAGCAGAAGCTTGCACGCTCGGTGGCGATGGCAATATCACTGGCGCAGATTAACCCCAGCGCGCCGCCAAAGACCGCCCCTTGGACTAAGGCGATAGTGGGTTTTGGAAAGGTATCTAAATCCTGCATCAGCTTGGCCAGCGCCTTGGCGTCATTCAGGTTTTGCTCAAAATCCATCTTGGCTTGTTTGCGCATCCAATTTAAGTCGGCGCCAGCGCTGAAGTTTTTGCCATTGGCTTTTAAAAGCAGCAGTTTGCAGTCTTGGTGCTCGGCAAAATAACCGAGGACGGCGATCATTTCGCTGATCATCACCTCATCGAAGGCATTGTGCACTTCGGCTCGGTTAAGAATTAACTCGCCCACGCCGTTATTCAGCGCGTAGCTTACATGTTGCAAATGGCCTAAGGCTTGCTGCAAATTAGCTAAGGATTGAGTGCTAGTGTGCTGGTGTTGTGTGTCAGTCATTGTTATTCCCGTCATCGTTATTCCCTCTATGAGTGATACGTAAGGCATCGCAAGATGCTTACATACGGAAGACGCCGAAGCGGGTGTCTTCGATAGGGGCATTTAATGCGGCTGACAGGGCAAGGCCCACCACATCACGGGTTTGCGCTGGGTCGATAATGCCGTCATCCCATAGGCGGGCGCTGGCATGGTAGGGATGACCCTCTTTATCGTACTGGGCAATAATCGGTGCTTTAAAGGCTTTTTCGTCCTCAATTGACCATGCTTCGCCTTTACGGGCTAAACCGTCGCGGCGCACTGTGGCTAATACGCCAGCGGCTTGCTCGCCACCCATCACAGAGATGCGCGCATTGGGCCACATCCACATCATGGTCGGCTCGAAGGCGCGGCCACACATACCGTAGTTACCTGCGCCGTAGCTACCACCGATAATCACAGTGAATTTAGGCACATTAGCGCAGGATACTGCGGTCACCATCTTGGCGCCGTGCTTAGCGATACCTTCGTGTTCGTACTTTTTACCCACCATAAAGCCGGTGATGTTTTGCAGGAACAGCAGCGGGATCTTGCGCTGGCAGCACAGCTCGATAAAGTGCGCGCCTTTTTGCGCCGATTCGGAGAATAAAATGCCGTTGTTGGCCACAATCCCCACGGGATAGCCGTGAATGCGGGCAAAACCACAAACTAAGGTTGCGCCATAGTTGGCTTTAAACTCATCGAAATCCGAATCATCGACGATGCGGGCGATCACTTCTTTGACATCGAAAGGCTTTTTCAAGTCGGTGCCGACAATGCCGTAGAGTTCGTTGATATCAAACTTCGGTGGCTTAACTGGGCTCAGTAGGCTGCTGATGTGTTTTTGATGATTTAGACGCAGCACAGCGCGGCGGGCAAGCTCTAAGGCATGCTCATCGTTTTGAGCTAAGTGATCGGCCACGCCCGAAATTTTGGTGTGTACATCGGCGCCGCCGAGTTCTTCGGCGCTGACTTCTTCCCCGGTTGCGGCTTTGACTAAGGGCGGACCCGCTAAGAAGATAGTGCCTTGATCTTTTACGATAATAGATTCATCGGCCATCGCAGGCACATAGGCGCCGCCTGCGGTACACAGACCCATCACTACCGCAATTTGCGGAATGCCCTTGGCCGACATTTGCGCTTGATTGTAGAAAATCCGGCCGAAATGATCGCGGTCTGGAAAGACTTCATCCTGACGGGGCAAGTTAGCACCGCCCGAGTCGACTAAATAGATACAGGGCAGATGGCAGC
>NZ_JBOFMC010000127.1:0-3690 GCF_051658185.1 Shewanella sp. | reverse complement strand
AGGCTTGCTAGCTATGTGCCTAGATTGTTGAGGCTATTTCCTTAGCTCGCATCAATCATGGCTCGCTGCCCGCCCTTACTATCTTACTCACTTCATTATTTATGTTATCGAATGTGACGGTGCTGAAATGTGAAGGTGCAGATTAGTATGATCTTATGCCCATAGTTATAGTCACTGTTTTGTATTTACAAGCACTAACTAAGCAAAGCAGTCCCGGTGGGAAGCGTGAGCGGGGTGATAATTTATCAAAATAGCAGGATGCGTTTTATGTTGCAGTCTTGATATTCGCTCTTAAGGTTGGTCTGTTGTGGGGTTTTAGGTAGGTTGTTCGTGTGTGTGACTTTTGCGTCATCTATAGCTCATAGCCCATGGACAAATAACTTGCTATGGTAGCTTGGTTATTATGCGCGCTGGCATAGGTCATCGCGAACCTAAAACGATAATCGATGATTTGCCGCAATTAGCCCAAATACATTTATGGGGCGGCATTACTTAGGGAGTGTTTATGCGTAAGTCCGTTATTGCGGCTGCCGTTGCGGCAGTGTTGTTTCTGGCTGGCTGTGCCAAGACTGAGTTGGTTGATTTACCTCAAGCGCAAGTTGCTGGTCAAGCGAGTACCCAAAGTCAGGAGCGTCAAGTGAATGTGTTATTGAGTAAAAGTCCGCTACAGGATCAAGCGCCGCAATTTAATCTTATCCGAGCTAATGATTTTACCACAGGATTTACCGAGGGCATTAAAAACCAACGTGCTGAAATTGCAGGAATAATAAATAACCCACAGCCAGCAAGTTTTGATAACACGATTCTTGCGCTGGAAACCTCTGGCGCATTGTTAACTCGGGTTTCGCGCACGTTTTTTAATTTGGCTGGGCTTATTTCTGATGAGACTTTTTTGACCATAGAGGCTGATATCGCCCCTAAGCTTGCGGATCATAAAGATAATATTTATTTAGATCCGCAGCTATTTCGCCGCGTTGCAGCGGTTTATCAGCACAAAAGTCGGTTAGATCCCCAAGAGCAGCGCTTAGTCGAGTATTACTACGAGCAATTTGTGCGTGCCGGGGCCACATTATCAGCGGCAGATAAAGCGAAAATGCGCGAGTTTAATGCGCAGCTTGCCAGTCTCGCCACGGCGTTTTCTCAAAACAGCTTAAAATCCTTTAAAGAAGATGTGATCTTGGTGACGGATAGCGCCCAACTATCGGGGTTATCTGATAGCGACATCGCCACCTTGGCGGCGGCTGCGCAAGCCGCTGGTAAAGAGGGATATTTAATCACTTTGGCCAATACGACCCGCCAAGCGGTACTCTCAAGCTTAAGTCACCGGGAATTGCGGCAACGAATATGGGAAACTTCTGCTCATCGCTCGATCGCGACCAATGGCCCTATCATCGTTAAGATGGCACAAATTCGTGCTCAAAAGGCCGCGCTGTTAGGATTTGAGACCTGGGCCGCCTATACCCTTGCCGATCAAATGGCGAAAACGCCGGCCGCCGTATATGGCGTCCTTGATGATTTAGCACCTAAGGCATTGGCTCGCGCCAAAATAGAAGCCGCTGAAATTCAAGGGGCGATCAAGCAGTCTGGGGAGCATTTTACGTTGCAGCCTTGGGACTGGGCCTATTATGCCAACCAAGTGCGTAAGCAAAAATACGATCTTGATGAGAACAGTATCAAGCCTTATTTTGAGTTTAAGACGGTGTTGCAAGATGGGCTGTTTTACGCCATGGAGCAACTCTATGGGATCCGCTTTCGTGCCCGCACCGATTTACCGCTATGGCATAAGGATGTCTTAGCCTTTGAAGTGTTTGATCAAGATAACAGCTCAATTGGGTTATTTTACTTAGATCCTTATGCCCGTGAAGGTAAAGCTGGCGGCGCTTGGATGGATGAGTTTGTAACACAAAATACACTACAGGGCACTAAACCTGTGGTGTATAACGCGCTCAATATTCCCAAACCTGCCGAGGGTCCAACTTTAATGACCTTTGATGAGGTCACCACCTTATTCCATGAAATGGGCCATGCACTCCACGGGTTGTTTTCTAAAGTGAAATACCCAAGTCTGGCTGGCACCGCGACCGCGCGGGATTTTGTGGAGTTTCCATCTCAGGTCAATGAAGATTGGAATATCGATCCTAACGTCATAGCCCATTACGCCAAACACTATCAAACCGGGGAGCCGATACCAAAAGCCTTGCTTGAACGTATCTTAGCCTCAAATAAATTTGGTCAAGGCTTTGATACTGTAGAGTATTTGTCTGCTGCACTTCTAGATATGGAGTGGCATTCAATCACTCAAGATACCCAAATCAATAATATCGAGGCGTTTGAGCAGCAAGCATTGGCCAAACATGGCTTGAATTTTGCCCCAATTCCCCCGCGTTATAAATCCAGTTATTTTAGCCACGCCTTTGCCGGCGGTTATGCAGCGGGCTATTACGCCTATTTATGGACAGAGGTGTTTGCCGCCGATGCCTTTGCTTACATGGCTAAACAGGGCGGGCTTACTTTAGACAATGGCGCTAAATTTCGCGAGCAGGTGCTATCTAAAGGCAATACTGAGGATTTGATGCAAAACTACCTTGATTTTACCAATAAAAAACCAACAATCGATGCCTTACTCAAACGTCGCGGCTTAGTGGAGTAAGATCGGCGCGCCATGGGCACCTAGGCTTGCGGTTGTTTACCGCAAGCTTATTTATCCTATTGTTTTACTGGCTATTTTACTCTAAGATTTCGACAACTATTACTGAGGGAGAGCTGTTGGCTCTCCCCAAGACGCCTAGCGAAATGGTGGCTCTGCTTGACGGTTGAGCCCTTGAGTAGCCTGACCGCGTCGCCTCTTTTGGGAATGGAGCATAAATGGTTTCGCCATTAAGTGAAGCAATGCTGGATGTGATTGCCGAGGCCTTGGTCGAGCAAGGTTATATCGTGTTAACGGATCTGGTTCCGGTGGATATTAGTCAAGTGTTATTCGACAAAGTCCACTCCACCCAAGTCGATGAGCTAAAACCTGCCGCGATTGGCCGCGGTATAGAGCAGCAACTCAATGCAGACATCCGCCGCGATAGGATCCGCTGGCTTGAGGCGCAAAATCCACAGGATGCGCTGTATCTCGATGTGATGGCACAGCTCAAAGCGGGTTTAAATCGCCGCTTGTTTATGGGGCTATTCGATTATGAAAGCCATTATGCGGTTTATCAGCCAGGGGCTTTTTATAAAAAGCATGTCGATGCGCTAAAAGGCAGTCAAAATCGGATCTTAACGACAGTATTCTTTTTAAATCCCGATTGGCAAGCGGCCGATGGAGGTGAGCTGATTATTTACGATGAAGCCGATAATGAGCTCGAGCGTATTGCCCCTAAAATGGGGCAGTTTGTGATTTTTTTAAGTGAGCGTTTTCCTCATGAGGTTATGCCAACCTTGGCTGAACGCCGCAGTATTGCAGGTTGGTTCAGGGTCAGTAATAGCATGCATGGATTTTAAGCGGCCTTAAGTCTCGCTCGGGTTCGCGGTGCAACGCTTTGTTTCGCGGCCCGTATTATCTTGTTAACCTCAGCGTTGGCTGTGGCATCCGTTAGCGAATAGCCATAACCCCAACCTCTATCCCATTCCAATACCAATACAATCCCGACCAGCAGAGGCCAAACTGATTGGCGTATTATTAAGCCGTTCAGAATCCCCTCT
>NZ_JBOFMC010000126.1:0-19303 GCF_051658185.1 Shewanella sp. | reverse complement strand
GCGGCAGGTGTTGCTTGCGGCTGGCTGTGATTATGGGCAGGGCTATTTGTTTTCAGCGCCAGTAAGCGCCTGCGAGTTTACCAAACAATACCTTAAGGCTGCGGCGCCGAACGCAGGCGCTCATGGATTAAATGCGGCGTCTAATGCGCCCGCGGCGCGTGTCTAAGGCGGTGGTGTTAGGTCGCGTGCATAATTGCCTATAAAAACGCCGTGGATTTTGGTAGACTCCGCGGCCCTAACGCAGGGGAGCTAGCGGAAACTGTTGAGTAGGTCAGGGGCGAGTGCGAGTGCGAGTGTAAGCGAGCTTACTGACTCTGAAAGCCTCGCCACCGCGCATCGCAAAACCGCTTGCTCAAATAGCCTTGCGACACTGCCTAGGCCAATGTTAGCCACAATTTAGCCAAAAGAGTCCCTATGAAATTTGCAACACTCGGTTTATCTTCTCCCATTTTGAATGCGATAACTGAGTGCGGCTATCAGCAACTCACGCAAGTCCAAGAGCAAGTGATCCCCTTAGCCCTTGCCGGACAAGATCTGATGGCCTGTGCCCAAACGGGCACAGGTAAAACGGCAGCCTTTGCCTTGCCATTGCTTGCGCAATTGGCGAACGATACCCTCGAGAAGCCCGATACCATCGAGAAGCCATTGTTACGTGCTCTGGTGATGACGCCAACCCGTGAGCTGGCTATCCAAGTGTGCGAAAACATACAAAAATATAGTCAATTTTTACCCCTAAAAACCCTCGCGGTATATGGTGGCGCCAATATGAATCCCCAGCGTAAAGGGGTGGAACAAGGGGTCGATATTCTGGTCGCCACGCCGGGGCGTTTGTTCGATCTTATTGGCCAGTATCAGGTGGACTTAGCAAGCGTCACGACCTTGGTGGTCGATGAAGCTGACCGTATGCTCGATCTTGGGTTTGTGCGTGATATTGAGAAGGTGAAGCGCTTGATTGCGCCATCCCATCAAACCATGTTGTTTTCAGCCACCTACAGCGACGCCGTCAAACAGTTGGCCAATAACATGCTCAAGGAGCCGGCCTGGGTTAACGTGGAAGGCAGCGCTACCGCTGCCACCGTTCAGCAGGAGGTTTATCGGGTTGATAAGCGCCGCAAGGCTGAATTGTTATCAGAGCTGGTGGGCCGTCACAATTGGCGTCAAGTGTTGGTGTTTGCCAGCACAAAAGAGAGCGCCGAACATCTGCAGCAAGAATTAACCTTAGATGGGCTTCGCGCAGGCGTGTTTCATGGCGATAAAACCCAAGGGGCCCGTAACCGAGTGCTAGAGGACTTTAAAACCGGCAAGTTGCGGGTATTGGTCGCAACCGATGTCGCCGCCCGGGGGCTTGATATTCAGGCCTTGCCTTTAGTGATCAACCTTGAGCTGCCTTTCTTGGCCGAAGATTATGTACACCGCATTGGCCGCACGGGCCGCGCGGGGTTATCGGGCCGCGCGATTTCCTTGGTTTCGGCCTCGGATGAGCCGATGCTCGCGGAGATTGAAGCTTTGATTGGTCAAAAGTTGCCCATTACGGTGCAACCGGGTTATGAAGAAGGGGCACCACTACCAGCCCGCTATCGTGATGCCCCGGCGGTGGGCGCCAAAGCCAGTAAGTGGAGCTACAAGGCGCCGAAGGATCGCACGATTGGTAAAGCCGGTGCCCGTCAAGCTGCGCCCTCACGGGTGGGTAAGTACGCCAAAGGGAGCGCCACCAATCGCTCGAGTGGAACTGCTCGCACCACTAAAATCAAATAATGCAAGGGTGATACTGCCTAAGCTTAGTCAACCGGGGGAAGCCCGGTAGCGGGGGCGGATGCAGGGTAAACTCTGTGTTTTTTAAGTCAACAGCGTTAAGGCAAGCGAATCGCAGCATGATAGTTAAAGCCATTCCGACCAATATCATTACCGGTTTTTTAGGCGTCGGCAAAACCACGCTTATCAAGCAATTACTGGCAAGCAAACCCGAGGGGGAAACCTGGGCGGTGTTAGTCAATGAGTTTGGTGAGGTGGGTATCGATGCCGGGCTACTTGCGAATCGTAATCCAACGATCCACATCCGGGAAGTTGCTGGGGGATGCATGTGCTGCGCGGCAGGGGTGCCAACTCAAGTGGCGATTAATCAATTGATCGCCCGGGCCAAGCCCGACCGCCTATTAATAGAGCCGACTGGGCTTGGCCATCCCAACGAAATTATTAAGTTATTATCCGCGCCACACTATCAGCAGGTGATCGCCCTGTGTCACACCTTTTGCCTTGTCGATGCCCGCAAGATCCTTGATGCGCGCTATCGTCAGCATGCTCATTTTAGGGAGCAATTGCAGGTGGCCGATATCGTGATTGCGACTAAATCCGATAAATATGATGCCATTCCTGCCGTTGACGCCGCGCAACTGTATGCTGAGTTACGCCGCTTTTTAGATGCGCTGGGCTCCAAGGACGTGCAGGTCATCCCCCATAGTGCATTGCAGGATGTCCCCCTTGAGATCGTCACTCATCTTGAGCAAGCGCGGCGCCAGCGCTTCAGCCCGCCGCCTTCTTCATTATTATCGCCGCGGCGCGATGTATCGCAGGATATAACCGAGACAGGTTTATTTGCCATGGCGGCAAGTGAAGCTCTTGAGCTTGACATGCCTTTTATTCGTCAACAGCAACAATCCCAAGGCGCAGTGAGCTGTGGCTGGAGATTCTCGCCTACCCAAGAGTTTGATTTTGATAAGTTGATGGCATTTGTCCGCCAGCAAACGGCCCCTGACCGCTGGCGCGGAACACTCCTGAGGTTAAAAGCGGTGATGATCACCACCGATGGCATTGCTGCCGTGAACTGGATAGAGGATGAATGTCAGATAGCAGAGCTTGATGATGCTGTCGATTCGCGATTAGAAATCATCGCAACCGAGGTCTTAGATTGGGATGCCATCGAGCGACAGTTAATGGCTTGTTTGGCCTAATTGGCGGTGCTGTTGGGGCTAGGCTCAGATACTGAAGCTTTGACAATAAGGATACTTAAGCTTTGATGATAAGTTTGAGCTTAGGCGCTCAACGAGATTGAGTGTATGGAGAATAAAAATGCCGTTACCTGTGATTGATAAAAGCCGATATCGTAAACACCTGAATCTATTTCTGCTGGCATTCGTGCTCAGTTTGATGGTGTTATCTTTGTCTTTTGGGGCGGGGTTGATTGCGCTGTTTGGTGCAGAGGCTATCGCTGGGCAACCCACGGGGAATTTTCATTTAAATTTACTGGGTGTGATCCTCGCCGTTGTGTTTTGTAGTGCAGTGGTATTGCACGTTAAATCAACAGCATTTTTTACGGAGATTGATGTTGTTTGGCAACTAAAGCAGCGGCAGAATCGGATTTTCCGTAAATTAGCCAAAATCAAGGCGGCCGCCGCGCAGCACGATGCTAATGCGATGATTATTTTGCTGTTTTATTACACCAGTTTGCAGCAGGTGTATCATTTAGACGACAACACGTTGACCTTAAGCACGCTGTCGCGCGACTTGGCCCAATTACAGGCAAACATCCAAGAGCTTGGTCTAAACCTTAGCGCTGAACAATTTACCCCTTCCATGCTTGATGCATTCTAAGCGCCAACAAAAAAAGTGAGTGTTAGTCACTCACTTTTTGGGCTTGATAGCAATTGAGCTTCGCGGTATGCCGCTAAGGTACATGCCGTTAAGGATAATGTAATATCAACGCTTATTGAGCCTGTTGGGCCTTTTGTAGCGTGAGTAACCACTTACCGTAAATATAAATACCGACAGCTGAAATCGTGCCAATGGCG
Source organism: Shewanella sp. (assembly GCF_051658185.1). Classification (GTDB taxonomy): domain Bacteria; phylum Pseudomonadota; class Gammaproteobacteria; order Enterobacterales; family Shewanellaceae; genus Shewanella. The sequence continues at coordinate 15,518 of NZ_JBOFMC010000126.1, read as the reverse complement.
GCGATAATGTACCAAGCCATCCCGATGTTGTGGCTATGGTACAGCAGTTGAGTTAGCTCCTTGGCGCCTTCGCCAGTGTAGCTCACTAACGTGGTAAAGGCCTCACCTTGAGGAATGGCGCTGACGTCAGCGCTACTCATACCGCGCTCAATTAATAACTCTCGGGAAAAGATTTCTTTAGAGGCATAAATCTCATAGAGTTTGGGGCCAAAGTAACCTTCTAAGCCCCAACCAATCCCTTGGGGCAGCATCACAAAACCTAAGTACATGGCTTTTTTGCCTTCGGGAGCAATATTGCCCATAAACTCGTTTTTCTTCGGGCTTATCATCATTTCCCCTAAGGAAAACATGGCGATAGCGAGCACGATAAACCACGCCGCGTTGAAGGCGCCGATAAACACAAAGGCCGCAATACACAATAAGCACCCAGCAAACATCGCGGTGGTGATGCGGTATTTTGCCGTGAGCGCTGCGATGATAAAGCAACTGGTCATAATCAGGCCGGCATTGAGGTTAAGCATCCCCTCCGGCATCACTTTAGTGCCTTCATTATTCAGGCCCAGCCAGAACTGTAACACGCCGTTTTGAGTCCCCTCACTGCCAAACAGTGAGGTGACAATCACGCTAGTATCGACCCACTCTGAAATGTGTATTGGCAGTACATCAAACAGTGAATTAAATAAGAACCAAAATCCTGAAAAAACCAACATATAGTAAATGACTACGGGTTTTTTAAGCTCGCGCCATGCATCGCGCCAGAGGCTTTCTTGGGTAATCGTTCCGGCCTTGATCTGTTGATTGCGTGCGAGGCGCTCAGCTTTGCCTGGCTCGGTATAGGTCAGTAAAAATAAGAAATTAAGGGAGATGATTGCGGCGCAGGCATAAAACACATTATCCCAGGACAATTGGCGCATGTGCACGGCAACCAAGGGCCCGAGGAAGCCGCCAATATTCACCACTTGGTAAAAAATTCCCCACGCCATCGAGGTGTTGTTGCGTTGGGTCGAGAGCACTAAGGTGCCTTGTATCCCGGGTTTAAAGATCCCCGTACCGATGGCGAGCAGTAAAGCGCCGATTAAAAATCCCCAAAAACTGGGGAAAAACGCCATGACAAGATAGCCCATGATCTTAATAATCGTGGAGGCAAAAATGGTTTCTTTGTAGCCGACGCGATCGGATATCCCACCGGTAAACACTGGCACAAAGGTCTGCATAATGGCCCACAGCGAAATGATAATGCCGTAGTCACTGAGGCTGATCCCAAGGCCTCCGGCCGATTCTGGGGCTTTAGCATAGAGGCCCGCGCTCGCCTTGACGCCGTAATAGGCAATGCGCTCGACCAGTTCCATGCCGCCGACCAGCCAAAAAATATACCCTAAACTGGTGATGGAGGCCCACATCCCGAGTTGCTTGACTTCCCGCAGATCGTTTTCTGCATTTGGACTATTTTGACTCATGTCCTATCCTTTATTATTGTTATCAGCTATAAATTCTTTTAATAATTTGATTTGTAAGGTGTTTTATTTGTAGGTTTTGCTGTTTTTGCGAGGCAAAAAAGCAAGTTTGCCTAGATGAAACAATCACTTTACCTAATTAGCGCTAAATTACCATAAAAGTAGCGAAAAATAAGGGGTTGGGTCACGCTTGTTGGCAGGTTGAGTGCTAAGTGTTTTGCGGCTGTGGTGGTGAGGTTTAATGCTTAACTTGTTGGCCTAATTGGCTTTTGAATAGTATTCCCCCTTAATACGGGGGTTGTGTTCCGACCAAAGTTAGGTACAATCCGCTGCCGCATTTTTGTGCATATTAAATTTTTATCCCATGCACACCTTGCCCTAATTTTGTGAGACACGCTAATGACCGCACCATCCTCGATCGCAACGGATCAACGTTTGCTGGAACAGCCCATATCGACGCTGTTTTGGCGCTATACCATTCCCACCATCGCCTCCATGTTGGTCACTGGGGTCTATGTCACTATTGATGGGATGTTTGTCGGTCATTATCTGGGGGAGACCGGGCTGGCGGGGATGATGTTAGCCTATCCAGTGGGAGCCATTCTCTATGCGGTGGGGGCCATGATTGGCATGGGCAGTGCCGCGTTAGTTTCCATTAACTTGGGTAAGGGCGAGGTGGCCACCGCGCGTAAGATTTTAGGCAATGCTTTTAGCCTGTGTTTATTATTCGGGCTATTTTTTGCTTTGGTCGGCGGCATTTTTTCGCGCGATATTTTGATCTTCCTTGGGGCAGAAGGGGAAATCCTTAAAAGTGCCAATGAATACCTTTTTTGGTATTTTGCCCTGTGCCATTTCCCGATCCTGTCGATGGCCTTTACCAGTTTACTGCGTAACGATGGTCGCCCCTCGACCGTGACCTATGTACTGATCCTCGGCGGCGTACTCAATACCCTCCTCGATTGGCTGTTTATTGTGGTATTTCCCTTTGGATTAGCGGGAGCCGCCATTGCCACTATGCTTGCGCAAGCCGTGACGGGACTGTTGTGTTTACAACATTTTTTTGGTCCACGCACGCAGCTTAAAATCAATTTCGAGCAGATGAAGCTAAAACTGGAGCATTGCCGCAATATTGCTCGGGTAGGTTTACCCAGTTTTTTGATGAACCTGTACCTGTCTATCGTGCTGACCTTGCATAATACCGCCTTTTTGTGGGTGGGTGGGCCCTTGCATGTGGCCGCCTATGGCGTGGTGAGCTATGCCGAGGCCTTTTTCTATTTGATTTTTGAAGGTATCGCCTTTGGCACTCAACCGATTTATAGCTTTAATGCGGGCGCAGGCCGGTTTGATAGAGTCAAACAAGCACGCAATATCGCTTTTGCCATGACGTTGCTGACGGCGGCCCTTGGCTTAGCGCTGATCTACAGCCGCCCCGAATGGTTGGTGTATCTGTTTGCCGGCGATAATCCACATTTAACCCCGGTCGCGATAGAGGGAATGCGCTGGTATTTCTGGGGCTTACCTATGGAAGGGTTAATTTTGGTGGGCGCCAGTTTCTTCCAAGCGATTAACTGCGCTAAGCAGGCATCGATCCTTACTGGCAGTAAACTTATCCTCATTGCTGCCGTGATTTATGTTTTTGCCTGGGCATTTGGCGTGGTTGGGGTATGGGTATCACTGGCAAGTTGTAGCACGCTGCTGTGTGTGTGGATGTTTTATGCGCTAAAACAGGTCGAGCGCCGCTCGCATTAAAGCCGCAGCAGGGCTTGAGGGGCGAAACCTTAACTGAATGGGTAATCTGTTGATTAACCCGTAGCGAGGGCGAAGGTTAGGGCTAGTATGGCACCGTGCGCTCTGTTACATTGCCCAAGTTAACAAAGTGGTTAATCTGAGTGGCACATGTTGTAAGCTGCTTGCGGTAACATGCTTGCCAAATGTTAACTAAAATACGCTTGAGTTAGATGAGGACCCTATGCGCACCCATGCAGTCATTTTTACGCTGTTACTTGGCGTTTTCAGTCAGATTAGCGCCAATGCTAAAGAAAATGAACTCGTTTTCGCCAGTGATTTTGAAGGCAATCCCTTAGCTCAACCTTGGTCATGGATCATGGGGTGCCAATTGGCGAGGGCGGAGCCGCGCAGTGGCGAGAGCGCCTTATTATGCGCCGAGGGGAGTAGTAGCATTGTCAGTAAATATCCTGTGGCAGAGGCAGGACTGTTGGAGTTTTGGGTCAAACCTCAAAATAGCCAAACCCAATATCGGATCAATGTGTTAACTTCCCCGGTGCTTAAGCTTGATGCCAAGTGGCAGCATGTGGCATTAATTGATGTCAGCCCGAATGCCAATGAATATTTGGCGCACCGAGTGTCGATTGATGATCCTAGCCGTCAATATATTCGTCTCGATATTGAAGCCGTTAACGGGCCTATCAGTCTCGATGATTTGACTTTAGATAAAGTGCGCCTCGATATCGCCCTGCAAAAAAACGAGCAAAAAATTATTGGCGGGATTTTAGATAAGCTCAAACAAGATAAAAATTACGAGGTGCAGGCCGAATCCTTTCGAACACTCGGTAAAAATTACGCCGCCCAACTTGAGAGTCAAAGACAATATCTTGAATATTCTCATGCCATCTATTCGAGCATTACCTTTGTATTGGCGACCACCGAGCGCAATAAAATGTCTAACCCCTTAGGTTATAACACCTTTAGAGCGGTGCTGACCGATGCCAAACGGGTTGCTTCGCCGCTGCAACAGGCGCGTTTAGGCTCAATGGTGAAACCTTTTGGCGATCTGGCCACCGCCACCTTAAATGTGGTCAGCGCAGGCGCCTATTCAGCCTTTGCCGAACCCTTTAAATCCTTTTTAGCCGCCACCTTTGACCGTGCAAACTACGACAACAGTGATTTAAGCCGCAGCGATAAAAAGTTTGCTGAAGAAAATGGGCTTAAGATCTACCAACAGGCCGAGCGCTTTATGGGCGAAATTGAAAAAGAGCTGCAACAGGTGACCGCCCTTGATAATGATTTAGTGAACATGCAAAAGAACTTAGATGCCTTTCGCCGGGATCTTGATAAACATCTGCGCAGCTATTTACAGCACGCCAGCATTGCCCGCACCCCCGAAAATTACAGCCGAATGATGAGTAAAGACGAGCAGAGCCGCGCCGTGATCATTGCCGAGGCGAGTGCGAATATCAGCGCTAAGGCCGATGCCCTATTGGCCGCCAATAGCAATGCGGAGTTGGTGCAATATATGATTAAAACCACTGAAAAAATGGACGAATTTCAAGAATTCAAGGAGCGTTTTAATCAAATCACTTCCGCTATGCTGACCTTCTACGATCGATTCGAGCGCTCGATTGCCGCGGAGCAAAATCCTTTTACCGATCCTAGCGATCGCGCCGTATGGGAACAACATGCCCAAAGCGCCCGCAGCTACATTGGCCAGTCAAAGGAGGCCTTTACCAAGGCGTTTATGTAAGCCTACAGTTTATGTAAGCCTATAGTTTATGTAAGCCTATAGTTTATGTCAGCTTACACTGGGGAGCATGTTGGCCATTTTTTTGCTGCTGGCAATGGATACCGCTCTTGCGCCTTGGCTGCGTAGAGGCTTAGCGTACCTAATTGCCAGCCAATCCACTTAACTTGAGGACATGCCTATGTTTTTTACCCTGTTATTCGTCACATTCGCGTTATCCGTGTTGGTATCGTTTATGGTGGTGCAGATTTTTAAGTCCCCCTTAGGAGAAATCTTTAAGCGGATCATCCAAGATGCGATCAGCATGGCTTGGCAGAAATACATCATCTTCGCCACCTATGTGGTGGGGATTTCTGGCGGGGTGCGGATTTATGATCTCGAACGTTACATCACCGCAAGGCACAAAGATGCGGAGATCCTCGAGCTCACCAGCGAGCGCTGGACCATAGAGATCTACCGAACGATAATTGAAACATTGCAAAGCATTGCTTGGATGTACTTGATTGTATTTATATTTACTCTTATTGCTTATGTTATAGTCCGTGGCTTTGAATTAAAAAATAGCCATAAGGCCGTCACTCACCATAGTGATGATAAACATGATGGCCAGTAGCGCGCATTAGCCAGTAGCGCGTATTTAGTCGGTAGTGCACATTGAGCCGCTAGCGAGCATCGGGCTATGGGCGCATAGCCCTCTCAGGTCCGCCATTAAGAACTTTATATTGCGCTGGTAAAGATAACAGCTTAATGCTTATTTTGAGTGTTACCTCAATGGGGCTCAGTTGCCCATGATGGAGCAACACGAGAGTGGGATATGTGCTGCTATAACGCTATTTTAGTATTTAAATTCAATATCTTAATATAAATAAAAGCCGCCTATGTTGGCGGCTTTTGTGTTTGGTTGGATAAGGCCCGCTTACATGATCTTCGGGACCTTAGTTAGCCGCAGGGATATCGCTCAAATTACAGCAAATACACATTCAAGCTGCAGGCGCCGTGGGCACCGACGACCAGGGCTTGCTCAATATCGGCCGTTTTTGAGGGACCGGCGATAAACACGCCAAACTCACCAGGAGCGAGGCTGATTTCTTTGGCGGCCTGATGCAAGTTGGCAACAATTTTGTTTGTTGGCAGTGCTAGGATCAGGTTTTCACAGATAAAAGGGGTGACTCTGTGGCCGAGGTTGTTGTTGTTTACCCAAATCGCGCCATTTTCAGCCACACCAATATCCCCTGGGATCACCGCATAATCGATGTCTTTTAGCTCATGGGCGGTCGATGGCACTTCACGGTTTGCCTTTATGCCATCCACGAGTGAGATCACCTGCAGTCCTTGGCCAATAAGTTCATCGACTTTGGCTTGCAGGGCAGTGAGGCCACCTTCTTTGTGTAATGTCCCAGCGACTGTGTTGAGGTTGGTTTCAAACTGGCCGACTAAATTTTCAACTCGTGGCGTGACCTCGATGGTCGGCATCGGGTGATCGGTTAAGGCGGTCAGTTTTAGCCCATTGAGAATTTCAAGTTTGCTAGACATCTTATAGGCTCCTGTGTTTTTTAAACCAAGCTTCGAAGCTGGAATTGGGGGCGACGGGCAGTTCACGGTATTTGCCCCATGCGCCGCTAAATGGCTTGAGTAAGCTGCCGGGTAAAATGCGCAATGCGGTTCTGGCCACGCTCATTGAGCAATTCAGCAGGGTTTCACTTGCCATAAACTTACCGACTAATGGCATATAGCCATTTTTGCCGTAGGGCAGTTCGCCCGCTTCGGCCTTCAGGCGGCGGTGATGGTGGATGATTTTGTCGAGCGGCACCTTGGTTGGGCACACATAAGTACAGCTGCCACATAAGGTACAGGCCCAAGCGATGGAGTTGGTATCATCATGCTTGGCGCCAACGGCAATGCCAATCGGGCCGGGGATAGTGTAGTTATAGCTGTAACCGCCGGAGCGACGATACACAGGACAAGTGTTGAGGCAGCCGCCACAACGGATACACTTTAATGATTCTGCAAGAATTTTATCCTTGAGCATCTCAGTGCGGCCATTGTCTACAATGATCACATGCATTTCGCCGTCGGTTTGTGGTCCGCGGTAGAAGGCACTGTAAGTGGTGACGGGTTGGCCAGTGGCATTGCGCGCCAGGGTGCGCAGCAGTACGGCGGCGCTGTCGAGATCCGGCACGATTTTATCGATCCCCATGGAATGCAACTGCAGCTTAGGCAGATTCGCTCCCATGTCGGCGTTACCTTCGTTAGTGCAAACCACGACGGCGCCTTTATCGGCAATCGCCATGTTTACCCCAGTCATGGCCGCATCGGCACTGAGGAACTGCTCGCGCAAATGGGCACGGGCGGCGCGGGTCAAATATAAGGGATCGGATTCACCGGCTTTAGTGCCTAATTTTTCATGGAAAAGCTCGCCGACTTCTTCTTTTTTCATGTGGATCGCAGGGACCACAATGTGCGATGGCGGCATTTTGGCCAGCTGGATAATGCGCTCGCCAAGGTCGGTATCGATGACTTCAATGCCGCGCGCTTCCAAGTAAGGATTGAGGTGACATTCTTCGGTGAGCATGGATTTCGACTTCACCAGTTTTTTCACCTGATGATTGGCTAAAATCTCATGAACGATACGATTATGCTCGGCACCATCTTTGGCCCAATGAACCTTAATGCCGTTGGCAAGACAATTTTGCTCAAAGGTTTCAAGGTATTGTGCAAGATTGGTTAACGTATGCAGTTTGATTTCAGAGCCTAGCTGACGCAGTTGTTCCCACTCAGGCAAGCTGCCTGCGGCGCGGTCACGTTTTTCCCGCAGCACCCAAAGGGCCTTGGAATGCCAATCGACACGGGTTTCATCGCGGCAAAAAATATCGGCTTTGTGGGCGTGCACCTGCGAGCCTTCGCCGCCGTGATTATGCTGATAGGCCGCTTGGGTATTTTGATTAGCCATAGTCTATCTCCTAAAGCGCCGCGTTGAGAATTTGTGCGATGTGGCGAATTTCAATGGGTAATTGCTGTCTGCGGATCATGCCATCAAGGTGTAATAGGCAGGAAGGGTCGAAACCGACCACGTATTTTGCCCCCGTGGCAGCATGGGCTTGGGCTTTATCTTTGCCCATTTTGGCCGAGACGGCGCCTTCATCCACGGCAAAGGTGCCACCAAAACCACAGCATTCGTCGCGGCGATCGGGGTAAACAATGTCGATACCGGAAATATTGGCTAATACCGCTTCGACTTTGTTGAATTTGGGCCCCATTTCTTCGCTTGGGCTGGCAAGGTTTAACATGCGGATCCCATGGCAGCTCAATTGCAGGCTGATCTTGTGGGCAAAGGGCTTGTTAAAGGCGGGGATCGGGGCGATATCGTGTAAAAACTCGGTCAGTTCGTAGAGTTTGGCGATAACCGCTTGGGCTTCTGGGCTGTTATCGAACTCGTGGAAGTTTTCTTTGGCGGCCACTAAACAAGAGGCGGCGGGGCAGACAATGGCGTCACATTCAACACCCTTAAACGCATTAAGTAATTTAAGGGTGGTGCTGCGTGCGGCATCGAAGCAGCCGGAGTTGGTCATTGGTTGGCCGCAGCACGTTTGACCCGCGGGCAAAATCACTTGGTGCCCGAGTTTCTCTAATAATTCCAGAGTAGCAATGGCGACATCTGGCATCATTTGATTGACGAGACACGGGATGAAAAGGGCGATTTTCATGGTGTTTTCTCTTTCTTGTGAGTGAACGATATTGCTTGGCATTGTGCACCAAAAAACGCATGAATGCTGCGGCAAAATGCCAAATATAGGTGGTTGTTCACAGAATAAATAGCGCAGTTGAGGTAAAAGAATCGATGGATTTTTGCAAAAATGCAAAAATAATAATCTGATGATTTACCGCTATTATTACTACAGTTAATCGGAGGAGATGGGGAGCTTGTTGGTTGATATTTTCAGTAATAACAGGTTGTTTCTAGTTAAATTTGCATAATAGATGCGTAAAAATTCACTTGATGCGCATAAGGATGATGACGCATAAAACGGATGCGTATCACCATTGGGCGCATAAAAACGGGGCCTATATTGGCCCCGTGCAGCGGATCATTGCGCCGAGCTTAGCGGCTACATTCCTCAAGTAGATAAGCTAAGTGGCGGTAAGAAATGCCACTGTGCTGGGTGAGCCCCACCTCACACATACGGTTAGCGTAATAGCCTTCTTTAATCTCAGCTGGGATCAGCTTTTTAATGTTGCGCAGGGCGCTGGCATTGATTTCGGGCTTATATAAGCCTTTTTCACCCGCGTAGCCACAACAGTCAATTCCTGCAGGTTTTAACACTTGAGCCGAGCAGGCATTGGCAATGGCTTGCATCTTTGGCTCGAGCTTCATCTTGCGGGCACTACAACCTAAGTGCAGAGCAACATTGACCTTTTTGCTGATATTAAGCTTGTCGAGCAGGTTGTCGTGCATAAACTCAACCAGATCGGTGATTTGCACCTGTGGGTTACCCGTTAACGTGCGGTAGGTGCAGCTTAATGCATCCACCAGTACTGGGATTTTCCCGCCGTGACTCAGTTGACTCAGTGACTCGATAAGCTCTTGGCGTTTTGCATCGGCGTTTTTAAAGTCGCCCTTAGATTCCCACATCTGTCCGCAGCACAGATCGCGAGTATTGTCAGGGGTAATGACGTTATAACCGGCGCGCTCTAAAAGGGTCACGACGACTTCAGGTAGGGTGCGGTTATCCGGATCCTTTGGCGTAGGGCCGAAGGTTCTACCACCGCAGGCCGGGAAATAGACCACGGTTTCTTGTTCCGCTTTGGCCGGTGCCGGTTTAGGCAATTTACCGCCTTTAGGGAAATCCGGGTTCCAATAGGGCACTTCTTTTGAAATTAACCGACCGGTTTTCATCAGGGCGTTGGTAAAACCATCACCGGTGATCTTGTGGATCACCCCAAGCATATCAAAGCCTGTGCTGATCACTTGGTTGACGGCGCCAAAGTGCTTGGCTTGGAAGTCGAGTACTTTTTGTTCGGTGCTGGTGATGTAAGGTGTACGCAATTTACGCACCAATTGGCCCATGCTGTTGTCCACGGGACAAGCAATGGTACACAGCTGGCAGGCGGCGCAGGTATCAATCACATCGTATTTAGCGGCAGCACGCATGGCGGCGGCGCCAGCTTTATCGCCCGATTGCTCTAAACGCTCGATTTCCCGCAACGTGGCAATGCGCTGGCGTGGTGAGAAGTTAAGGGCGGAGGTTGGGCAGGTTTTTTCACAGAAACCACATTCGATACATTTATCGACAAAGTCATCGACCACGGGGCAAGGTTTGATGTGCTTGACGTGGACGTGGCTGTCATCGTTAAGGATCACGCCGGGGTTTAAGATGCCTTGAGGATCGAATATCTGTTTGATGCTCTTCATCAAAGTGTAGGCATCTTGTCCCCATTCTTTTTCAACAAAGGGCGCGACCGCGCGGCCGGTGCCGTGCTCGGCCTTCATCGAACCATCGTATTTATTGATCACCATATCGGCAATATCGTCCATAAAGGCTTGGAAACGGTCGATATCGGCTTGGGTGCTAAAGGCTGGAGTGATAATAAAGTGGAAGTTGCCCGCCAGCGCATGGCCATAGATACAGCCTTCAGGGTAACCATGCTTATGGAATAGCTCGGTAATATCCCGCGCAGCTGCAGCCAGATGCTCAAGCTCGAAGGCGACGTCTTCGATGATGACCGAGGTGCCCTTCGGACGCTCACCGCCAACGATGGGGAATAAGCCCTTGCGCATGGCCCAGTATTTATCACAGACCTCAGGGTTACTGCTAAATTCCATTGGGCGGATAAAGTCAAATCCGGCCAATTTTTGGGTGACATCTTGGGTGTAGGCTTCCAGTGTTGAGGCATCATCCGCGCGAGATTCAATCAACAAAATCGCCGATAACGCCGGTAATTCTGCCAGCCAATCCGGCATGCCCGGTTTACCGGTGACAGCTTTAATGGATGGCCAATCGAGCAGCTCTGCGGCTGACACACTTTCGCCATTGATTAATGGAATGGCGCGGGCGGCATCTTCCATGTTGTGGAATACCGCCATGGCCGAGGCCTTGTATTTAGCCTCATTAACCGTGTGGTAGGTGACTTCGTTGATAAAGGCCAGCGTTCCTTCCATCCCGACCATCAAATGGTTAATGATGTCAAAGGGATCGGTAAAATCGAGCAGCGAGTTAATGCCGTAACCCGTGGTGTTTTTGATGGCGTACTTTTTACGAATTCGTTCCGCCAGCGTGGTGTTATGGCGGGTCATGTGGGCAAGATCGGTCAGCGCATCGAGCAATTTGCCGTGGGTCTGGCTAAATTGGGCTTTGGATTGTTCACAGCCGGTATCAAGCTCAGTGCCATCGGCAAACACGAGTTTGGCAGAGGCAATGGTTTGATAACTGTTTTGCGCGGTACCACAGCACATGCCCGAGGCATTATTGGCCACAATGCCACCAATTTTAGCGGAGGCAATGGTCGCCGGATCTGGGCCAATCTTGCGATTAAGGGGGGCGAGCACCGCATTGGCATCGGAGCCAATGACTGCAGCGCCTAGGGTGATTTGTTTGGCGTCGCTGCTCACTTCAATTGTTCTAAAGCCATCGTGGCCAAGGATTAACAGTATGCCTTCACCAATGGCTTGACCCGATAAACTGGTGCCTGCGGCTCGAAAGGTCACGGGGGCATTATGTTTGCGAGCAACCGCTAAGGTTTGTTTGACTTGCTCTAAGGTTTCAGCATGCACCACGACTTCGGGCACAATTCTAAAATAACTTGCATCGGTGGACCAAGCAAAACGCCGAACGGGATCATCCGTAACCGGCTGTTCCCCTAATTGCGCTCTTAAATCATCGATGACCAATTTATAGTTAATCGACATAGCATTACTCTCTTTATAAAAGACTGAAACCCAATTTGAATCAGACAAAAATTAACGTTGTAGCGGACTAAAATGCCATGTAACGCGGTATCAGACAGTGACCAAAGCCACAAGCTTTGGTCATGCCCTTAGAACAAGGTATTAGAAACCGCCCCACACGACTGCAATCGTACCGGCCAGTAAGGCGTAGGCCATGGCCACAGGCATGGTTTTACGGATAATTTCCGACTCTCTACCTGCCATACCAACGACCGTTGCGGCTGCGACCACGTTCATCACGCACATCATGTTACCCGCGTTGGCGCCGATCCCTTGCAGTGCTAAAACCAGCGCGTGGTTCATGCCAATATTGTCGGCCACGCTGTACTGTAAACCGGAGAACATCATGTTCGAGAAGGTGGCCGAACCGGATAAGAAGGCGCCAAAAATACCCACAATTGGTGCCATCCAAGCCCATACCGCTCCCATAGAACCGGCCAGCATATCGGCTAATGCCACTGGCATTGACGCAAGGCCAGCACTATTGCCACCTGAGTTTAAGAATATTTTCACCATAGGCACTGATGCGCCAAGAGAAATAATGGTCGGTAACATGGACTTACAAGAATCGCCGAGGGATTGTTTGATCGCAGGGCTTTTCATTTTGAACAGGAAGAAACCTAAGATACACACGGCAACAAAGAAGGCGCCTGGGGCGTATAAGGTCGCAAAGCTTGCCTTAAGTTCGGTGCCCATTAAGCCTGTCCAGCTGATGTTAAAACTTGATAACCAGGCTTTGAGAGGCGCCACAGTGCGAGACAATACTAACAGTGCGGCCATGATGATATAAGGTGTCCACGCCGCGACCTGTGAAAATTGTGTGCTCGCTTCGAGTTGTCGCGCGTCTTGCTTGTCATTTTCAGCAAAATCATTCCAAGGTGTTTTTGGCAGTAAGTACCCCTTACGAGCAACCGGGATCACCAGTGCCATACCCACTAATGCACCAATCACTGAGGGAAACTCTGGACCTGCAAAATAGTTGATAAGCCATGCCGGCACGGTAAACGCAAGTCCTGCAAAAATCGCAAACTTCCAAATTGCCAAGCCTTCTTTAAAGGATTTATTGCGGCCAAAGAAGCCCGTTAACAGTGCGACCATCACCAGTGGAATTAATGAACCTGTGACTAAATCGATGGTGATCATGTGCATGGCAATGAACTGGGCATAGTCTGCGTAGCTGCCGCCATGTTCGGCGATCTGCGCTGCCGCCATGCTCACGCCACCTTGGGTTAAGCCTTGCTCCATACCAAAGAGGACCGGTAGGCCAATGGCACCAAAGGAAACACTGGCGGAGTCGGCAATTAACGCGACCACTGCCGCCGCGATGGGGGGGACGCCCAATAATACCAGCAGCGGCGCACCAATGGCCGCGGGAGTACCAAAGCCGGCACTGCCTTCAATAAAGGCGCCAAACAACCAACATATAATGATCACTTGCACGCGAGCATCGGCGCTGATATTGGTAAAGCCGGCCCGAATGGTATCCATGGCGCCAGAGTATTTTAAGGTGTTGAGTAGGAATACCGCACCAAAAATAATGGTTAATGGAGTGATGGCCGATAACAGCCCTTCAAGAACCGATGCTGCCAGTAGCGTGGTGTCCATTTGCCAAATAAACACCGCAGCGAGTGCCGTGACTATCATGGAAATGGGCATAGCCTTCGATGCGGGCATTCTGAGCAATACTAGAAATAGCATTACGCTCAGTACCGGCGTCAAGCTGGCGAAGAGTTGAAGTAGTGTCATGCTTGCCTCTTTTTGTAAACGTGGTCGATCATTGATAAAAACAGGAATGTGCCGTTTGCGCTGTACCTAATTGCGACGAGTTAACAGCCTCATTAGGTAGCTAGCTTAATGCTGACGCTAAGATTCAAGGCACTGTTTATCTGCAGCGCGTCGATCAAGGTTGCGGTTCATTCAGTTGAAGGTGTGTAATAGACGCTATTCATCGCGCGACTTATATGATCTAGATCATCTTGAAGGTTAAACGAGAGGTCAATTTACAGGGCTGCAGGAAAGTTCTCTCAAGCGATTTCAGTGCGTGTGAGCTGAGTCACTCAATCAGTTTTCGCGATAGTCGTTTTTGTTATTTTTATCATGTTTTATATCGCTTAAAGTTATTAAAAACGATTTTACGGCTAGAATATTCTCTCAAAATTGCAATTAATGCCCTGTTTTATTGCAAAACTGCACAATTGATGAATTTTAAAGCCAAAATTCAGGTGTGATAAACCTCGCATTGAGTCATGAGAGGCTTTTTTAAGATAAAATTAATATTATTTAAAGTTTTGATTTAAAACGTTTAATGTTGTAATTGACCGCTTATTGCTTAGTGATGCAGATCACATTGGCGCGCTCGCTTGAGGTTTGTGTGATCAGTGTCACGCCGCGGGGTTGACTTTATCTTGAAAGTCAAAAAATCCGTGTTGCAAGCACGACACCCATTTTGACGGCAGGCGGATAGGTCATGTGCCCCGGTGTTTATGCGACAGGGCTTAGTCGGATGAGTTGGCGTATGAGAAAGGCGTCAAGCCGGTTGTATTGAGTTGTACCGAGTGCCCGCTGGCCATAAAGGCTGAGCGTGACTAAAGACGATGGGGAACAGCATGCGCTGCAAACGCCAATCTGCTTGAGTGTAAAGGTTAAAACAGCTTACTGCCCCAGCCCAATTTGCTACGTAAGACGTGAAAGTAATTATGCCCCTTAGGATGAATAAGGCATAAACGCGCCGAACTGCGCTGCACGATAATTTCATCTCCAGGCAATACCGCTAAATGGACATGCCCGTCACAACTGACCTCCAAATTTTCGCCATTGGCCGGAGACACCACCATTTTGATGGTACTACAGGCATCGACCACAATCGGACGACACGACAGGGTGTGGGGGAACATGGGGACGAGGATCAACGCTTGTAAATTGGGGGTAAGGATCGCACCGCCTGCGGACAGTGCATAGGCCGTCGAGCCTGTGGGAGTGGAGACTATCATGCCATCGGCACGTTGGCTGTACATGAATTGGTCGTCAATATAGACTTCAAATTCAATCATGTGGGCAATTTTGCCCGGGTGCAAAACCGCTTCGTTAACGGCGCTATTGCTCGCCTTGAGTACGCCATCACGGTACACTTTGGCCTCCAGTAGGAAGCGATATTCGGTATCAAATTCGCCATCGAGCACTTTCGCGAGGGCTTCTTCAAAGGCATCGGGCGGTAAGTCGGTTAAAAAGCCAAGATTGCCACGGTTGACCCCAATCACGGCGACATTAAAACGCGCCAAGACGCGCGCGGCACCTAACATATTGCCATCACCGCCCACCACAATGGCCAAGTCGCAGCGCTTGCCAATCTGCGGTAAATCAACCGCTTCGATATGGGACCCTAACTCGCTTGCCACCCGTTCTTCAACGAGCACTTCATAGCCTTGCATGGTGAGCCAATGATGCAAACGCGTTAAGGTTTGGTTGGTGCCTTGATGATGGGGTTTGCCGATAAGGCCAATGGTGTGGAACTTTATGGTCATATTTATGCTAGATCTGGCCTTAGGCCTTGAAACGTCAAAATTGATCCCCATAATATGCCCAGAGTATTTAGAAACAAAGCATTTTTAGCTGGAGTGAAAATGAGCAACGAATCGATTAAAGC
>NZ_JBOFMC010000125.1:0-15735 GCF_051658185.1 Shewanella sp. | reverse complement strand
GCCGGCCCTGTATTTGCTGATTTACTCACGCAAGCTAAACCAAGCTGCCGCGTAAATAGCAGCGCTTTGCAAAGGCTAAGCCACTTTCTCCCCTCAATGCCCCGTTTGGCTTGAGGGGATTTTTCATTAAAATGCCCTTTAACCCATTCATTTAGCGTGCTTTGCACATTGAACAAATTTAGCATCGCCAACAGAGGACAGCTCCAATGACCCGAACTTCGCGCGCCATGACGCACCTTCGGCTAAGCCTCAGCCTGCTCTTGGGAATACTGGGCAGCTTTTATGGTGCCACCACGACCGCAGCGCCCGCGGCGGGGGTGTTTATTGCCGATAAACACTGTGAGCTATTTCAGTCGAAAAATAAGCGCACTAACCCAGACCTCGCAAAGAGCGAGATAGGCCAGCGCTATCCGGTGGTGGAGATCCTTGGTGACAGCCATCGACCTGAATGGCTACGGGTGCAATCCTACGCAGCGCAAGCGCCATTACGCTGGATCAGCGGTGAATGCGGCCAATACCACACCAGCGCACCCGCCCCCCAAGAGCCCCTCAGCGCCGCAGCGCAAGTCAGCCCGACACTGCCGCCAACGCCAACGTCAGCCAACCAATGTCAGCTAGATGGTCAGTTTGATTCAAATCTATTAGCCCTGAGTTGGCAAAGTAGCTTTTGTGAACTCTATGGCCAGCGCAAAGCAGAATGCCGCGCGCTAAGCCAAACTCCCCAAGCCAGTCAGTGGCGGCAATTTACCCTGCATGGCCTCTGGCCGAATCGGCAGCAATGCGGCACTCGCTATGGTTATTGCGGCGCAGTTAAACAATCCCCCAAGGATTTTTGCGATTATCCCGCCATTGCACTCACCAGCGCGGTGCGCCAACAGCTCGACACCGTGATGCCCAGCGCCCGTTACGGCAGCTGCTTAGAACGTCACGAGTGGTGGAAACACGGTATCTGCCGCAATCAGGACCCGAATGAGTATTTTGCCATCGCCATTCAATTGACCCAAGCGCTCAACGCCTCGGCGTGGGCGCAGGACTTTATCCAACAACACATCGGCAAGCAGGTGACTAAAAAAGAGTTAAAGCAAGAATTTGATAATAGTTTTGGCCAAGGAGCACAGCAAAAGCTGAGCCTCGTCTGCGCCAAAGGCTTATTGAGTGAAATCCGCCTAAGCCTGCCACAAGATCTGAACCCGGCCGAATCCTTAGCCGAGATGCTTGGCAAGGCAAAGCGCGCCCCAAAGGACTCCTGCCCTGAGCGCTTCACCCTCGATCAACCTAATTAACGCTAGCCTGCGCCACTGCAGTGTCAGCCAACAAAAAGCCCTCCGAGGAGGGCTAATTCACCGCTGAGATGGGATGACGATGATCAGCGCTCTAAGCGCCAACCTCTTCAGAATACCAACCTTAAGAATACTGCGGCAACAGATCCGCCATGGCCAGCAAATGGCAAGCGCCAGTGACAATACCAAAGAGCACCACGATGACTATCAATGGCGTACCGCCCATCACCTTAAAGCCTGTGCTCTCAGGAAATAACTGCCGCGACCTATAGGCCATTAAGGCGGGGACGATCACCGCCCACACCGTTGCCGCCAGCGCAGCAAAACCAATGGCAATTAAAAAGCCGTCAGGGAATAACAGGCCAAACACGGTGGGCGGCACAAAAGTCACGATTGCAGTTTTCATTCGCCCTGAGCGCGTATCATCAAAACCAAATAAATCGGCAAGATAATCAAATAACCCTAACGTCACCCCGAGGAACGACGAGGCCACCGCGAGGTTGGCAAACAGGGTTAACATGTTGTTTAACCAACTGCTGGCGATGACCTTCGATAGGGCGCCGACGAGCACCCCCATATTGCCGCCCTGAGCGATAATCTCACTAAACTGGCTACGGGAAATATTGCCCATGGTCGCCACTAACCAGCAGCTATAAATCACTAGCGCGATAAAGGTTCCCACAAAAATGGCTTTAATGATGGTCGAGGCGTCTTTGCCATAATACTTCACTAAGCTCGGCACATTACCGTGATAACCAAAACTGGCCAAACCAAAGGGCAGCGCCACCCATAAATAGGGAATAAAGCTGGGCTCGCCATCGGGCTCAAACAAACGCGTCAGGTCAATTTCGATCAACAAATTCCCAATCGCAAGGAAGAAGGTCAGGATCATTCCCCCCAGCATGATCGTAGTGATCCTATCTACCGCTTTCGTACTGATAAGCACGATAATCGCCAGCACCCCGGCAAACACGAGGCCTGCAACACTTTGCGGCAAGGTCACCCCCATTCCCTGCAGACTGTGGTTGACGATAGAGCCACCGCCACTGATGTAGGCATAGGTGAGAATATACAGCACAAAGGCAATCGCCGCGCCATTGACGATACGCCAAAACTGCCCAAGGGTCTGTTTTGTCAAGGTATCGAAACTGGCCCCGGGTTCAAAATGCAAATTGGTTTCGAGCAGTAGCAAGCCCGACATCAACATACAAAACCAAATACCGAGCAACATTAAGATGGAGTAACCAAACCACATCCCCGCTCCGACCACGGGCAATGAAAACATCCCCGCGCCGACAGTCGTTCCGGCAATAATCATCGCCCCGCCCAATAAAGACTTACTCGCAGGCTGATGCTTAGCCGCATTCATATGGTTTGCCATTAACTAATATGCTCCGCAGTGACACTGGCGACAATCGTCTGCCTTACCGAAGCTCGCAGTAGGCCGTTAGCTTGATTACGTATCCGTTGAATATCTGATTTATCTTCTTTATCAGCAAGATACCCCAACTCTTTTAATTTCACGCTCAAGGTGCCATAGAGTTTTTTATCGTAAAACTCTGGCGCCATAATGCCATGCAGCGCCCCCAACCGCTGAGCCAGCAGATGACTTTCAGATTCAAGCTCAGCGCGCTCCATCCGAGGTCTATCGGCTAACAGATTGAAAATAATTGCATAACGCTGCAGGGTTTCGCTTACCGCCTCCGCCAGCAAGAGCAGCTGACTGGCGTGCTCGCTCACCACCGACAAGCCATCCTCCTCGGTGACTAGCCCTTGGGCAAGCAGCAAATCGACTATCTGCTCCACATAGGCCGGCACATCTTTACCCCCCATAAACAATTCGGCTTTCAGTAAAGGATAAAAATCATTCACTATTGCCACAATCTGCTGGCGCTGAATGTGCTCATGGCTCGTCAAACAACTGGCCACCAGAGCCGGAATAATAAATAAGTGAATAATATTATTACGATAATAGGTCATTGACACCGCTTGCTTGGCATCAATAGACACGATTTCTCCCAAGCCATCGGCACTGACGATAAACTTTTTAAGCTCCACGCCCTGCTGCACTAAATGCTTACCATCCCCCTCAGCCACGGAGGTAAACGCGGTGTAAGGCACCTGCTTAAGTAAGGTCAAATACAAATCTAACTGCCGTTCTAGCAGACCGCGCTCAAGCGCATTTTGCTCCGACGCCAATAACACTAAGCTCGTCAGGGTAACCGAACTGGCCGCCGCGGCATCATTGATGCGGGTCATCACCCGATTGGCCAGCTGATTTACCGCCGGGGTCAACCATGTGGGTTTTTGCTCAGGATCGTCAGCAAGCTCCGCCCGCCAATTCGGCGCGGTTTCGTTCAAAAAGTTCTGCAGGGTAATCGGCTCACCAAAATTGACATAACCTTGGCCAAAATTGCCCAATTTACGAATAGCGCCAAACACTTGCCATACCGACTCTTTTTGCTTTTTCTTGCCGCTTAATTCTTTATGGTAAGTCGCCACTTCCATCACATGGTCATAGCCCAAATACACTGGCACCAAGGTCACCGGGCGCTCAATGCCCCGCAGCACACTATTCATCGTCATCGCGATCATGCCAGTTTTCGGTGCAAGTAAGCGGCCAGTGCGCGAACGGCCCCCCTCGGAAAAGTATTCCACCGAATACCCCTTAGCAAATAACTGATCTAAGTACTCCCGAAATACCGCGGTATAGAGTTTATTGCCATTAAAACTGCGGCGGATAAAGAAGGCGCCACCACGGCGGAAAATCGGTCCCGCTGGCCAGAAGTTCAGATTAATGCCCGCGGCGATATGCGGCGGTACCATGCCTTGATAATACAAAATATAAGATAACAGCAGGTAATCCATATGACTGCGATGGCACGGCACATAGACAATTTCGTGGCCATCGTGGTGGAGTTGGCGGATTTGCTCAGCCCCTTTGATATTGATGCCGCTATAGAGTTTATTCCATAGCCACGTTAAAAATCGCTCCGCAATACGGACCAAGTTATCTGAATAATTAGCTGCGATTTCATCAAGATACTCAATTGCCGTTTCGCGAGCCTGCGTTTCAGAAATCTTTTTACTGGCCGCCTCTTCGGCAATCGCCTTACGTAAACTTTCTGACTTGAGCAATGAATCAAACAAGGCTTGGCGATTAGGCAACACGGGGCCGGTCATCACTTTGCGTTGACGCCGGAAGTGCACCCGTGCCACTCGCGCTAATTTATGCGCAATACCCATGTCGGTGCCATGTTCATCGGCCATATAACGCAGCGACACCGCATTAGAAAATTGCACAAAATTATGCCGACCTAAAAACAGGATCATCAAACATTTGCGCAGCCAAGTTGGATTTTCACGCTCTAGCACCGCCGCCTTCATGGTATCGTCTTCTTTACCCGGCGTACGCCCCCAATACAGGCTCACTGGTACCAATTGAATATCAAGGTCCGGGCGCTCCTTATGCACGGCTAATAGCCGCATAAAACATTCCAGAAAAGGGCCATTGCTCGCCCGTTGGCCAAACAGTGGTTTTCGCCCCTCAAGACACACCACCCGCGGGGCAACCACCCCGTTAGTCACTAACGGTTCATAGGGGCTCGGTAAACCTAATTTAGCCGTGATTTCATGCAGAGCCGCGATATCACTAATGGATTCGGTTTTCATCACATAAGCCAGCGGCTTAGAGGCATCCAAATTCAGATCGGCGAAGGGATCCTGAGGCACAACAATAGTATGCACTAGGCATTTTTGGATCCAACGCAATGATTTCAACCAAAGAGAGTCTTGTTTAGGCATTATTTTTATATAATTAAGTACGTTTACTAGCCCTATAGAATACCAGACTCTAGGGAGTATTCGCTAATACTCTACATTATCTGCCACCGTCCTAACATTCTTACCGCCAACCGTTAAAATAAAAAACATTACAAACCAATTAACTACACTCAAGTTAACCACTCTCCCACGCCAAATTAGCCTCAATATAAAATCTTAAAGTGGTTAATACTTGCGCTGCAAAAGTTACTGTATATACTAACAGTAACTGTATAGAAAAACAGGAACCACCATGAGACCCTTAACGCCGCGCCAAGCTGAAATTTTAGAGCTGATTAAACGCAATATTGCTGATACTGGCATGCCGCCCACCCGCGCTGAAATCGCCACTCGTTTAGGTTTTAAAAGCGCCAATGCCGCCGAAGAACACCTAAAAGCACTGGCTAAAAAAGGCTGTATCGAAATCATGCCTGGAACCTCGCGCGGCATTCGCCTCCCCGCTGAACCCGCAGAAGACCAGCTCATCGAATCAGGCTTGCCGCTGATTGGCCAAGTTGCTGCAGGCGAACCCATTCTCGCCCAAGAACATGTGGAACAGTATTATCAAGTCGATCCCAGCATGTTCCACCCTGCCGCAGATTTTTTACTGCGGGTAAAAGGCGATAGCATGAAGAATATTGGCATTCTTGAGGGCGATCTGCTTGCCGTACATAAAGTGCAACAGGCAAACAATGGCCAAGTGGTGGTCGCACGCCTCGATGAAGACGTTACGGTCAAACGCTTCGAAAAAAAAGGCAACTTGGTCTACCTGCACGCCGAAAATGACGATTACGCCCCGATTAAAGTCGACTTAAATTTTCAAAGTTTGACAATTGAAGGGCTTGCGGTTGGCGTGATCCGTAATGGAGACTGGCTATGAATAAATTACTCGGTAATGCCCCGCGCCACCCCGGTTTATGGCTCGATAATGTACGCAATACCGATAACAACTGGCAGAGCACGCCGATAACTTGCATACCAACTCAGACCCAAGGCCGCCATGAGCTCACGCAGTTGTGTAGCCAACTCGCCCAACTCAGCCAGCAGGGGCGCTGGGTGGTATTGATCAACCCTCCCAGCATTGGCTATAAGCCCTTGCTGACAAGCGCTGGCGTACGGATGGATCGCATTTTATTAGTCCACACTAAAGATGCCGTTGAAACTCTGTGGGCCATGGAAAAAGCGCTCACAAGTGGTACGTCCAGTGCCGTCATTACTTGGACATCCCCCCTCGATGCCCGCGATGGGCGCCGCCTGCAACTTGTCGCAAAAAGTGCAAGAGCCATGGGGATTGTACTCGAGGAGGTGAATAGTCACTTACTTTGTGATGCACGCAACTTGCCGCATGAGCATATTAAGCACACGCTGTTTGGCAGCGCCGTACATTAGTCATTATTGCGCCACTTACCGTGAAAATCGCCTCACCTTTGCCAGTGAGGCTTTTTTTTAGCAACTTTTCATAGAATTAGAAAAACAGGCGACCTTGATCAATATTTAAACAGCAATTATGGTTGATTGGGGCTGCGATAACATTTCGCCCCTGTGGTCAGTGAATCCAACGCGTTAATATGCCACAACCACATCAAATAACAGATGTATTCAGCAGTATGTGCCAGCGTGGCCAATGCCAACACTAACAAGACTTAATTGAAAGTACCGGCCGCCAACGCACGTTGAAGTCAAAAATGCTTTTTTGGGAACTGAAGAGTTTGCATAGAGTTGAGACTTACTGTGTTGCTCTTCTTTGTAGTTGCGATGCGCAATGAGCAGAGGAGATGTCTTGTGAAAAAATGGCTGTATTGTTTGCTTATTATGATGTTATTTACCCCCTCGTTAATGGCGGCGGGCTCAAGCTTCAACATGACCCAAGGGGTCACCGAGATCAGTGGCAAGGTTTATCACTTGCACATGACCATTTTTTATATTTGCTGTGCGATTGGCATCGTCGTATTTGGCATCATGATTTATGCCATGGTCATGCATCGCAAATCAAAAGGCGCGGTCGCGGCCCAATTCCATGAGAGTACAAAGGTCGAAATTGCCTGGACGGTTACACCATTTATCATTTTGATCTTAATGGCGATACCGGCAACCAAAACCTTGATCGCCATGGAAGACCCCAGCAATGCCGAACTGACCATTAAAGTCACTGGATCCCAGTGGAAATGGCACTACAGCTATTTTGATCACGACATTGCATTTTACAGCCTACTTTCAACCCCAAAATCCCAAATTGCAGGCAGCGAAGCTAAAGGTAGCCATTATCTGCTCGAGGTTGATAGACCCCTCGTTGTCCCCACCCAGCGCAAAATTCGCTTTCTGATGACTTCAGAAGATGTGATCCACTCATGGTGGGTGCCTGCCTTTGCAGTAAAAAAAGATGCCAATCCCGGTTTTATCAATGAAGCTTGGACACGCATCGACACCCCCGGTACTTACCGCGGTCAATGTACCGAACTTTGCGGGAAAGACCATGGGTTTATGCCTATCGTAGTGCAAGCGGTGCCAGAGGCCGAATTTGATGCCTGGATAGCCAAGCAAAAACAAGAGGCCAATTTAGCGGCGGCGGCCGCTTCAGCCGCCCTCGATCAAACCCTCAGCAAAGCAGAGCTTATGTCCCAAGGAGAGCAAGTGTATCTGGCGCACTGCGCCGCCTGCCACCAGCCAAATGGTGAGGGATTAAAAGGCGTTTTTCCTAGCCTCAAAGCCAGCCCCATTGCCCTTGGCCCCGTGAGCGCACACCTTGATATCGTGATCCACGGCAAAGCGGGCACGGCGATGCAAGCCTTTGGTAAGCAACTAAGCGCTCAAGACATTGCCGCGGTAACCACCTACGAACGTAATGCTTGGGGTAACGACACTGGCGATCTCGTGCAGGCCAAAATGGTGAATGAGCACTTAATGGCTAACCAAGGAGCGGCGCTAAGCAGCGCAGCACAAGGCGCGCTTCCAGACGCAGCGAGCAAGCTCCCCACAAGCCCTACCAGCACAAACAATGCTACGGCGCCAGACAAAAACAACCAGCCGGCCCCTAACGCTGCAGTCAGTCGTGCGGCACTCACTCACGCAGAGCTAATGGCTGAAGGGGAGATGGTTTATGCCAAATACTGCGCGGCCTGCCATCAGTTAACCGGCACAGGCCTGCCGCCAGCATTCCCAGCACTTATCGCTAGCCCAATCGTCACTGGGCCAGTCGCCAATCACATCGATATCGTGATGAATGGCAAACAAGGTACTGCAATGCAGGCATTTGCGACTCAACTCAGCCCTCAGCAACTTGCCGCCGTGATCACCTATGAGCGCAATGCTTGGGGCAATAATCGCGGCGATACCGTGCAACCCACCGATATCCCAGGCCATGGAAAGTAGAGGATGAAGATGAGCACAATGACTCAAGATCAGATAGCCGCCCATGAAAAGTCTCATCAGGCGCACCACCCACAAGAAGCCCATGGCGCGCCAAAAGGGTTAATGCGCTGGGTACTCACGACCAACCATAAGGACATAGGCACGCTGTATTTATGGTTCAGCCTGATCATGTTTTTTGTCGGTGGTGCAATGGCGATGGTGATCCGCGCGGAACTGTTCCAGCCCGGATTACAGTTAGTCGAACCCAACTTTTTTAACCAAATGACCACGGTTCATGGTCTGATTATGGTGTTTGGCGCTGTCATGCCAGCCTTTACCGGGCTTGCCAACTGGCTGATCCCGATGATGATTGGCGCGCCGGATATGGCCCTACCACGGATGAACAACTGGAGCTTTTGGATCTTGCCCTTTGCCTTTGCCATCCTACTCAGTTCGCTGTTTATGGAAGGCGGTGGGCCGAACTTTGGCTGGACATTTTACGCACCGTTATCCACAACTTACAGTCCAGACAGCACTGCTCTGTTTGTTTTTGCCATCCATATCATGGGAATAAGTTCCATTATGGGGGCGATCAATGTGATCGTGACTATCGTCAACTTACGCGCACCAGGGATGACCTGGATGAAGCTGCCCTTATTTGTGTGGACTTGGCTTATCACTGCCTTTCTACTGATTGCGGTGATGCCGGTGCTCGCGGGGGCGGTCACTATGGTATTGACCGACAAATTTTTCGGCACCAGCTTTTTTAATGCGGCGGGCGGCGGCGATCCGGTGATGTTCCAGCATATATTTTGGTTCTTCGGCCACCCCGAAGTGTACATTATGATCCTGCCCTCCTTCGGCATCATCTCTGCCATCATCCCCGCCTTTAGCCGTAAGCGATTATTTGGCTACTCCTCGATGGTATATGCCACGGCCAGTATCGCCATTTTGTCGTTTCTGGTGTGGGCCCACCATATGTTTACGACAGGCATGCCGGTCTTTGCCGAACTGTTTTTTATGTACTGCACGATGTTGATTGCCGTACCGACGGGAGTCAAAGTGTTTAATTGGGTTGCGACCATGTGGCGCGGTTCGCTCAGCTTTGAGGCACCCATGCTGTTTGCCGTCGCCTTCATCATCCTGTTTACGATTGGCGGCTTCTCAGGATTGATGCTCGCGATCACCCCGGCAGACTTCCAATACCATGACACTTATTTTGTCGTGGCACACTTCCACTATGTGTTAGTCACTGGCGCCATTTTTTCAATCATGGCGGCGGCCTATTATTGGCTACCCAAGTGGACCGGGCACATGTACAGCGAACGTCTTGCCCAGTGGCATTTTTGGTGCTCGGTGATTTCAGTCAATGTGCTATTTTTCCCCATGCATTTTCTTGGGCTCGCGGGTATGCCAAGGCGTATCCCGGACTATGCGATTCAATTTGCCGATATCAATCAAATTGTTTCCATTGGTGGCTTTGCCTTTGGGTTGTCCCAGTTGCTTTTCCTCGTATTAGTGATCAAGTGCATTCGCGCAGGCGACAAAGCGCCAGCCAAACCTTGGGATGGCAGCGAAGGGCTAGAGTGGACACTACCAAGCCCTGCGCCTTATCACTCCTTCACCACACCGCCAGAGGTAAAGTGACATGGCGAGGATTCTCCCACCAAGGCAAACGCCCGCCATGCCGCCGAGCGTTGAGCAAGGGAGCGCTAACCTGCTTAGTGCTTGTCAATCTCGCGAACCGAATGCGCACGAGTCTAACGCTCGCCAGCCAAAGTCAAATCGCAGACTTATCAGCATGTTAGTTGTAGGTTGCCTCGGGATGTTTGGCTTTGGCTTCGCCCTCGTGCCGCTGTACGATGTGTTGTGTGAAAAACTTGGGATCAATGGTAAAACCGCCTCCAGCGCCAAGGATTATCAAGGGATCACTATTGATACCCAACGGCTCGTGACGATTGAGTTTCTCGCCCAAGTACAGACGGGCATGCCTTGGGAATTTACTCCCCAAACCAAACGGTTAGAGGTGCATCCAGGCGAACTCGTGCGCACCTCATTTTTAGCCTATAACCGCGCCGACCGCACGCTCGTTGGCCAAGCGATCCCCTCGGTATCCCCCGGCCAAGGGGCCGCCTATTTTAATAAAACGGAATGTTTTTGCTTTAACCAGCAACCCTTGGCGGCGCTTGCCCGCGCCGAGTTACCCTTAATTTTTTATGTGGATCCGCAATTACCCGAATCCATCCATACCTTGACCCTTAATTACACCCTCTACGACATTACCGACAAGCAGTTAACGTCTGCCCTAGAGCAAGGAGCGGCCAAATGACCAGCAAACCCCACAGTTATTATGTTCCCCACCAAAGCGCTTGGCCCATAATCGGTGCCATCGGTCTCTTTTTAATCGCCTTTGGCGCGGGGCACTTTGTCCAACAGCTCAAATCTGGCGCATCTGGCGGGGGCTATATCCTGCTGACGGGGATTGCAGTGCTGCTATTTATGCTAGTAGGTTGGTTTAGAGCAGTCATCCACGAATCCATGGCTGGACTGTATTCCCAGCAAATGGATCGCTCCTTTCGCCAAGGAATGAGCTGGTTTATCTTTTCAGAGGTGATGTTTTTTGCCGCCTTTTTTGGGGCCTTGTTTTATGCTCGGATGTTTGCCGTACCTTGGCTGGGTGGCGACGCCAACCACGCCATGACCCATGCGGTACTGTGGCCCAATTTTGAGGCCATCTGGCCGTTGGTCACGACGCCCGCTGGCGCCCAAACTCAAGCGATGCCTTGGACTGGCCTTCCCTTAATCAACACCATAGTACTGCTGACCTCTTCGGTAACCCTGCATTTTGCCCACGTCAGCCTCGAGCAAGGTAAGCGCACACCACTTGGTCTATGGCTTGGGATCACTATCTTATTAGGGCTAGGATTTTTATTCCTGCAGGTACAGGAATACCTGCACGCCTATCAAGAAATGGGGCTCACGCTCACCTCGGGCATTTATGGCAATACGTTTTTCCTGCTCACGGGCTTCCATGGCATGCATGTCACGCTGGGGACCGTGTTTTTATTGGTGCTATTACTAAGGGTACTCAAAGGCCATTTTACCGCCCATAGCCATTTTGCCTTTCAGGCGGGTAGCTGGTATTGGCACTTTGTCGATGTGGTGTGGCTATGCCTATTTATCTTTGTCTACGTGCTGTAGCCCATCGCCGCCGTTAATAAGGGGTAGGATGGGGAGTGAGCAGCCCCGTCCCAAATGCCAGCAGTAGCAGCAAGATGACTAATACCGAAAACCACAGCCGGCGACCAAGATAGCGACTCATAGGCTGCTTGTTTTCGCCCTTAATCATGATCAACAAGGCGCGCCCTAAATTAACCATGATAACCAGCAATAGCAGCACTAAAACCAACTTAACAATGAACGGGGTATCCATGCCATATCCTTATCTTCTGCTCAATAAATTCACCGTACTGTTACTGCTCTTGACTGTGACCGTATTTAGCCTGTTGATCAAGCTCGGCCTATGGCAATTAGCCCGCGGTGAAGAAAAAGCCACACAGCTCGCCCAAATGGCTGCGCGGCAAGCCCAGTTACCACTCAGCTACCCAGAGCTCCTTGAAAAAGTTGCCCAAAAAACACCAGAGGACGCCTACGCTCTCACCGGTTATCGTCTCGAGATCCACGCCAGCCCCGCCCCATCACCCATTTGGCTCCTCGATAATCAAATTTATCAGGGCGAGGTGGGCTATTTGGCTTTTCAGCTGCTGCAAATCGATGCCAAACAGCCTTGGCTATTAATCGAGTTAGGTTTTATCGGCGCAGGCTTAGTGCGCCATGAGTTACCCAAAATCGCGCCTCTTCGTGGTCAGTTGCATCTGCAAGGGCGGCTGTATCAAAAACAAATCAACCCATTAAGCCAAACGCTGCAAGCGGAAATGGGAGAGCTTATCCGCTTTCAAAATCTCAATATTGTGCAAATGGAGCAGCTGTTAGGCCAAGCAATCCTGCCGGTTGTGCTGCAACCCGAGACACTGCCATCCCTTGCGCTCCCCCACCCATGGCAACCGTTTCCACTCTCGGCACAAAAGCACCAGGGGTATGCGCTGCAGTGGTTCACGATGGCAGCGGTATTTGCCGGATTAATGCTCTGGCAGGGCCTTAAATATCACCAGCGGCTCAAGGAGCAGCATCCTCCCGAAGAGGCGCCCACAGCTCAATAAACGCGTAAACCAGATCGACTCACTCAATACAATAACATCATGAATTAGCGATAATTCTGTAGAGGAGCAACAATGAACTCCCAATTAACCCCCCCCAGCATCGCCAGCTCGCCTAAAGTCTTAGGGTTACTGCTCTTAAGCTTTGTTACGCCGGTACTTATCGCCAAAGTGGTCTTGAGCCTCAATTGGTACCACGGCGGCGTAACTAACCACGGTGAGTTAATCTCCCCTCCAACCAGCTATGCTAGCCTAGGGCTGCAGCTCACTCAGCCTCAGGAATGGCAACTGCAGTATTTATTACCGGCCGACTGCCAAGATTCCTGCCGTGAACGCTTATACATTTTACGCCAGAGCCATAAGGCACTCGGGCCGGATCAACACCGCGCCACCCCGATTATTCTGCTGAGCCCTGAGAGTGATCTTCGCGCCTTAACAGCGTTTACCTTTCGCACCCAGCCACTGCATCCGCGCCTTCGGCCATGGTTAGATAAGCAGCAGATCCTCATCGTCGACCCCTTAGGTAACCTAGTGCTGCGCTATCCCCAAGTCGATGGTTCGCAAGCACATTTGGCCCAAGGTAAAGGGATGATTGCCGATTTACGTAAACTCCTTAAATTGTCGAGGGTAGACTAATGGCACTCACTTGGCTTATGCGCCTCACCCTGATATTGACTCTACTTGTGATTTTGATGGGCGCTTACACTCGCCTATCGGACGCAGGCCTTGGCTGCCCAGACTGGCCGGGATGTTACGGCCATATCAAGGTTCCTACCCAAGATCACGAAATCGCCCACGCTCAACGGATTTTCCCGGACCACGATATCCACCCCGAAAAAGCCTGGTTGGAAATGATCCACAGATACATTGCCGCCAGCCTAGGTGTATTGGTGCTGCTAATTGTTGCGCTGTGCTTAAACAACACCAATGCACCTAAAAAACTACCCTTTATCATATTGTTATTGATCATTTTTCAGGGAGCATTAGGCATGTGGACGGTCACGATGAAGCTAATGCCCATCGTGGTCATGGCCCATCTTATCGGCGGTTTTAGTGTGTTTTCCCTGTTATTACTGCTGTATTTACGCATTCGCGCTCAAGCCACGCGGCCAGCAGTCGATGCGCTCCAACTGCCAAGTAGCGACAACATCGACAAAATAACGGCCAAAAATGCGAGTAGCACTGTGAGTAACACCATCAACATATCAACCGATCTTCGCTTAGGAGGTGCGCCCTATCCTGCAAGCTTGGCAGCCCTCGCCACGGTGTGTTTAATGGTGCTCATCGGCCAAATTATGCTCGGCGGCTGGACCTCGGCCAACTATGCAGCCCTCGCCTGCACGACGTTACCGATCTGCGAAGGGCAATGGCTAGAAAATATCGCCCTTGCCGAGGCATTTTCGCCCTTTCAAGGCCAGCACCCAAGCTTTGAGTTTGGGGTACTAGATTACCCCGCGCGCATGACCATCCATATCGCCCACCGGTTCGGCGCCCTTGTTACTGCGGTTATGCTGCTGTTGTTGGCCTACAGGCTAATCGTTCACACCCAGCCCCTCAGGTCCCTTGGGTTATTACTTATCGCCTTAGTGATCCTGCAGGTCAGTTTAGGGATCACAAATGTGGTTATGCAGTTACCGTTAGGGATTGCAGTGTCCCATAACGGCGGGGCGGCGCTGTTGCTGCTCACCCTAGTCGCAATTAACTATTTTGTATGGCGTAACCGTTTACAGCGCGCAGTTGCTCACCGAGGAAACTAACATGGCAAAATCACTCAAACTCACAAAACCACAGGTGTTCACGGCAAGCCCTATCGGCACTCTCCCCGTGTGGCGCGCCTATATTGAGATGACCAAACCTAAGGTGGTGGCCCTCATGCTGCTAACGGTATTGGTCGGCATGTGCCTTGCGGTGCCCGGCGCCGTCCCATTGCAAGGACTCGTAGCAGGGATGGGAGGGATTGCCATGATGGCAGGTTCGGCGGCGGCACTGAATCACCTGATTGACAGACGTATTGATGCCATGATGGCGCGGACCTATAACCGGCCGCTCCCTAAGGGGCGAGTCAGTGTCAGCCATGCCTTAATCTTTGCCGCCAGCCTCGGCACGCTAGGTTTTATTATTTTGTATTTATTGGTTAATCCGCTAACGGCTTGGCTCACCTTCGCCAGCTTAATTGGCTATGCGCTGGTGTATACCGCCTATTTGAAACGGGCGACCTCGCAGAATATCGTCATCGGCGGGCTCGCCGGAGCGATGCCACCGCTCCTTGGCTGGACCGCAGTCACCAACGAGTTTCACGGCCACGCCCTACTGCTGGTGATCATTATTTTTACATGGACGCCGCCACACTTTTGGGCTTTGGCTATTCACCGCCGGGCCGAATACGCTAAGGTCGCAATCCCTATGCTGCCCGTGACCCACGGGGTCGAATTTACCAAAACCTGTATCCTGCTCTATACCCTGCTGCTGGCTATTGCCTGCCTGCTCCCCGTTCTAGTTGGCATGTGCGGGGTGCTGTATTTGGTTAGCTCAAGCCTACTCAGTGGTGGATTTATCTATCAGGCTTGGCAACTTAAATATCGGGATCGCCCGGGCTTAGCCATGCAGGTATTTCGCTTTTCTATCTACCATTTAATGTTGTTATTTACAGCGTTACTGCTGGATCACTACCTGTAGCGGGCTAAATCGACCGATAAGCTGACTGGAGCACATCATGCCAAAAACGATCCTCATCATCTGCCTATTGCTCTTCGGTCTTGGTGGCCCATGGGTAGTTAAGTATTATTCCTCATCGGAATCTCGCGCTGACGCTGAACCTGCGCAAGAGATGCGCGCACCGCTCGCACTTGAGAGCGCCGTGGTGTTCCCCAAGGCCTTAGCAATCCCGCCCTTTGCACTCGTCGATCAACATAATCAGCCTTTTACTCAGGCGCAATTACAAGGTAAATGGAGCTTGTTTTTTATCGGTTTTACCTTCTGTCCCGATATATGTCCCACCACCTTAAATAAGCTATCCGCAGCCTACCCCGAGCTTAGCGCCATAGCGCCACTGCAGGTGATCTTTTTAT
>NZ_JBOFMC010000124.1:0-12724 GCF_051658185.1 Shewanella sp. | reverse complement strand
TTGGCTTCGGGTACCGCCTCCGCAAAAGTGACATTTGCCTTAACGGTAGCCTTTTCAATTGTAGCGGGAGTGTGGGTATGGTAACGAATGCAGCAAGTTTTGGACGCAGTGGTGTTCATGACTTTATTTTATTACGTGCGAGTGCAGTGATCCTTGCCTGTTATACCATTTTCTTGGTTGGCTTTGTTGCATGTAGTGCCCCTCTCACCTACGACGTATGGCATGGCCTGTTTAGCGCGCTGCCGATGAAAGTGTTTACGCTTTTGGCGCTGCTAGCACTGCTGGTACACGCTTGGATTGGTGTCTGGCAAGTGCTGACAGATTACATTAAGTGCACGTCGTTACGTGGTGTTTTACAGTTCACCTTTGTCGTTACCGTATTGTGTTATTTGGCGGCCGGCATTGTTATTGTGTGGGGTGTCTAAGTGAGTATTCCAGTACGCGAATTTGATGCTGTGGTGATTGGTGCTGGTGGTGCGGGTATGCGCGCGGCACTGCAGATCTCCAAAGAAGGTAAGAGCTGCGCGCTGTTATCTAAGGTTTTCCCAACCCGTTCTCATACGGTGTCGGCGCAGGGTGGGATCACCGTTGCGCTGGGTAATGCTCATGAGGATCATTGGGAGCAGCACATGTACGATACCGTCAAAGGCTCCGATTTTATCGGTGACCAAGATGCGATCGAATTTATGTGTCAAACCGGTCCTGAGGCCATTATCGAACTTGAGCACATGGGCTTACCTTTCTCTCGTTTCGATAACGGTAAGATTTATCAACGTCCGTTTGGCGGCCAATCAAAGAACTTTGGTGGCGAACAAGCGGCACGTACTGCAGCGGCGGCTGACCGTACGGGTCACGCACTACTGCATTGCTTATACCAACAGAACGTTAAACATAAAACGCAAGTGTTTTCTGAGTGGTATGCCCTCGATTTAGTGAAAAATGCCGACGGTGCCATCGTAGGTTGTACTGCGATAGAAATCGAAACCGGTGACATCGTTTACTTCAAAGCCAAAGCCACTGTGTTAGCAACAGGCGGTGCGGGTCGTATTTACGCCTCAACCACTAACGCACATATCAATACCGGTGACGGTGTCGGTATGGCGATGCGCGCTGGCGTGCAAATGCAAGACATGGAAATGTGGCAATTCCACCCAACCGGTATTGCGGGAGCGGGTGTACTTGTGACTGAAGGTTGTCGTGGTGAAGGTGGTTACCTACTAAACAAAGACGGCGAGCGTTTCATGGAGCGTTATGCGCCAAACGCGAAGGATTTGGCCTCCCGTGACGTGGTTGCACGTTCTATGATGACCGAAATCCGTGAAGGCCGTGGTTTAGATGGTCCGTTAGGCCCACACTGCTTACTGAAACTCGATCATTTAGGTAAAGAGACTTTAGAAGCCCGTCTACCTGGCGTGTGTGAATTATCTCGTACCTTCGCTCACATCGATCCGGCTGATGGTCCAATCCCTGTTCTGCCAACCTGTCACTATATGATGGGTGGTTTGCCGACGAAGGTGAGTGGTCAGGTTATTCGTAAGAATGAAGATGGCAGCGAGCACGATGTGGTTGGTTTATTTGCGGTGGGTGAGATTGCCTGTGTATCTGTACACGGTGCGAACCGCTTAGGCGGTAACTCATTGCTCGACTTAGTGGTCTTTGGCCGCGCGGCGGGTCAACATTTAGGTAAAGCGCTCGATGAGACTGCGGATCCTAAGGAAGCAACTGCGGCGGAAATTCAAGCGTCATTAGCGCGTTTGAACCGTTGGGAAAGCAACAAAACTGGCGAAGATCCGGCGCAAATCCGTAAGGATTTACAACTTTGTATGCAATTAAACTTCTCCGTATTCCGTCGTGGTGATGCCATGGCTGAAGGCTTAGAGCAGTTAAAAGCCATCCGTCAGCGTTTAGAAAATGCCAGATTGTCGGATAACTCCCGCGAATTCAACACGCAACGTATTGAATGTTTAGAGTTAGATAACCTGATGGCCACGGCAATTGCTACCGCCTATGCGGCCAACTTCCGTACCGAAAGCCGCGGCGCTCATTCCCGTGAAGACTACTTAGAGCGTGATGACGACAATTGGTTATGTCATAGCTTGTTTGACCCTGTGACCGAAACCATGGATCGACGCGCCGTGAATATGGCGCCTAAGTTACGTGAAGCCTTCCCGCCGAAGAAGCGTACCTACTAGTAGGAGTTGCAAAGATGAAATTGGAATTTGCCGTTTATCGTTACAATCCTGATGTAGATACTAAACCTTACATGCAGGATTACAGCTTAGAAGTGGCTGATGGCACCGATATGATGGTGCTTGATGCCCTGATCAAGCTAAAAGAGCAGGATCCCACCCTCGCATTTCGTCGCTCATGCCGTGAAGGCGTGTGCGGCAGTGACGGTGTCAATATGAATGGTAAAAACGGCTTGGCGTGTATCACCCCCGTGTCGACCTTCAAAGGTAAAAAATTGCAGATCCGTCCCTTACCTGGCATGCCTGTAGTGCGTGACTTAGTGGTGGATTTGACTCAGTTTTACAAACAGTACGAAAAAATTAAGCCGTATCTCATCAATGATGAGAAAAAACCGGCCCGTGAACATTTACAGTCCCCTGAAGAGCGTGCGCATTTAGATGGATTATATGAATGTATCATGTGTGCTTGTTGCTCGACGGCTTGCCCATCGTTCTGGTGGAATCCTGATAAGTTTATCGGGCCTAGCGGTTTGCTGCATGCTTATCGATTCTTGATCGATAGTCGTGATACTGCGACCGAGGCACGTTTATCAGAGCTCGACGACGCCTACAGTGTGTTCCGTTGCCACGGCATTATGAACTGCGTAGATGTCTGTCCAAAAGGACTTAATCCGACTAAAGCAATTGGTCATATTAAATCCATGCTGCTTAAGCGAGCAGTTTAAAATGAGCAAAAACCATATAAAACTAATAATATAGCTCTTGGAGAGTCATGGTCTGATCCTAGACTGTGACTCTTTTGTGTATGTAATGGAAGACAACACGCCGTATATCGGGATATCGAAGGCGGCAGACCTTATGCGTCGAAAGTAATTGCTTGAGATTGCATATAAAAATTATGGCTAAGCACATGTATAAAGTTTGTAAGGAATAGCAATGCACCAAGGCATCATGAAAGCTTGGCTCGAATCATCTCACTTAAGTGGTGCAAATTCGACCTACGTAGAAGAGATGTATGAAGCCTATCAAGAGGACCCACAGTCAGTCTCTGACGATTGGCGTGCGGTATTTGATAATCTCCCTGCTGTGAACGGTGCTGCAAAAAATGCACCGGAAGCGGCTCACTCTAAAGTACGTGATTATTTTCGTAGTTTAGCCCTTGAAGGTCGGCATAAGAGCTCTGCTCGGGTGACCGATCCTGAAATGGATGCTAAACAAGTTAAAGTGCTCCAACTGATTAACGCTCATCGATTCCGTGGGCACCAAGGTGCAAATCTCGATCCGTTAGGATTGTGGAAACGTGAACCCGTTGCCGATTTAGATCCTGCTTTCCATGGTCTGACGACTGAAGACATGGACCGTGAGTTCAATACCGGCTCCTTTGCCCATGGTGGCGAAACCATGAAGCTTGGGGAGCTGGTCAAGGCGCTTAAAGCCACTTATTGTGGTTCGATCGGTGCCGAATACATGCACATTACCGACACTGATGAAAAGCGTTGGATCCAGCAGCGTCTCGAACCGTCCCTCGGTAAAGCAAACTACGATAATCGTGTTAAGACCCGCATCCTCGAAGGCCTAAATGCGGCTGAAGGCATTGAAAAATATTTAGGTGCTAAATTCCCCGGTGCGAAACGTTTCTCCCTTGAAGGCGGCGATGCGTTAGTGCCGATGATGCGTGAAATCATTTATCGCGCAGGCGAAGCGGGCACCAAAGAAATTGTCGTGGGCATGGCACACCGTGGCCGTTTAAACGTCCTGGTCAATATCTTAGGTAAACGTCCGGCGGAGCTGTTCGATGAGTTCGCAGGTAAGCATGCCGATACCCACGGTTCAGGTGACGTAAAATACCATCAAGGGTTTTCTTCGGATTTTGAAACCCCGGGTGGCAATGTGCACTTGGCATTGGCGTTTAACCCGTCTCACCTTGAAATCGTCAATCCTGTGGTCATGGGTTCAGTTCGTGCCCGTCAAGACCGCCGTGGCTGTAAAGATGGTTTACAGGTGATGCCTATCACCATTCACGGTGACTCAGCTATTACCGGCCAAGGCATAGTGCAAGAGACATTTAACATGTCTCAGACTCGTGGCTTTAGTGTCGGTGGCAGTATTCGCATTGTGGTTAACAACCAAGTGGGCTTTACCACTTCAAACCACCACGATGTGCGCTCGACAGAATATTGTACTGATATCGCGAAAATGGTGCAGGCACCGATTTTCCACGTGAATTCTGACGATCCAGAAGCCGTAGCCTTCGTATCCCAGCTCGCGGTGGATTATCGCAATCAATTTAAACGTGACGTTGTGATTGATCTGGTGTGTTATCGCCGCCATGGCCATAACGAAGCGGATGAGCCGAGTGCTACGCAGCCGCTCATGTATGCCAAGATCAAAAAACATCCTACGCCGCGCAAGATTTATGCAGATAAGCTCATTGCAGAAAACTCCATCGCTGCGGATGACGTGACCAGTATGATCAACACCTACCGTGATGCGTTAGATCAGGGTGACTGCGTGGTCAAAGAATGGCGTCCGATGACGTTGCACTCTGTAGATTGGACTCCTTATATTGGCCGTGAGTGGGATGAAGCCTATCAAGCAGCCATGCCGATGGCGCGTTTGCAACAGTTGGCGACAAAGCTGAGCTATGTGCCAGAAAGCCACCCGCTGCATTCACGGGTTGCCAAAATCTACAGTGACCGTGTCGCGATGGCTAGCGGCGAGAAGTTACTCGACTGGGGCTTTGCTGAAACCTTAGCGTATGCGTCGATCCTTGAAGATAAGCAACGTGTGCGTATCACAGGTCAAGACTCTGGCCGGGGGACCTTCTTCCACCGTCATGCTGTGCTGCACAATCAAAACGATGCGACGACCTATTTACCGCTGCGTAATTTGTCTGACGATCAAGGTCCTATCGATATCACTGACTCAGTTTTGTCTGAAGCCTCGGTGCTGGCTTTCGAATACGGTTATGCCACGGCAGAGCCCGGCGGGTTAACCCTCTGGGAAGCCCAATTTGGTGACTTTGCTAACTGTGCCCAAGTCGTGATTGATCAGTTCTTATCCTCCGGTGAGCAAAAATGGGGCCGTTTGTGTGGTTTGACCATGCTGCTGCCACATGGCTATGAGGGCCAAGGTCCTGAGCATTCGAGTGCCCGTTTAGAGCGCTTCTTACAGCTGTGTGCTAACCACAATATGCAGGTGTGTATCCCTTCAACACCAGCACAGGTTTACCATATGCTGCGCCGTCAAGTGGTGCGCCCTATGCGCCGGCCACTGGTGGTGATGTCACCTAAGTCATTGCTACGTCATCCATTAGCCGTATCAAGCCTTGAAGAATTAGCCAACGGCTCTTTCCAAAATGTGATCGGTGAAATCGATACCTTAGAAGCGAGCAAAGTCGATCGTGTCGTCTTTTGTAGTGGCAAAGTTTACTTTGAGCTGCTGGAAAAACGCCGTAAAGAAAATATCACCAATATCGCACTAATCCGGGTTGAACAGTTATATCCGTTCCCCCACGAGGAAATGGTCGTTGCCTTAGCCCATTTCCAACACGTGAAAGATTTTGTGTGGTGTCAGGAAGAACCGCAAAACCAAGGTGCTTGGTATTCGAGCCAACACCATTTCTGGGCGGCGATCCCTGCGGGAGCTCAGTTAACCTATGCCGGTCGTGAAGCGTCAGCAGCGCCAGCTTGTGGTTATCCAGAGTTGCATACACACCAACAAGAATCTTTAGTAAACAGTGCCTTAAAACTGTTGTAGTTGCCATAATAATAAAAGGATCGTTTTTTATGAGTATCGAAATTAAGGTACCCGTACTACCAGAATCGGTTGCTGATGCCACGATTGCCACTTGGCATGTCAAAGTGGGTCAGCAGGTTTCTCGTGATCAACATTTAGTCGATATTGAAACCGATAAAGTGGTACTCGAAGTGGTTGCCCCTGAAGATGGCCATATCGCACAGTTTTTGTTCCATGAAGGCGATACTGTGCTTGGTGAACAAGTCATCGCGATCTTCGTAGCCAATGCGGCTTCCGGTCAAGAAGTCACTAAGGCGCAAGCCGAAGCTGTGACCGTGGCTGCGAGCGAAGAAAGCAACGATGCCTTGAGTCCTTCGGTGCGCCGTTTACTGGCTGAACATAATGTGGATGCCAGCAAGATCAAGGGTACTGGCGTGGGTGGCCGTATTACGAAAGAAGACGTAGAAGCTTTTGTAAGCGCTTCAGCTAAAACGAGCCCCGCTGCGACCGTCGCTGCTGCACCTGCAGTCGCGCCTTTAGCGGCAGGACGTAGTGAAAAACGGGTGCCAATGACTCGTTTACGTAAAACCATTGCCAACCGTCTGTTGGAGGCCAAGAACTCGACGGCGATGCTCACTACGTTTAACGAAGTGAATATGCAGCCTATCATGGATATCCGTAAGCAATATCAGGATGTCTTTGAAAAACGTCACGGGATCCGTTTAGGCTTTATGTCGTTTTATGTCAAAGCGGTGACAGAAGCGCTCAAACGTTTCCCTGAAGTCAACGCCTCTATCGATGGCGATGACATCATTTATCATAATTATTTCGATGTGAGCATCGCGGTATCCACGCCACGTGGACTGGTGACACCGGTATTGCGTGATACCGATACCATGAGTCTTGCTGAAATTGAAAAAGCGGTGCGCGATCTGGCCATTAAAGGCCGCGATGGCAAGCTGACTGTAGCTGATATGACCGGCGGTAATTTTACCGTGACTAACGGCGGCGTATTTGGCTCCTTAATGTCGACCCCGATCCTCAATCTGCCACAAAGTGCAATTTTAGGCATGCATGCCATTAAAGATCGCCCAATGGCAGTCAATGGTAAGGTCGAAATTCTGCCCATGATGTACCTCGCACTCTCCTACGATCATCGCATTATTGATGGCCGTGAGTCTGTCGGTTTCTTAGTGGCGATTAAAGACTTCCTAGAAGACCCAACCCGTCTGCTGCTTGATCTATAAGAAAAAGCCAGACATACCCTCGTGACTGGCCCTCTGGGCCAGTTGGATATGATTAGAAGTATATGGATAGATCATCATGAATTTACATGAGTATCAGGCAAAATCTTTATTTGCCGAATATGGTTTACCAGTGTCAGAAGGTTTCGCGTGTGATACAGCCCAAGAAGCTGTAGAAGCGGCAGGCCGTATTGGCGGAAATTTATGGGTTGTTAAGTGCCAAGTGCACGCTGGCGGTCGCGGTAAAGCAGGTGGCGTAAAAGTCACTGGCGATAAAGAAGAAATCAGAGCCTTTGCCGAACATTGGTTAGGTAAAAATCTGGTGACTTATCAAACCGATGAGAAAGGTCAGCCCGTTGCTAAAATTTTAGTTGAAAGCTGCACTGATATCGCTAACGAACTTTACTTAGGTGCTGTGGTTGACCGCGCGACTCGCCGTGTGGTGTTTATGGCATCGACTGAAGGTGGCGTTGAGATTGAGAAAGTGGCGGAAGAAACGCCTGAACTTATCCACAAAGCGATCATCGATCCGCTGACAGGTCCCCAACCTTACCAAGCGCGTGATCTTGGTTTCAAACTGGGATTAAACCCAACCCAAATGAAACAGTTCACTAAGATCTTTATGGGTCTAGCGAACATGTTTGTTGATCACGATTTTGCTTTACTGGAAATCAACCCACTGGTTATCACCACTGAAGGTAACCTGCACTGCTTAGACGGTAAAATTGGTATTGATGGTAACGCACTGTTCCGTCAACCTAAAATCAAAGCTATGCACGATCCATCTCAAGATGACGCCCGTGAAGCCCACGCTGCGATGTTCGAACTGAACTATGTGGCTCTGGATGGTAACGTAGGTTGTATGGTGAATGGTGCCGGTCTTGCTATGGGTACGATGGATATCGTTAACCTGCACGGCGGCAAGCCAGCTAACTTCCTCGACGTCGGTGGCGGCGCGACCAAAGAGCGCGTGGCTGAAGCATTTAAGATCATTTTGTCTGACAGCAATGTGAAAGCCGTTCTGGTGAACATTTTCGGTGGTATCGTCCGTTGTGACATGATCGCTGAAGGTATCATCGGCGCTGTTAAAGAAGTGGGCGTAAAAGTTCCTGTGGTGGTGCGTTTAGAAGGCACTAACGCTGAACTGGGTCGTGAAGTATTAGCAAAATCCGGTCTTGATATCATTGCTGCAACCAGTTTGACTGATGCCGCTGAGCAAGTCGTTAACGCTGCGGAGGGCAAATAATGTCTGTCTTAATCAATAAAGATACTAAGGTAATTTGCCAAGGTTTTACCGGTGGTCAAGGGACTTTCCATTCACAACAAGCCATTGACTACGGTACAAAAATGGTTGGCGGTGTGTCTCCAGGTAAAGGCGGTACGCTGCATTTAGGCTTACCTGTGTTTAACACAGTTAAAGATGCAGTAGCCGTGACTGGC
Source organism: Shewanella sp. (assembly GCF_051658185.1). Lineage (GTDB taxonomy): Bacteria > Pseudomonadota > Gammaproteobacteria > Enterobacterales > Shewanellaceae > Shewanella. The sequence goes on along the minus strand of NZ_JBOFMC010000124.1, from coordinate 4,113 downwards.
GCAACGGCATCGGTTATCTATGTGCCTGCGCCATTTTGTAAAGATGCCATCTTAGAAGCGATTGACGGTGGCATTGAGCTTATCGTGTGTATCACTGAAGGTATCCCAACACTGGATATGCTGGAAGTGAAAGTGAAGCTAGAAGAAACTGGCGTGCGCATGATCGGTCCAAACTGCCCAGGTGTGATCACCCCCGGTGAATGTAAGATCGGTATCATGCCAGGTCACATCCACTTGAAAGGTAAAGTGGGTATCGTTTCTCGTTCAGGTACGCTGACCTATGAAGCGGTTAAGCAAACGACTGACGAAGGTTTCGGTCAATCGACTTGCGTCGGTATTGGTGGTGACCCTATTCCTGGTACTAACTTCATTGATGTACTGAAGATGTTCCAAAACGATCCACAGACTGAAGCCATCGTGATGATCGGTGAAATCGGTGGTACCGCTGAAGAAGAAGCGGCGGCTTACATTAAAGCTCACGTGACTAAACCCGTCGTGTCTTACATCGCGGGCGTAACAGCCCCAGCGGGTAAGCGCATGGGCCATGCGGGTGCGATTATCGCTGGCGGTAAAGGCACTGCGGCGGACAAGTTTGCGGCATTAGAAGCTGCGGGCGTGACCACTGTACGTTCGTTAGCCGATATCGGCAAAGCATTGCGTGCTAAAACGGGTTGGTAATCTAACCGTTTGATAAAAAAGGCCAGTATTGATTACTGGCCTTTTTATTGATTTGTAGATGAGCATATTCAAAATATTTAACGCATCAATACGCTTAACCCATCAATACGTTTAACCCATTAATACGCTTTAAGACTGACAGATAACACGCCTTCTTTAATGATGATAAAGGCGTCGACCTTCACGCATCACTTGAATAAGTTCGGGGGCGCTCATCTTTTTACGTAGGCGCTGCTCAAAGTTCTCATCGTAAATGCGGTACTTTCCGTGGCGATCGATAACAGTCACTTCAGCTTGCTGATAAATGGCAAAAATCCGACTATCACCAATATAAATCCATGTTTCTTTACTGGGTTGCAGCAGATTGCGCCCAGCACTGTAATCGGTGGTGTTATTGGTGCAACCGAGTACTTGGGTCATTAATGTTGGCACTAGGCCGTAATGACTCGTGCGGTAATTGACTTTACCGCTCAGCGCATTGGGCCAGTGGATGACCAGCGGCACTTTGACGCTTGCAGGCGAGAGGTTACTTAGGGCTTCATCACTGTTGCTGGTGAAGATTTTGCCACTGACGCCGGTTATCACCACGAGCGTGTCTTGCGGAACCTTTGCCAACATGGCCTGTAATTGGTTATCAATAAAATGCAGGGATTGGCGATATTGATTGAACAGAACCTTTTGCGCGGGTTTTAATGCCGTGCGAGCTTGCACTGTTTCAATCCCTAAAAAGCCGACGGGGGTGTCAAAATTTTCAGGTGCTTTGAGATTAACAAGAGCAAACCAAGGGCCACTTTGCTGGCTGTGCCATTGGCGAAAGTTGGCCACGCTTTGTAAATCGGCATCGGCGCTACCTAGGGCCTCTTTGGCAACAAATGGAGTAAAGTCATTAAACATCGCCTGAGCCGAGGTTAAATTGAGGTTAGTTTCAGGGATAAATAGCCCTAACTGATACCCGGCTTGTTGGAAATTGTGAGTGAGTACCGGGCTAGCATTATTGAATATTCGCGCATCGCTATAACTGCCTTGCAGGCCATAAAGCAGTGAGAACATGCCGGTTTTAAATTGATTTCCACCACTATAATGTTGGGTAAAAGATTGATTTTGCTGTGTGTATTGATACAAAAACGGCATGGTTTTTGGGTCAACCATGTCAGTGCGTAAACTGTCGATGGTGATCAGCAATACATTGGTGTGGTGATCAGCTTGGCATTGTAACGGCGCTAGTGGGTAGTTGAGTTCGCTGCTGTGATTGCTGCCTTGGGCTAATGGTACGCCGTCAATCCCATGGCTTTCCATAAAGGAGCGGGCAGTCGCAGGATAGGATAGCGGATAAGCCTCATCGTAGCGGGTGATATCATTGATATCAGCGGCATCAGCCCAAATATGAATAAGGTGACTACTGATAAAGCATACCCCCACTAAGGCGATGACTTTATGACCTAAATTCATTTTTTGGATTTTATCTATTCGTTTCCATAAAAAATTGGCGGCAGTCAGTTCTAGGATAAGAATGGCCAGCGGCGTGACAATATAGGAAGTGCCATGCAGCAGTGCATTGAGATCTGCCCAAGCCAAATTAAAGGCAAACGGATTTAAGTGCATTCCGTAATCGGCATACACAATGGTATCGTACAGTAACAGGCACAAACAAAGCGTTGCCAGTATGGCAGCAACGCCCCGTAATATCTTGGAGTAGGGTAAGATAAGCGTCAGTGGAAAGAGGCAGATCAAATAGGCGATAAAGGCAAGAAAGCTAAATTGCCCAATGGTGCTGACCGTGAGATAAATCCAGCCGTACCAAGTTTCAGGATAACCGACCCCGCTAAGATAGCGAGTGCCGACGATCATGGCTAATAGGCCATTGAAAAAGGCGAACCAATGCCCCCAATTGATGAGCCGTGAAACCCTATCGCGGCTCATTTGCTTTTTACGCTCGACCATAGTGATCCGCTTAATTTCCTATAAGAGATGGTATCTTAATGTTTTTTGACGCTTATTCCCACTGAAGTTAATTGGACTTGACTGATTGCACCAGCGCTTTAGCAAATTGCTCCGCCACCGCTTGGCGCGATTCGTTTGGCACTTTGCGCTCGAGTAAATGGGTCACGCAGTTGCCCAGCGCCATTAGGCTAAGATCGGTCGGGGCTTGGTGCTTTTCTAACACAGCGAGCACTTCAGCGATTAATGATTCAACTTGCACGTTTGAGTATTTAGATTGGATTGCCATAATCAAAAAATATTTCACTTTGGAATGGATTAGCGGCATATAATAGCCGATTTATTCCAGCATCACTATCAGGGCTTATGAGTATTAATATCGAACACGCCATTATTCACGAGATTTCCCAGGACAGCCAAGGCCAATTGCGCTGCCGGTTGCGTCCGCAACCGCTGCTAAATGGCCAAGCGGTCGAGATGATGCTGGATGAATTGCATCAGACGTATACCAGTAAAGCGGGTAAGGGCTTTGGCTATTTTGGCATTCATGGCGATGATGGCGAAGCCAATCCGGCCTTTGCCAATGCGTTAACAGCTTATCGCAGCGGGGCGCTGGGCTTTGTGGAGTTTTCCGGACAAGCCAGTAAATTACTGCAAGAAGAGTTGGCCAAATATGATTTTAGCCAAGGTGGTTTCCTGCTGATGTCTTGCTACACCAGCATCACTAGCGATTATTTGTTTGTGGCGCTGCTTAATGCTAAATCGTCGATGACGGTACTCGATGATATGGAGCTATCGCAAAATAATCATTTAGATTTGAGCAATATCCAACTGGCGGCGCGGATCGATTTGACCGAATGGCAGGCGGATAAGGATTCTCGTAAATATATTTCCTTTATTCGTGGTCGTGCAGGGCGCAAAGTCGCAGATTTTTTCCTCGATTTTATGGGCTGTGTTGAAGGGGTGAACCCTAAGGTTCAAAACAAAACCTTAATGAACGCGGTAGAGGATTTTGTTGCCAGCAGTGAGTTGACTAAAGATGAGCGGCAACAGTGCCGTAATCGGGTGTTTGACTATTGCAGTGAGCGCTTTGATGAGGGCGCCGATATTGAGATTAAAGACTTAGCCGATGAATTAGCCGATCAAGGCTTGGAGTCGTTTTACGATTTTGCCAAGGGAGGCAGTTATGAGCTCGATGAAGAGTTTCCCGCCGATAAGTCGACCCTACGCCAGTTGAAAAAGTTTTCCGGCACGGGAGGCGGCGTGACATTGAGTTTTGATGGCGCTCATTTAGGGCAGCGGGTGATTTATGATCCGATATCTGACACCATTTTAATTAAAGGGGTGCCCGCCAATCTTAAGGATCAACTCGATCGACGCTTAAAGACCGAGTAACAGGGCGCTCCTAGGGGCTTCCTCCGTTCGAGTCCATGGAACCAATATGACGCTGTAAATAAGCCATGGCCGAGGATAACCTCGGCCATGGCTTTTTAATGC
>NZ_JBOFMC010000123.1:0-18835 GCF_051658185.1 Shewanella sp. | reverse complement strand
GCCCACGAATGCGATGGGCGAAGCTTGACTGCCAGGCCAGTGGGCTACCACCAATTTCGGGGGACGGGCACTGCCTTTGCCCACCGCAGCTAAGGCGCCTAGGTTTAAACGCTCGATATCTTTGGCTTCTAACACGGTCACTTTTACCCCGAGGGATTTGAGTTTTCGAGCCTCGTTGGCAAAGGTTTCAGGGTACATGTTAGCCGCAGGCGCATTGGTGAGGTCGCGCGCTAAAAACACTCCAGCTTCAACAGCTTGTAGGTTTTTATGGTGTTTTTGAGTGGCATTGACGTCATCAACACCTATTTGATAATTTTTTTTGATGCGCTGGCTGGCTTTAAATTGGGTGTAACGGTAGCTGCGCAGTTCAATACCGTGGGCCAGCTCGGCGGCAAATTGCCCCGTGGCATTGAGCCCTTGGGTGAGGACGCGCACGCTAGGCTGTTGCACGCTTTCGAGTTTGGCTGATAGCTGCCCACCAAGGTGATTGATATCGCCCGGTGTGAGGCTCGTTGGATCGCCCACGCCAACGAGCAGCACCCGTTTAGCATCAATTTCACTGGGAACGAGAAGCTCTAAGATTTCTCCGCGTTTGCCTGAAAAAATATTATCTGCCGTCGCGAGGTTGAGCTGATCTTGAGTTGACTGCGGCAACATTTCGATACCATAGGTGGTCGAATCGGCGCTGTGAAACAGCACTAAGGTATCGGCATTGAGCGACTGACGCGCATCAAAACTAAAGGTTTCGGCGTTAGCATTGAGAGGGTTAAGGCACGCCAGCGCCATAACGCTTAACATAAATGGAGAATTATTTTTCATTGTGACAGCTCATATCTTTTTAGAGTAATGGGTCATATTGTTAGAGGTGACAGCTGATATTGACGCCAGTGCGCAGCATAACAAAGCTCTGACTTAGGGTTAACTAATTTAATCCATTTATTGACTATTAATCTTACGTCCACGGTCCAAAGCGCGTCAGGGATCTTTCTAGGGCAAAATTAAGCTTTGGCGAGAGAGATTGCGCCTGATGTTTGAGCGCCGACGCGCCGAGTAGCAGGGGGGCCTGACTGGCAAAAATCACCCAATTCCCTCCGCCAGTCAGGCAGGCGTGCACATGGGCAAAGTGTTCGGATACATCGGCGAGTAATTGGCGGTTTTGGCTGTGTTCTTTCCAGCAGTTAAGCACGAGATAACCATTAGGTTTAATCAGTTGCGTACACTTGGCTAAAAATACGGGTGCGAGCTGCCCGCTATCGACGCCTTTAGCGCTGTAAATGTCGGCAAAAATCACATCCACCCTTTTATGCTCGCCCCGTGCGAGAAACTCAATGGCATCATCCTGAATAAGATTGAGTTTTTTACCTATCGGTAGTTGAAAATAACGTTTGGCTAATTCGATAACGGCGGGGCGCAGTTCGACGGCGGTGAGTTTAATCGCGGCGTCAAAATGGCGCAGGGCATGAATAAGGGCGCCGCCGCCTAAGCCGAGCACCATGGCGCTGCGGGGTTGGCAAAATAATAGGACTAACAACATTGCCTGCACATAGGTGTGCTGGGGAATGTGGGGCGCGGCTTTTAGGATCTTACTTTGCTCGTCATTGTCACCAAAGGAGAGGATCCGCGCGTCGTCGTAGTCGAGTACGCGAATGGGGCCAAGCGCGTCTTGGGTTTCGTGGAGTAAAATTGCATCGGCCATCGTTAAGGTTACTCAGTGTTGCTGTTGGGGTTAGTTACGCAGGCGATAACGACTTGGCGAAGGCTATAACTGCTCGTGCAAAAAAGTTAGAATCCGGCGGTGTTATCAAATGAGTGGCTATTATGACAAATCAAATCCTGCTTGCCTGCATTTATCTTGCGGTGTTTATCTTTTTACAACGTGCATTAACCCAATGGGTTAAAAAACTCTCATTGATGAAGCAGGTGAGTGCCGCGCGTACCAGTTTAGTGACCCGGTTTATCTCCTATGTCATGTTTTTTACGACCCTCTCGTTAATGGCGGTATCCCTCGGATTTGGTTACCAAGATGTGTCGCTATTTGTCTCTTCTGCCTTTGCGGTAATGGGAGTGGCCTTAGTGGCCCAGTGGTCCATTTTGAGCAATCTTACCGCTGGGGTGCTGATTTTTTTTGTGTTCCCCTATCGGATTGGTGAGCGGATTCGGGTGGTGGATAAGGATGAAGATATCAGCGGGGTGATTATTGAAATTGCGTTATTTCATGTGCTTATTCATCGTGATAATGGCGATACTATTACCTATCCCAATAATTTGATGCTGCAAAAAGCGGTGTTGAAGCTTGCCGATCAGAGTCCGTTAGCCCAGCGCCAAGCGCTGCTAGAGAGCAAAAAAAAGTACGACCCTGAGTAGTCATGTGCCCCTGACTGCCTGTGACTCAGGTGTGGTGATGAACGACCGACTGGTTAAGCATGCTCTTTGAATGAGCCTTTGAATGAGTCTGTTAAACGCACCTCTGAATGAACGAAGAGGGTGAGCCAATAAAGGCGCTATCAACCCTCTTTTGGCTGCCGCCAGACACCAATATGGCAGTATCGTTTGCCGAATTTCTTCGACCAATCCTGCGGTTAATCTCGCGCCTTAGGCATTGGTATGGCGTAGGGATTAGGGTAAACTAGCGCCTTTGTCACTGGCCATAAGTACCCCTATGGAAACTTTTTACAGTCTATATCCCGCGGTTAAGCATCTGCATTTAACGTTAATTGCTTTGAGTGTGCTGTTTTTTATGGTGCGTTTTGCGCTGCATTTACGTCAGTCTGCACTGATGGATAAAAAATGGCTCAAAATTGCTCCCCATGTGATTGACACTTTTTTGCTGCTTTCGGGCTTAATTCTGTGCGTGATGATCAAACAATATCCCTTTGTGGATCCCTGGATGACTGAAAAAATCGGTGCGGTAGTGGCCTATATCGTCCTAGGGGTGATGGCGTTAAAAGCAAATCGAAACAAATTATTCAAAGTCTTTGCCTTCCTAGGTGCATTAGGTTGGTTAGTGTATGCCGCCAAATTGGCGCATTTTAAACAAGCGGTATTATTGGGTTAATGGGTAAATATACACTTCAAGATAACATTGCATTGCCAGAGTTGGCTTTGGATGTCGGTGCTCACCTTGGATTTTGCAACCTTAACGCGGCTAACTGGGCGTGGTTGGAATTGGCTGGGGCGGTGTTAAGTCATTATTTGGTGGATCAACAGCAGCGCTTAACCGCGTTACTCAACTGGTTTTATCAAGATCTGGGTTTTTGTGCCCGTGAAAACTACTTCAGTGTTGAAGCGGCGGATTTAGGAACCTGTCTTATCAGTAAGCAGGGGAATAGCACGACGCTTGCGACCGTGTTGATGTTATTGGCAAAGCAGCTTGATCTAACCCTTGAACCCGTGCTTTTGCCAGGTTACACCGTGCTTCGCAGCAACCTCGGTGGTACGGTGCGGTATCTTGACCCGCTCACGGGACATGAGCTTTCGCGCCATCAGTTACATGTGTTGGTGCGCGGTGAACTGGGTAATGCAGCGCAATTTAAATCGAGTTATTTGAAGAAAGTCTCGGTACAAAAATTGGTCACGCGGATGTTGCATGAGCTCAAAGCGGGCTGCATTGTCTCCCACCAATTTGAGGCGGCGATGGAGTGCTGTAATTTACTGCTGCAATGGCATAGCGATGATGTGCATCTTAATCGTGAGCGCGCCTTTATTGCCGAGCAACTGGGTTGCATTAAGGTGGCGGCGGCTGATTTACAGCATTTTATCGATCACAGTCCGCACGATCCGGTGATCGAATTGGTTAAGATGCAGCTTAAAGAGTTAACCGAGCACGCTGAAATTTACCATTAACAAGAGCCCCGCGGGGCTCTTAGTATTTATTATATAATTCAAAATATTAGGAAGTTTTACCCCTTTCTGAGTCGAGCGGACATCGGCTCAGCGCTGCAGCAGGCAGTGATTAACGATAAACAGCATAAATACAATAATCATAAATACACTGTATCCAACAGGGAGAGCATTAGCATGACAGGCACGGCATTAGTCACCAATGACGCGGTGGCGCTTGGGATCCTCGCGACTATTTTAGGTTTGGTGTTTTATACCAGCAGTAGTCGTCATCCGTTTTGGCAAAAGTTTTACCGTTTTATTCCTGCATTATTATTGTGTTACTTTTTGCCATCATTACTTAATACCTTTGGGGTGGTCGATGGCCATGCCTCACAATTGTATTTTGTCGCCTCCCGTTATTTGCTCCCCGCATGTTTAGTCTTATTGATTTTAAGTGTTGATTTAAAAGCTATTTTAGGCCTTGGGCCGAAGGCGCTGATCCTCTTTTTAACCGGGACGCTGGGGGTGGTGCTGGGCGGGCCGGTTGCGCTGCTGCTGGTATCGTTCATTGAACCAGGCCTCATTGGCGTGGATGGGCCCGACGCGGTATGGCGTGGGATGACAACCCTAGCAGGCAGTTGGATTGGCGGCAGTGCCAACCAAGCGGCAATGAAAGAGGTGTACGCTGTCGGGGGCAATATTTTTTCAATGATGGTGACGGTCGATGTGATCGTTGCCAATATTTGGATGGCGGTGTTGCTGTTTTTAGCCTCCAAAGCCAAACAGATTGATGCCAAAACGGGTGCAGATACCGCGGCAATTGAAACCTTAAAAGCCAAAGTTGAGCAATATCAAGCTGATAATGCACGTATTCCTAACCTACGAGATCTGATGTTGATCGTGGCTGTCGGCTTTGGGATCACGGGTATCGCCCATATTGCGGCGGATTTTCTGGGGCCGTTTTTCGAGGCCAATTACCCTTGGACGGTGGATTACAGTTTTACTTCTAAATTCTTTTGGTTGGTGGTGATCGTCACGACCATCGGTTTGGCCATATCCTTCAGCCCGGCGCGTCATTTAGAAGCTGCGGGGGCATCAAAGCTGGCCTCGGCATTTTTGTATATTTTAGTGGCCACCATTGGGTTGCAGATGGACGTGAGCAAAGTGCTGGATACGCCACTGTATTTTTTAATTGGCATAGTGTGGATGCTCGTGCATGCCACCTTAATGTTATTGGTGGCTAAACTGATTAAGGCGCCGCTGTTTTACATGGCGGTGGGTAGCCAGGCCAATATTGGCGGTGCTGCATCGGCGCCCGTGGTCGCCGCCGCGTTTCACCCCGCTCTTGCCCCGGTGGGGGTATTATTAGCCGTATTTGGGTATGTGTTAGGTACCTATATGGCGTGGATTTGTGGTCAAATTTTACAGTTAGTTGCGGTATAACCGCCTTAGCTCCTATTCACCGCTGGACTGCGTCCAGCCTTTAAGAGAGAAGTTGCGATGAGCAATAAAATCATTAAGTTAGGTAAAATCGAGATCGCCAACGATAAACCTTTTGTGTTGTTTGGTGGCATGAATGTGTTGGAGTCGCGCGATCTGGCGATGTCGATTGCTGAAACCTATGCGCAAGTGACCCAAAAATTAGGGATCCCCTATGTGTTTAAGGCGTCCTTTGATAAGGCTAATCGCTCTTCAATCAATTCCTACCGTGGACCTGGGATGGAAGCGGGCTTAAGGATTTTTGAGGAGATCAAAAACACCTTTAACCTGCCGCTGATCACCGACGTGCATGAGGTGCACCAGTGTGCGCCCGTTGCTGAAGTTGTGGATATTATTCAACTCCCAGCCTTTCTTGCTCGGCAAACGGATCTGGTGGTGGCCATGGCAAAAACCGGCGCCATCATCAATGTGAAAAAACCACAGTTTTTAGCGCCCCACGAGATGCGCCATATCATCACCAAATTTAATGAAGCGGGTAACGACGAAATTATCCTCTGCGAGCGTGGCTCGTGCTTTGGTTACAACAACCTGGTGGTGGACATGCTCGGCATGGATGAAATGAAGCAAACGGGTTACCCGGTGATTTTCGATGCGACCCACGCGCTGCAGCGTCCGGGTGGACGCGCCGACTCTGCTGGTGGTCGCCGTGCACAAGCGACCGAATTGGCTCGCAGTGGCATGGCCTTAGGTTTAGCGGGGCTGTTTATTGAGGCTCACCCGGATCCCGATAATGCTAAGTGTGACGGCCCCTGTGCGCTGCCGCTGCATCAGTTAGAAAATTACCTCACCCAGATGAAAGCGATTGACGATTTGGTCAAATCTTTTGACCCTATCGATACCAGCAAATAGTGATATTGCCTGTTACGCAGATAAAGCCCTGAGAAATTCGGGGCTTTTTGCTTTTAGAATGACATCAATGCCGTAGCAAGGTTAGCGCTTGATGCTTTATGATACATTTTCGCGCCCCTTTTGTTGGAATAGTTAAAATGTGGATGTTGTTGACCTTATTTGCCGCGTTTATGCAGGCTTGGCGCAACGCATTTCAAAGTGAACTGAGCCGTGAAGTAAAAGTGGCTGGGGTGACATTAGCCCGTTTTATATGGGCGGGGCCCATTGCCGCTGCCTACCTTGCGAGCTTATATCTATGGCAAGATGTGGGATTGCCTGATTTTAGCGGGCGGTTTGTTGGGTTGATTGTAGGGGCCTCGGCCATGCAAATTTTGGCAACCGGGTTAATGGTGCAACTGTTTAAGTTGCAAAACTTTGCCGTGGGTGCCGGCTTGGCAAAGAGCGAGGCTGTGGTGGCGGCGGTTTTGGGAACCTTATTTTTTGGAACCCAATTGTCCTTGCTCGGTTGGGCGGGGGTGCTGTTAGGTGGCTTTGCGGTCTTTTTAATGAGCGCCAAACACGGTCTGCGCAGTTTATCCTGGCCCACGGTATTGATGGGGCTCGCCTGCGGCACGGCATTTGCCTTAACATCCCTGTGGGTTCGCGAGGCCAGCCTTTGTTTAAATGTGGGCTTCCCCTACAGTGCCGCTTGGGTGTTACTGTGGGTGATTGTGCTGCAGACCGCAGTGCTGCTTGGATATTTGCTTCTTAACGATCGCGGGACACTAACCGCGTTGTTGGCGCGGCCGAGGCTCACGCTGCTGATCAGCGTTGCCAGTTGCCTTGGCTCGATTGGCTGGTTTAGCGCAATGTCAATTCAGGCAGTGCCTTATGTTAAAACCTTAGGGCAGGTTGAGGTGTTTTTTATGATGCTCATCGCCACATATTGGCTTAAGGATGACGTCAACAAGCAAGAATACCTGGGCTTAATATTGATAGCCCTAGCGGCAATCCTCGTGATGTGGAGCTAGGGGCTTAGATGCGCATTTATCCGAGCAAATAGCCCCATGCCTTTATGGCGTAAGTGAATTTGGCTGTTCTTGATGGAAAAGTGCTAAGTGACTGGTTAAGTTGAACGGCCAAGTTGAATGACTAAGTTGAATGACTAAGTTGAATCACGCGCTCGCACAGGGCGGCATGGGTCGGTGCGCACAGCCCATGGGCGTTGGCCCGCTCGCAGATGTAGCCATTAATCTGGGCAATCTCGCTGCGTCGGCCGTGGGCCAGATCCTGATGCATGGAAGAGTAATTGCTCGAGGTCAGCTCAATCACCCGATAGACCCTTTCCTGTAACAAGGCTTTATCAAGGTGGATGCCATCATGGGCGCCAACGGCGATTAACTCATCCAAAATATGATCAATCTGCTCACTGAATTTGGGCTGTGCTAACGTGCCATTTGGGCATTGATAAATCGCCGTGAGAGGATTGATAACCGCGTTCACAGCAAGCTTTTGCCATAGGCAGGGAATAATATCGGCAGCCCACTCGCAGTGAGGGATGGCCGTCAGCAGGCGGTGGCGCAGCTCCTGAGTTAACGCCGGTCCTTGGTAATGGCCTAATTGCGTGAGCCCTTGTCCGGTTTGCTTTATCTGCCAAGGGCCTAGGCGCAGCACACCTTGGGAGGTGGTACCTAAACTGAGACCTCGTCCGCCAAGGAGTGGCGCAACGGCCAAATGTGGCCCCATGCCGTTATGCAGCAGCATAATATGGCAATCTGTGGGGAGTTGAGCGAGTAATGGCTCGAGAGCTTCCAATACCTGATAGGCTTTAACGCAGACAATGACCAGTTTAACCGCCTTGAGCGCATCCGCCTTGGCCTCAATGATAGGGGCACTGTAATGCTGCATCGCGGGGGGGATGACTTCCGTTGCGACTGACGGCGTCGCGTTTATGCGTGCGGCAGCGGCGGGGGGCAGTGGTATTACGCTTAGCGCCTGTTGCCTTGATGGTGCCAATGTTTTTGCGATAAAGCCTACTTCATTCCCCGCCACGTGCAATTGATAGGCAATTAATTGGCCTACGGCGCCGGCGCCAAGGATAGCGATAGTTGGTTTGGGTAATGTCATGGAGTTTACCTTAGCGCATTTACAGTATTCACGGTATTGACAGCACTCACTGCACTCACAGTACTCACAGTACTCACAGTACTCACAGTACTCACATCACTCACCGCATTTACAGTAAGGCCAGCAAGGCTGCGACATTTGCCTAGGCAATGGGGTGATCCATGTTGGCGGCGTGATGAATCCGTCGTGGTGTTAATGAGTCGATTTTAAGCCAATTCAGTCAATCAATTGGGCGGCACGGAAATACTTGCCATAGGCCCAAAGGCAAAAATAAAACAGGGCAATCCCGCCAAAATCCGCCAGCAGATCGGCTATCGAGGCGCTGCGATAGGGTAAGCGTGCTTGGACTAGCTCAATGATCACCGCATAGACCGCTAAGGCGCTAGAGAGTAAATACCAGCGTGGCCGAAATGCCAAATAGGTCAGGTAAGCTAAGCAAAAAAAACTGCCGAGGTGGCCAATTTTATCGAGATGGGGAATGCTTTGTGTATAGGTGGGTCTGGAAAACACCAGATAACTTATCACCACAACGGCTACGGCTAATGCCAGTTTAAATAAGGTATTTTTAGTTGTCACAATTTCGTTTGATTATTTTGGCGTGGGCCAATAATAGGAAAATGTGCCGCTAAAGTCACCCATGATCGCGCTTTATTCTAGGCTTTACCTTCAACTTCGGCCTGTGTGTGGGTAAACTAGCACTATGTTAATTTAATATGGGACATAGATATTATGCCTTCGATGGATATTGTGTCAGAAGTGAACGAAGTTGAATTGCGTAACGCCGTCGACAATACCAAGCGTGAGCTGGCGACGCGGTTTGATTTTCGCGGCAAAGAAGCCAGCGTGGAATATAAAGACCATGTGGTGACCTTAACTGCCGAAGATGACTTCCAATGCAAACAATTGGTGGACATTTTACGGATGCAACTGAGTAAACGTAATGTTGATCCGTCGTCGATGGAAGTCGATGAAAAAGCGATCCATAGCGGTAAAACCTTTTCCTTAAAAGTGAAGTTTAAGGAAGGAATTGACACCTTAGTCGCCAAAAAGTTAGTAAAGCTGATTAAAGACAGCAAACTTAAGGTGCAAGCGGCCATTCAAGGCGAGAAAGTGCGAGTCACAGGCAAAAAACGTGATGATTTACAAGCCGTCATGGCGTTGGCGCGTGAGTCTGAATTAGGTCAGCCTTTTCAGTTTGATAACTTCAAAGATTAATCGTCCGCGGTGAATTGTTGTGTCAACAATGGTTGTGCGATGATTTGTTATGCGGTGAATGGTTGTGCGATGAATCATGGTGTTAATGCCTGTGGCCTGACAGGCTGATTCAATGATAGGCCGAGCCGATGACAGGCCGATGATAAGCCCATGATAGGCCGGTGATGGGTTGCTCGCCATTAAGCATTGCGCTTGCCATAGGTTTGCCCCCTTTGTCAGTTGACCGCGCTAAGCCCGCAGATCGCGATTTGCGGGCTTTTTGCGTGCATATTCTTGCAGAATGCGTGGATTACTCGGTTTTTTCGGCGCGATCTGGCGACGATGGATCCCGTAGGGAGGTGCTGGGATGCGGCGCATATTTATTGACTAAGGCAATCAACAACAACACCGGAAAACCGATAATACTGGCGGCGATAAAAAACTGAACATAGCCAAAGGCGTCTACATAGGCACCCGAAAAACCAGCAATAAATTTAGGGAATAACAGCATGATCGACGACAGCAGCGCATATTGGGTCGCACTGTACCCTTGGCTCGTCAGGCTGGACAAATAGGCAATAAAGGCCGCCGTTGCAATCCCCGCACTAAAGTTATCCACCGAAATGGCAAAGGTTAAAAACGCCACGTTATAACCCAGCAGCGCTTGCCAAGCAAACAGCAGATTCGTCACCGCAACCAGCAGTGCCCCAAGGAAGAGGATTTTCATCGTGCCAAAGCGCGCTAACAGGACTCCCCCAAACGCGGCGCCAACTAAGGTCATGATAAGGCCATAGATCTTACTTAAATAAGCGATTTCCTCCTTCGTAAACCCCATGTCAACATAGAAGACATTCGCCATAATACCCATCACAATATCGGAGATCCGATAGCAAGATATGAGCAAAAGGATCAGCATCGCACTGCGGCCATAGCGTTTAAAAAAGTCGATAAAAGGCAGGATGCTCGCGGTATAAATCCATGACAGGCTGGCAGCTATCGCCCTAGGGTAACGCTGTGCTAAGCGGAGTTTTAAGGCGAGTTCCGTGGCATCGGCGGCGCGGGTATCGACCTTAGGCTCACGGCTAAATAGGGTGGTTAAAATGCCAATCGCCATCAAGCCTGCCATCACTAAATAGGAGGTTTGCCATGCGATTAGGTGGTATTCATTGTGGCTAGGTTCGACCCACGCGGCGATGGTGAGTGCGCCTGCGGTCGCGACAATCATGGCGCTGCGATAACCCACTTGGTAGGCGGCAGCTAGGGCGGCTTGCATTTTTTCCGGTGCCGATTCAATGCGAAAGGCATCGATAACGATATCTTGGGTGGCCGAGGCAAATGCGACCATCAAGGCGCAAATGGCTAAGCGTTCAAGATCCTTAACAGGATCGCTAAAGGACATACCAAGAATAGCCGCAACCAGTAATAACTGGGCAAACAACATCCAGCTGCGCCGCCGTCCCAATACGCGCGTTAAGAAGGGCAGGGAGAGGCGGTCGACTAAGGGCGACCAAGCCCATTTAAAGGCGTAAGCGAGGGCAATCCAGCTGAAATAGCCAATCGCGGTGCGATCGACGCCGGCTTCTCTCAGCCAAAAGGATAAGGTGGAAAAGACCAGCATTAATGGCAGTCCTGCGGAGAAGCCAAGGAGCAGCAGGATGAGTACCCGCCTATGGTAGTAAACGCTGAGCGCATCAAGGGTGCGCTGGATAAAACCGGATGCAAACATAAACAAACGCCAAGGAGTTTAATTGGCTTAGCTTACGGGCAAGGGGTAGCTAGGTTCAAGGATTAATGCCAATCGGCGGGCATATCTGTTACGTTGACGACAGCTTTGCGGGGGGGCTTGCCGCTTTTTAGCCGATGGCTCTGGCGCGGGGATCAAAATAGGCTCAGTGAGCCTATTTGGGGAGTCGTTAACCGTTTGTCCGCTAAACCATCAGCGTTAACGCCATTTACGGCGGTGATTGTGGTCTTAGCCCAATGCAGCCGCTCGGCACTTTGCCACCCATACTGAGAAAATTGCAGCAATCATCGAGTTGTTGACGTAAATATTGATTGCCACGGATCATCCAGTCTGGCCATTGATTAAAGCTGTGGAGCAAATGCCAAAATACCTTTTCGGTTTCGCTCAGTGCTTCATCGCTTGGCGCGAGTTGTTGCCATTCTTCCAAGGTATCCCATAGGTAAAGCTGGACCTCTTTAAAATCGAGCGTGTTGCTTAAAAAGGCTTTGCCATATATCGCCAGTTGCGGTGCCTTATTGTCAATAAATTCCGCTGTGGTCACCCTGTGCCTCCTTTGCCTGACTGTCACTGCAGTCTCGCCGCTATTGCTATTGGGCGGTTATTCCCGCGCTGTATCCCACTCGATTTATAACTCGGTTATTATCGTCGTGCTTTGCCTCGCCGTTCTAACGCTCCCGAGGTTATCGAGAGCGTAGCGGGGGCTGCATCAGAGTATAGAAAGTCCCGTTGGGTTTTGGCTGATCCTTGTGAGATTATTTTTTCGGTAATAATTTGGCAGTTTTGAGGATAATCGGCGTCACCGGCACATCGGGCCAATTGAGCTTAGGATTGGTGGTTGTTTCTACCACCGCCATGGCTTCGAGCACAGGTTTACCTTCAATCACTTCACCAAATACCGCGTATCCCCAACGACGTTTTGATGGGTCGAGTTTAGTGTTGTCGGTGACGTTAAAATAGAACTGGCGCGTTGCCGAGTGGGGATCGTTATCCCGTGCCATAGCAATGGTGCCCATGCTGTTGGTCAGGCCATTGCCGGATTCGTTGACGATAGGCTTGCCTTCCGGCAATTCTTCTAATTGGGGATTGAGTCCCCCGCCTTGTACAACAAAGTCACTGATCACACGATGAAAAATAGTGTTGTTGTATTCACCTTTCACCACATAAGTTAAAAAGTTATCGACGGTGATGGGGGCGCGGGTGCGGTCGAGCTCCACGACGATTTTGCCTAAACTGGTGTCAAACTCGACTTGGGGATACAGGGTATCCTTTTGAATGTCGATGGCGAGGCTGCTGTGGCTGGCACAGAGTATAACAAGGGCGGATATCCAACGTAGCATTTTGATTTCCTTAGTAAACGTAAGCTGCTTTTGGCAATAAAGGGCTTTGAGTGGTTACCTAAAGCGCGTTAATGCTGTCAATGGTTGCAGTTATTGTTGTAAAAACTGATTGAGTTCGGGGTCGTTTAAAATCTCGCCCGTTAACTGTCCCAGTAGTTTATTCATGTCTAATTCGAGGGTCGCAAAATCCGGCGTCAGTGGCCCTTTAAGGTTGCCTTTGGCGCGATAGCGTTTGACTAACTCTTGCTGATTATTGCGTGCCTGTACGGCAATCACGACTTGGTGTTTGGCTTCATAGCCGAAGGTTTTTTTGATCACATCCATTTGCAACTCTTCTAATTGAATTTGCACCGAATGGCTGGCGCTAGGGTCAATTTGATAGCCCGCTTGGGCAAAACCCGTGCGAAAGACGTCATCGAGCAGTAGATTAGGCGGCTCGCTAGGGCCGATTAAGCGGGTTTTGGTGCCTTCTTCGATAAAGCGTGCCACATAGTCTAATTTGCGGCTATCTAGGGTATTGAGCGAGATCTGGATGGGGATCGTCGTTTGTTGGCGGACATGGGGCACCTGTGGGCTGAAAGCTAAGTCCGGTGGGTTTTGGCTTGCGCAGCCGACGAATAACAGCGGGAAGGTGAGCGTCATTAATAGGCGTTTCATGGGGAATTCTCTTACCAATAAAAGTCGCAACAGCATACCAGAAATCATTATTGATGCTACAGCCGCAGTCTAAGGGTAATTTAAGCGTGTTGCTTCGCTTTTCAAGCTGTTAGCAAGGTGCCCTCGTGTAAGTCTATGCAAAGTGAGTCTTTGCCTTTATTTATCGATGGTGCCATCTTGCTGAGGTGCGCCCAGGTCGGTATTGCCGCAAGTCGCTGGCGTAGCCACGCCTTAGTTAGTGTTACTACACCTTAGTTGGTGTTGCGACGCCTTAGTTAGTGTTGTCACCAGTGATTAGCGTGGCCAGCATGGGCGATGGACGCATTGGCATGCCCCTCAATGGTGATTAAGTGCAGGCGCGCGATGCTGAAGCTTATTGAGGCGCATGCCCTTGATGCTGACGTTCAGTGACGGTTAAGTGGCAAGTGGTTAAGGCTAGACAGTACCGCAGCCGTTACCTGATGGGAGCGTTATGAATATCAAGCTTAGATACCCATGGTTAACCTTTTGCTGAGGACTCTTTTCATGGCGAGGTGAACAGGTTAGAGTAAAAATTCGAGGTGCAATAAGAGGGTTGCCAAGCCCACAACAAGCTTAACAAGGCGCAGTCATGTTCAGGATAAATACCCAGATAGCCCCCAAACGGTTGATTGAGCCAAGTGGCAGCCCACAGTTTGGCCATTTTGATGGCATAGTGCATAACCTCGGCTTAGCCCATTTTCATTATTGCAATACTATGGATAAGCCCGCATCGGCATGGGCTAAGCATTTTGATTTTAAGCAGTTTCAGTTTATTTCCCTTGTAACGCCCCGTTATGTTATCGGGGTGGCATTGGCCGATATCGCCTATCTGGGCAGTGCGTTTTGTTATGCCTATGAAATCCAAAACCAGCGCTTGATCGAGCAGCAGTGGCTAAGACCCTTGAGGCTGGGGTATCGCATGACGCCCTCACCCTATCAAGGGCTTGGTCAGATAGGGCGCGCTGGCAACCGCTTACAGTTTACTATTGTGGAGGGCGAGTGGCAGCTGGTTATCGACACGCCACGCATTCAAGCGGAGATCAGTTTGCAGCCTCCCGCCCTCAGTTTGCCGATGGCGCTGTGCACGCCAACGGGCTATAACGGCTGGACCTATACCCAAAAACATAATGGGCTGGCGGTTAAAGGTCGGCTCATGGTTGATCATGAACCACAGCCATTGAATTTGGCGTTAGCCGGCTATGATTTTTCTGCGGGATTCATGCGCCGCGATACCAGTTGGCGCTGGGCCTCTATTAGCGCGCAGATTGCGCAGGGCATTATGGGGCTTAACTTGGCTGCGGGGGTGAATGAAACCGGCGCCAATGAAAATGTATTCTGGATTAATGGCGAGCGGCATTTGCTTGGTCCGGTGCAATTTGAATTTGTGCGCCGCTCTGGAGACTCAGACAGAGACTCTGGTGCCGAGGTTTGGCGGATTTATAGCCTTAATGGTCAGGTCAATTTACAGTTTGTCGCGCGCCGCTGTCGTAGTGAAAAGCGCAATTTCATCCTGCTTAAAAGTAATTTTCGGCAATATATCGGCTTATTCAGCGGGACGATTATCGATAATGGCGGGCATCGTTATGAGCTCACCGAGGTGCTGGGGTTAACGGAAGATCACTACGCGCGCTGGTAAGCGCTAACAAGGACGCATTTTGATGAATATCGCCGCAATTATGGATCACCCCGAGCTCCTTTTATTGGTGTTAGCGCCACTCTTTTTTCTATGTATTTTGCTTGAATGGTACGTGGGAACGCGGCGTCAAGCGCTGCCTTTGAGTGCTCGCTATCATGGGCGGGAAGTGTGGTGTAATTTTACCCTTGCGGCCATGCATCAGGCGTCAGATCTGCTCTGTGGGTTGCTGGTGGCGAAGGTCTATTTAGCGGCCTTTGGCTGGAAATTATTCGATATCACCCTGACACCCTTAAGCTTTATTGCCTTGATGGTGGCTCAGGATTTTTGTTATTACTGGTTTCACCGCGCCAGTCACCGGGTGCGCTGGATGTGGGCGGCTCATGTTGTCCACCATAGCTCAGAACACATGAATTTTAGTACCGCCTTTCGTCAGAGTTTAATGTATCCCCTAGCAGGCATGTGGCTGTTTTGGTTGCCCTTAATCCTGATAGGGTTTGATCCACAATGGGTGATTTTTACGGTGTTACTGAATCTTGGGCTACAATTTTTTGTGCATACCCAATGGATTAAATCCCTCGGCCCCCTAGAGTGGCTTTTGAATACCCCCTCCCATCACCGGGTGCATCACGGGCGTAACCCCCAGTATATTGATAAAAATTATGCGGGTATCTTCATCGTTTGGGACAAACTTTTTGGCACTTTTGCCGCAGAAACCGAGACGGTGGTGTATGGCATTACTAAGCCGGTGAACAGTGTTAATCCGCTGCGGGTGACGTTTAGGGAATGGCAAGACATGTTGACCGAAGCCTGCGCGCGCGGATTGTCTTTCAAGCAGCGCTTGCGGATCCTGTTTGCGCCGCCCGCACCGAGTGTTAACACCGATGAGCTGCCACGCTAAAGCGGCAAGTTTAGGTGTTGTGACTGTTAGCAATATGGCCACGACCTGTTAGCGAACATGCGTCGCCTCTGCTACGGGGGCGTTAACGGCCAGCGTTTGACGTTAATCCTTCTGTGATGGGGGCGTTTTTCCCGGCCCCTTACCTGACAATCTGTCCTGCGATGGATTAGAATAGACCCGAATTCAAAAACATCAGAGTGAGTGGTATGCACGTACATATTTTAGGGATTTGTGGCACCTTCATGGGTGGACTGGCGTTACTGGCGAGGGCAAAAGGGCACAGAGTGACTGGCTCAGACGCTAACGTCTATCCTCCGATGAGCACTCAGCTTGAGGAGCAAGGGATTGAACTTATTCAAGGTTTTGATCCTGCGCAATTAGGCGCCGTAGGGCAATATCCCGATCTGGTGGTGATTGGCAATGCCATGAGTCGCGGTAATCCCTGTGTCGAAGCCGTGCTTAATCTTGGCATCCCTTATACCTCTGGCCCGCAGTTTTTGGCCGATCATATTTTACCAGGCCGCTGGGTGTTAGCGGTCGCGGGGACCCACGGTAAAACCTCTACCTCTAGCATGTTAGCGTGGATTTTGGCGGCATGTGGCTATGAGCCCGGCTTTTTAATTGGTGGCGTGCCGCAAAACTTTGGGGTGTCGGCGCGGTTAGGGCAATCAGACTTTTTTGTGGTGGAGGCGGACGAATACGACAGCGCCTTTTTTGATAAGCGTTCCAAATTTGTGCATTACCACCCACGCACGTTGGCAATCAATAACCTCGAGTTTGATCATGCGGATATCTTTGCCGATCTTGGCGCGATTCAAAAACAATTTAATCACCTGATCCGCACTGTGCCCGGCCAAGGGAAAATCATTTGGCCCGCCGATGCCCACGCGGTCAAGCAATCCATCGAAATGGGCTGCTGGAGCGAGCAAGAAACCTACCATAGCGCAGAGTCAGCAACGGGCTGGTACGGCAAGGCCCTCACCGATGACTGTCATCGCTTTGAGGTGTTTTTTGAGGGCCAGAGCCAAGGCGTGCTGGAGTGGGAGTTAATCGGCCAGCACAACATCGACAACGCCATGATGGCGATTGCGGCGGCGCGCCATGTGGGCGTGGCGCCGAGTGCGGCCATCGAGGCGTTGACGGGTTTTGTGCCACCTAAGCGACGCCTTGAGTTGTTAGGCACAGTCAATGGCGTGAGCGTTTACGATGATTTTGCCCATCATCCCACCGCGATTGCCACCACCCTTAAGGGCATGCGCGCTAAGGTGGGCCAGAGCAAAATTACCGTAGTATTAGAGCCGCGATCCAATACCATGAAGAGCGGTGTCCATAAAGATACCTTAGCTCATTCGATGATGCAGGCAGATGAAGCCTTTTTATATCAAGCCGATACAATCGATTGGAATATCAAAGAAGCCATGGAAGCGGCGATTATCCCGGTGACGGTGTTACATCAGATTGATGATGTGGTGGCAAAGGTCGCCGCCAGCGCCAAAGCCGGCGATACCATAGTGGTGATGAGTAACGGAGGGTTTGGTGGCTTACATCAAAAGCTGTTAGCCGCATTAGCTGACCGTCCGCAATTTGTCGTGCAGGCATAATCCCATGGCCTATATGAAGTCTGCTAAAGCCATCAGTCTTGCTTGGACGGGCGCCTCGGGAGCGCCCTACGGGCTGAAGTTACTTGAATGTTTGTTAGCCTCGGGTTATCAAGTGTTTTTGATGATCTCTAGCGCGGCGCGGGTGGTGCTGGCGACCGAGCATGGTCTGCAGCTCAGTGCCAACAGCGCCAAAGCCAAAGCGCAATTGCTTGAACTGCTTAGCCAAGCGAATACGCCACTCATGGGTGAGCTAGTGGTACTGGGGAAAGATGAATGGTTTTCACCGCCCGCCTCCGGCAGCGCGGCTCCTAAACAAATGGTGATTTGCCCTTGTTCGACCGGCACCTTAGCGGCCGTGGCGAGCGGGATGAGTAATCATTTACTTGAACGCGCCGCCGATGTGGTGATTAAAGAGCGCGGCCAACTTATCCTCGTGCCGAGGGAAACGCCTTTTAGTGCCATACACTTAGAGCATATGCTCACGCTTTCTCGCCTCGGCGTGACCATTATGCCCGCGGCGCCGGGTTTTTATCACAATCCCAAATCGGTGGAAGATCTGGTAGACTTCATGGTCGCTCGGATCCTTGATCATTTGGGCGTTGACCATGCATTAACGAGTCGCTGGGGTTACAGCAAGTTAACTGACCACGACATCGACAATTGAGACTACTATGAAACACACCACCGAAGTGATGATCTCAGCAGAAGAGATCAGCCAAAAATTGGATCAGATGGCCGAGCTAATCAATGCCCATTATGCCAACAGCGAACGTTTGCTGATGGTGGGACTGCTCAAAGGCTCTGTGGTTTTTATGGCGGATTTATGTCGCCGAATTAAAGGCCATGTTGAAATCGATTTTATGTCGGTTTCCAGCTATGGCAATGCGATGACCAGTTCACGGGATGTGAAAATCCTCAAGGACGTGCAATCGGATATCGCCGGTCGCGACGTGCTGATTGTGGAAGATCTCATTGATTCGGGGAATACCTTAAGCAAAGTGCGTGAAATGCTACTGCTGCGTGAGCCAAAGAGCCTCGCGCTATGTACTCTGCTTGATAAGCCAGAGCGCCGCGAAGTCGACGTCCAGGTCGATTTTATCGGCTTTACCATTCCCGATGAGTTCATTGTTGGCTATGGTATTGATTATGCTGAGCAATACCGTAATTTACCTTACATTGCTAAGGTAGTACCGCTGTAAGCTACACCGATGGCGCGGCTCGCTTACCACACGTGGTGTCGATAACGGCTATGCAAATGGAAGCCACCAGCCGCCCCACCGAGGCCCATCATCGGGGCCGACCTAAAACTCCCGCATCAGTGGGAGTTTTGCGTTTTAAGGGCGTATTGTTTCGCCCTTTTAGTCGCTGGTGGTTTATGGACTGTCGAGACCGTGCGTGACCAAGACTGTGCGTGAGCAAGATGATGAGTCGTTTGTCATGTGGCTCATCGGGCTTGGCTATCGCCTTGGG
>NZ_JBOFMC010000122.1:0-4290 GCF_051658185.1 Shewanella sp. | reverse complement strand
TCGGTCTTGCCTTCGACGATAAAGCCCACCCGCACTACCATGGCAGCCCCCCGTCGAATACATTCATCAACCAGGCCTTATCCAGCGGTAAGGTTTGCAATGGCACGCTCGATTTTGCCGCGTTCTTGAGCACCGTTTTACCATCCAGCTTGTTGACCAGCCACAGCTCTTGCACCTGACTACTGCGCACCACCGACTCACTATGGGTCGTCACCAACACCGGATGTTCGGGGCTGGCGTGCTCGCGCATCATGGTGACCAGCTCGGCAATCCCGTTGGGATGAATACCACGTTCCGGCTCCTCGATCAGGGTGAGCCCTAGGCTGCCATCGCGGCTCAGAATGGCGGTCATGATGCAGAGGGCATAGATGGTGCCATCGGAGATCAGGTTGGCAGGAAAATAATTGCGCGTGCCCGCCTCTTTGAATTTGATCACGGTGCGGCCATCCAGCCGCTGCTGCTCGGTGGTCACCTTCTCCATGCCCGGCACCAGCAACTCGATCCATTCCAGAATGGCCTCGCGCTGCGGCGCCTTCTGTTCCAGGAACGACAGCATGGTCGCCACGTTCCGTCCATGCAGATCCAGCTCGGCAGAATCCGCACTGGAGCTATCGGGCTCCTTGGTACCCAGCGGGTCAAAACGAAAAACCCGGGTATTACTCAGCCAACGATAAACCGGAGCATGAGGCAACATCATCAGTCCTGACATCTCATCGGGAAAATCCGGCAAGGTGACTTTCTCTTCGCCACTGCCTTGCAGCATCAACACCGGTGGTTGCCCCCGCTTGCGGGTCATGATGGGCTGATCGTCGATTTTGAGCTGCTCTTCAACCTGCGGATCACCGTCCATCGCAAACAACTTGCAGTGGTAGTAATAACGCTTACCCTCCAGCGCGATATCCAGAGTCAGTGACGCCGTGCGGGCTTTCTCTTTCTTGAATTTGACGCAATGGATCTGGCTAAAGCCACCAAACTCGCGGATAGCGTTGCGCGCACCACGGGCCACCACAGCGCCAAAGAAGGCCAAGCCATCGGCCACATTGCTCTTGCCAGCACCATTCGGGCCTGCCAGCACCGAAAATGCCGTCACCTCGTCGAGGCAGACATCCGCTGCACTTTTATAACCTTGTAGATGTAGGCGTTTTATCGTTGCCGTCATTGATTATTTTTGCGCGAGAAACCCCGTCCTTTTAGGGCAGGGAGGGATAGCGCGGCGGCGTAAGCCGCCCCTGTTCTCGCTCCTCCGTTAAGTTATTGCTATATTCACGTTTTCTTCGAAAATATGTGACGCATGACTAAACGCGCCTACAAATACCGTTTCTACCCCACGGCTGAACAAGCAATCTTGCTTGCCCAGACGTTCGGCTGTACGCGCTTCGTCTATAACCACATCCTTCGCTGGCGTACCGATGCTTTCTATCAAAAACAGGAAAAAATCGGTTACATCCAAGCAAACGCCGAACTGACCAGAATCAAACGCTCTGGCGAGTTCGAGTGGCTTAATGAAGTCTCCTGTGTGCCGCTCCAGCAGTGCCTTCGACACCAACAAGCTGCATTCAAAAACTTCTTTGAAGGAAGGGCCAAATACCCCGCTTTCAAGTAGAAGCACCACCGCCAGTCCATTGAGCTGACCCGTAGTGCATTCACCTACAAAAACGACCTGCTCTACATGGCAAAGAGCAAAGAGCCGTTGGCTATCCGCTGGAGCCGCCTACTCCCCTGCGAACCCAGCACCGTTACGATCTCCAAAGACACAGCTGGCCGCTATTTCGTGTCCTGCCTGTGCGAGTTTGACCCCGAGATCCTGCCCATCACACCGAAAATGGTCGGCATCGATCTCGGCATAAAAGACCTGTTTGTCACCAGCCAAGGTGAAAAGGTCGGCAATCCCCGTCACACGGCCAAGTACGCCGCTCGTGCTGTGGATACACGCTTTCAAAATTGCCGTTGTCGGTGCGTAACTGGGAGTGCCCTGAATGCGAGGCACACCATGACCGCGATGTGAATGCGGCCATTAATATCAAAGCTGCGGGGCTCGCCGTGTTAGCCCATGGAGCGACTGTAAATCCCAAGGCGGCGTAAGCTGCCTTGGGTTGGTTGCTGTGAAGTGGGAATCCCCTTCCTTTAGGTAGGGGAGGATGTCAATAAAGCAGGTCCATTTTCTGCCAAAGAGGGCGAAGATCTGCTGGGGGCAGAGCGTTCTGCAAGAGACGATTTTGACGCTCATTCGCCTTGGCTTGCTCACCGAGCAATCGAGTCAAGGCGTCATGCACCACGCTCGGGAAGAACTGCTTACCATGAACCCCACATTGAAATTGCAGTGATACTGGCCACGCTGTCACCTCCGCTAAACGGGCCTGGTAGTCAGCCCATATTGACTCAGGCGATAAATACTGATGCCATTCACTCAGTGTTTGCCGGATGGCTTGCTCATCTCCCGCCTGTTGAATATCGAGTAACCGCTCCTTAAAGCCCAGCGCACGCAGTCCTTCCCACAATGGGTTGATCGCCTGCCATAGCGCACCGTGCTGGCGCCATATAGGCAAAAGATCTGTCATGGCCGCATATAATGCCTGATAGCCACCCTCGATTTTCTGCTGCTGTCCAGGTGGCAACATTGCCCAGAGTTCTTCCGGGTCACACAGATAATTTTCCAAACAAAAGCGTGGAAGAACCCAGAGATTCGGGAGTGCTCGTTGCTTTTCAGCAATGACATCTGCAGTCCATTCATCTCGGTCAACCACACCAATCCACTTGGGCTCACGTGCCAGCAGTGCCAGTACGTTGGCCTTCTTCTGCGCGTCGGCAATGACCCAACGGTTTTCCCAAGTCGTATCCACTTTTCCCAACCAGGCACTGAAAGCCTGAATGTCATCGGGTCCTTCAACCAACAAGACCCTCTTGCCGGTTGCACCAACATATTGCTGTTTGATTTTGGTCTGCAGGTTATCCAGCCAACTCATGCTTGTTCCCCCTGCAGCTCGATCCGCAGCCCTTGCTGTTCATAACGCTGCCAGATATCGACACTGTGGGAAGTCAGGATGAGCTGACCCTGCTTGTCTGCCACCAGCCGTTCAAGATTGGCCAGCAGGCCGCTGACCAGTGAGGGATGCAAATAGAGGTCTGGCTCATCAATGAGCACGATACCACCGGGTTGTAACCAGCGACTGATGAGATAGACGAGGATCAATACCTGATGCTCACCAGCACTCAGTTCATCGAGCGAATGACGCACCCCGCGCCCCCCCTTGATCTTGACACTCAGACGATTCTCACCGGGGACCATATCCGACTCGATCTCCTTGCCTTGCAAGAACAGGTTGAGATTGCGCAGCACCTCATGGAATTTATGCAATTGGGTGGTTTTAAGGGCAATCAAAGAGGGCTCTAACTGCCCCTTCCAATCCTCGCTGACTTGATAACGGGTCAGCCAGCGCTGACTCAACAGGTCTGGCTCGGGTGACCCAACATTGCGTCTTGGGTTAACCCAGCGCCGCTCTTCTGCATCGAGATAGATAAGATTGGGCACGTCAACCTTGTCATAACTAAGCAACATACGTCGGCGCTGTTCGGTTAGCTTATCGAGCCAGTGCACTTCGGATAACAGCAGACTGCGTTTAACAATCTTCGAGCTGTTCGTGTGTTCGAATGACTCGCCCAACCATTGCACGTCAGGATGTTTTTTAAGCAACTCATCGACCCATAACGCTGCACCAAACACCAAACCAACTGGCTCAGTAGTAAAAGGCTCCAACTTGTTAACTATCACCGCAACACCCTGCCAGCGTTGCAACCAAACACTGGCTACATGTTTGGCTGGCAAATGTTTACGATGCTCGAGCCACCAGCCTGCAGCTTCCCACAACATGGCTATCGCCCGTAACACGGTTGATTTACCACAACCATTGGGGCCGGTAAGCAACACCTGAGAATGTGCGCCGCCCCGCCAGTCATCTTGCAGATCGAGGTGTGACTGCGTCAGTGGCCCGACACCGTTCAGGTAGAGATGGGTGATATGCATAGGCTAAGTTCTCCAAAATCCGACGCGCCATTCTACCGTGTTTGCTCGTCCGTATCTGTAACCGTGGCGTTGGCCAAGGTGAACAATCTGACAAACAGCGTCAGTGACCTGACGCCTTAACGCTAAACACATCACTCGCCCTTATCACCGGTGATGGCTTTGACCTCACTGAGCAGGGAGCCAAATTTACCGTAGTTGACCTTTACCCCGTCATCGAGATCCAAGCTGATGCGCATATCTGCATGGTGTTTCAATGCATCATCAAACGC
>NZ_JBOFMC010000121.1:0-1464 GCF_051658185.1 Shewanella sp. | reverse complement strand
AGCTAAAAAATCACCAACTCACGCTAAAAACATTGATGATTAGGCAATATCGGCGCCAATCGTTCTGCTGTTGGCGCCACCTTTTTAGCAACGCCCTATGTGCACTCACCCACTATTCTTATCCTGCGACCATACCCAGCAACTATTATAAATAACCATAACCCGCTATAAACAACCATTACCAGCAACCATGCCATGTCCAGTGACAATATTAAGAAGCCGCAAAACGCCACCGAGTTAATCACCACCCTATCCCCCCGTTGGCGGGCATTAATCGGGCATGGTGAGATCGATTTCCTCCACAGAGGTCGGTGCCGATTTGTTATGGCGCCTCTCATCGATAAGACGTTGCTCCGCTGCCGCTAACGCTTGGGCTAAGCTCTGGCGTTTACGCCATACAATTAAACCAATAATCCCGAAAATCAATAGCACGCCATTGATGGTTGCAATCCAGAATAAGGCATTTTGTTTGGCAAGGGCTTCTTCCTCGGCCGCTTTTTGAGCCGCTTGCGCTGCTAAAACCTCAGGACTGGGTGGCGCGGGCGGCGGCTCTGTTAGATTAAAAAAGCGTTCCGGCAAATCCAGTACTATCTCGCGGCCTGTGACTGTGGTGCTGACAGCCACCCCCTTAACACGGTAACTGCCAAACTCGGTGACACTTGGCAAAATAAGCTCAGTAGTGGCTTGGGTAATGTCCCTAAATTCCAGTGGAATTTGTAATCCCGCCGGGCCGTAGAGCTCAAAGGAAAAATGGGTTGCGGCTAATTGTAACCCTTGGGTATCTATCTGTAATTTTAAGCGCCAGCGCGTATCGCTAAGATCTTCTGGCGCAATCAGCTCGAGAGTGATTGGCGGCGGCGAGAGTGTAAAGGGAAACGATACTTGGCGTTCAAACACATTATTGCTGGCTTTGACGACAAAATCGTAAGCGCCCCAAGGTTGTTTTAACGCGATATTGCTCGTGAATAAGCCATCATCTGGACGCTCATCATAAGCTTCGCCATTATCTTTATAGGAGCCCACCATGATAGTGCCGGCGGCAAAATTCTCATCGCCGCTCTGGTGTTGACTTTCAAAATGCGCGGTCCATTCCACCAAATAATCTAAACCTGGCATGCGGATCCGCTGTGCATCGCCCTGTAACTGAGCGTGGATCTTCAGTTGTTCCCCTTGAAATAAAGGTTGAGGTAACGGCTGCACTTCAATGGCTAATGTTGACACTTTTTTGATTTTAGAACCGGCGGACACTTTTCCCAGCAGTTGCCACGGCCCCGGTTGAGGGGACGGAATATAAATCATGTCACCGGTCAGTCCCTCGGCCCATTTTACCGTATCAGGATGACGGTCCGCATACCATTTAGTGCCATCGGGGAGCACAACGACCACCGGGGATGAACCATAGTCACGTTCGATGAGTAAGGTCACATGACTCACCAGATGATCGATCCGAAACCGATTTTTAAG
>NZ_JBOFMC010000120.1:0-2976 GCF_051658185.1 Shewanella sp. | reverse complement strand
ATTGCTGTCAATTACCGGGCAGTTTGACCAACTTACGGCGTGTGCTCAGTCGGTGTTTGGCAATCAATTTGGCCTTACCGAACCACTCATCTGCAGGGCTAAGTTGTATAATGATATCGTTACCCAAATAAGTAAGGCCGCAACAGCGGCCTTACTTATTTAAGGGGATTAGTTAAGGGGATTGCGAGGGGATTATTTCACTCGCATACCAGGCTGTGCGCCTTCATGGGGTTCTAAAATCCACAAATCGCTGCCACCAGGGCCAGCGGCTAATACCATGCCTTCTGACATGCCAAAACGCATCTTACGAGGTGCAAGGTTGGCGACCATTACGGTCAGCTTGCCTTCAAGATCTTCTGGCGAGTAGGCTGATTTGATGCCTGCAAACACCTGACGGGTTTCGCCGCCGATATCCAATTGCAGTTTTAACAGTTTATCGGCTTCGGCTACATGTTCAGCCTTCACAATGCGGGCGATACGCAGATCGATTTTAGCGAAATCGTCATAACTGATGGTGTCGCTGATGGGGTCGCTCGCCAGTGGACCTTTAGGTGCTGCTGGCTCACTCGTGGCTTGTAGATTTTCTTTAGAATCATCAACCATAGCGTTAACTTTATCCAATTCAACCCGTTGCATCATGGCTTTAAATGGCGCAATTTCATGGCCTGCCATATCTTGGCTTAAGCTATCCCAGGTTAACGTCAGTTGGAAGAAGGCTTCAACGTCCTGCGCTAAACGTGGCAACACCGGTTTTAAGTACGTGACCAGAATACGGAACAGATTCAAGGCGTTTGAACACACTTGGTGCGCCGCTTCCTGTTGATCATCCTGTTTCACCATTTGCCAAGGTGCCGCATCGGCCACAAAGCCGTTGGCGATGTCCGCCAGCGCCATGATTTCACGCATCGCTTTACCGTATTCACGGGTTTCATAAAACTCGGCGATGTGTTCTTGCTTGGCTAAAAACGCGTCGGTCAGGGTGGTGTCGGTAATTTTCGCCAGCTTGCCATCAAACCGTTTAGTGATAAAACCTGCGGTGCGAGACGCTAAGTTAACCAGCTTACCGACCAGATCTGAGTTCACGCGCTGGGCGAAATCTTCAAGATTTAAGTCTAAATCGTCGATACGGCTACTGAGTTTAGCCGCGTAGTAGTAACGTAAGTATTCAGGATCTAAGTGATCTAAATAAGTGCGTGCCTTGATAAAAGTGCCTTTTGATTTAGACATCTTCGCGCCATTGACGGTGACATAGCCGTGAGCGTAGACGCTGTTGGGCTGGCGATAACCCGAACCATAAAGCATGGCTGGCCAAAACAGGCTGTGGAAGTAAACGATGTCTTTACCGATAAAGTGATAAACCTCGGCCTTAGAATCCTTCGCCCAAAATTCGTCAAAGCTTAACTCAGGGCGTTTGTCACACAGATTTTTAAATGAGCCCATGTAGCCGATAGGCGCATCTAACCACACGTAGAAGTATTTGCCCGGTGCATCAGGGATCTCAAAGCCAAAGTAAGGTGCATCACGGGTGATGTCCCACTGCTGCAGGCCTTGCTCGAACCATTCGTCGAGTTTGTTGGCCATTTCGGTTTGCAGTGCACCAGAGCGAGTCCACTCTTTGAGCATCTCTTCGAAGGCGGGTAAGTCGAAGAAAAAGTGCTCAGTGTCTTTCATCACAGGCGTCGCGCCAGAGACGGCCGATTTAGGGTTAATCAGCTCAGTTGGGCTGTAGGTCGCGCCGCAGGCATCACAGTTATCGCCATATTGATCGGGCGATTTACACTTAGGGCAGGTGCCTTTGACAAAGCGGTCTGGCAGGAACATGGACTTTTCAGGATCGAATAACTGCGAAATGCTCTTGCTCTTGATATAGCCATTCGCCCGCAATTTTAAATAAATATCGCTCGCAAGGGCGCGGTTTTCTTCACTGTGGGTGCTGTGATAGTTATCGAAGGCGATATTAAAATCGGCGAAATCCTGCTGATGCTCTTGGTTGACTTGAGCAATCATCTCTTCAGGCGCCATGCCTAATTGCTGGGCTTTGAGCATGATCGGCGTGCCGTGGGCGTCATCGGCACAAATATAGTGACACTCGTGTCCACGAAGTTTTTGGTAACGCGACCAGATGTCCGTCTGAATGTATTCCAGCATGTGACCTAAATGAATCGGTCCGTTCGCATAGGGGAGTGCGCTGGTCACGAGAATTTTACGTTGTGAAGTTGCCATCTTGTCTCAAATATCGTGGTGGGCCAAAAATATAGCTAAAGATACTAACCGATTGCCGGAGAATTTTCATCAAAACCTGAGCTAATTGAGCTAAATCTGCGCTAATGTTTTCGTCATTATCTGGTACACTTGGGCAAATTTATTGGTGGGGGGTAGTTCTTTTGTCTTCAACTCAGATGGATTATCGTTTAAATGACGATCTTCTCGGGCCCGTGCTGGCCATTCTCGATGCATATATCGACCCGTATTTAGCAACCGGGTTAGTGAGCGCCGGATGCGTGACTAAATTAGCATTAGACGGTAAACGTTTGCAGCTTGGCTTGGTCTATCCATACCCTTGCATGAGCCAATACCGCGATACAGTGATGGCGCTGACCAACAAACTCGCTGTGCTGGATGCGATTGATGAGGTGGAGTGCGAGATTGACTTCCAACCCAAAGTCTATTCAGCCATTGCGTCTATCGCGCCCATTGCCAATGTCAAGCAAGTGATTGCTGTGGCGTCCGGTAAGGGCGGTGTGGGCAAATCCACGACAGCGGTCAACCTCGCTTTGGCCTTGGCTGCTGAAGGCGCGCAGGTCGGGATTTTAGATGCTGATATTTATGGTCCGTCCGTCCCATTAATGCTGGGGATCCCTAACTTCAGACCCGTGTCACCCGATGGCAAACATATGACCGCGGCCAGTGCCCATGGGATTGCTGCACAATCGATTGGTTTTATGTTAAGTGGTGATGAAGCCGCCGTATGGCGCG
>NZ_JBOFMC010000119.1:0-14785 GCF_051658185.1 Shewanella sp. | reverse complement strand
GGTTAACTGGCCGGCGCGCAGGTGATATCCGCTCAAATTGACGACATCGGCATAATCGCGCCAGGAGGATTCGAAGGCGTTGGGAGGAGGGGATGCCAATTGCGACAATGGCAGGGCATAAATTTGAGTAAGAAAAGTTAAACGATCTGCATCACGTTGAAACTGCTGGCGAATATTAGCAAGTTCCCTTTGGCTACTTTCTTGTTGGAGTAGGGTAACGCGATGCTCATACCAATAACTCAGGCCATAGGTGACGAGCACCACCGCAGGAAGACAAAAGCCCGCAATAAAAACCAGTATTTTCTTGCCAATGTGCATCTATCACCACGGCTTATCGTAACTAAATTGACGAACGGCGTCGCATCATCCCTCAGTGCGCCGTGCAACATAGCTTATTTACTCATGTTATTAAATATCACTTAGCGTTATCCGTTGCTAAATTAATCAATAGCATGCATTTAATCATTGTTAACACCTTTGATTTAACGCAGTAATTGTCGATCTATTTGGTAAAAATCTCGCGATCATCCACATTCTATGCGCAAAATCACGCTATCCACCTGTTCAGCGCATCTTTACGCCAATAAAAACGCACAAAAAAACGGACCCTAAGGTCCGTTCATCCAAATTGCCGCTGTCATTGCTGCCGTAATACTACTTATGATACTGCTTAGACTGCGCGTGCACCGCCTTAATAAAGGCACCGGCATGCTCTGGATCGACATGTTGGTGAATACCATGGCCTAAGTTAAATACGTGGCCTGTACCTTCGCCATATCCCGCAAGGATTTGACCCACTTCCTCTTCAATGCGCGGGATAGGTGCATATAACATGGATGGATCCATATTGCCTTGTAACGCCACTTTATGGCCTACACGGCGACGGGCATCGGCGATATCGACAGTCCAGTCGAGTCCTAACGCATCGCAACCGGTTTCAGCCATGGCTTCTAACCATAAACCACCACCCTTAGTGAATAAGGTCACAGGCACTTGGCGGCCATCGGCAAAGCGGGTTAAGCCATCCACAATTTTTTGCATATAACGCAATGAAAACTCACGGTAAGCCGTATGCGATAACGCGCCACCCCAAGAGTCAAAAATCATTAACGATTGTGCACCGTTAGCTACCTGCGCGTTCAAATATAAGATCACAGAATCCGCTAACTTATCGAGCAACATATGCAATGCCGCAGGCTCGGCGTAGGCCATTTTTTTGATTTTTTCGAAGGTTTTGCTCGACCCGCCTTCCACCATATAAGTGGCCAGCGTCCAAGGCGAACCGGAGAAGCCGATTAATGGTACTTGGCCATTCAATTCACGGCGAATCGTGCTAACCGCCTTCATCACATAACCCAGCTCATCCTCTGGATCAGGAATGGATAATTTTTTAATCGCATCGAGGGTATCAGTTGGGCGCGCAAAACGTGGGCCTTCACCCGCCTCAAAATACAGACCTAACCCCATAGCATCGGGCACGGTCAGAATGTCGGAAAATAAAATTGCCGCATCCAGTTCATAACGGCGCAATGGCTGCAGCGTCACTTCACAGGCCAACTCGTGGTTTTTGCACAAAGACATAAAATCACCCGCTTGAGCGCGCGTGGCTTTATATTCAGGAAGATAACGGCCTGCTTGACGCATCATCCATACTGGCGTCATATCGACAGGTTGCTTTAGTAGCGCGCGTAAATAACGATCATTTTTTAATTCTGCCATTGGGCTTGATTCCTAGACTTGTTGAGATCCGCTGGGGCGGTAGTTTAGCAGTTAGGTGAATAATGTAACCTTTATGTACCTATTAATGTGAGCCAATCCCCATCATTGCTTTCCATTAGGTTAATTCCACCCTAAAACGCTAACAAGAGAAGATACGGTTTAATATTCAAACGATAAGTCACACTAGGACAGAAAAAAGTTGCACCAGTTCCACGCCTTTGATATAAAAAGTCTGCGCTAGCAAGAACAATCAAGAAGCTCGTCGCATCGAGCCTGCTACAACCATTACTCGCCCAACGATAGGAGACTATCGTTGGGCTTTTTATTGACCTATTGGGCAGAGTTCACTGGCCATCAACTTGTGACGCCAGCATAGCGAGCACCACTCATCCGCTAAAAGCCATCACGCCCTCTATTTTAGCGCCATCGGTGCGCCGCCAGCACGAACTCTTACCGCGCTCACCGGTAGCCATTCCCCCACAAAAAAGAGTTGATCAAAAGCGGGTTTGTCCCCTACATTAGCAATATGTGCTAGCACTTTAATGGAATGCATCATGCTGAGAAAACTTGAAAAAGCAGAACAAAAGTGGGGCGGGTCAAATAAGCTTATAGATCAATGGCTAGACAATCGTCGCAACCTGTTAGTGCATTACTGCCAAATTGCTGGCCTGCCGCCCTATAGTAAACCTGAAAACCATAAATCAGAAAAAGCCCTGCCCTCCTTTGAGCAAATTAAGTCTTTTTGCGATCTGTTAGTCGATTATGTCTCTGAGGGGCATTTTGAGGTGTATGATCAGGTGGTCAGCGCCTGCGAAAAGGTTGGCGAATCCAGCAAAGCCTTGGCCCAACAAGTGTTACCTAAAATTACTCCCACGACCCATGTGGCCCTCGATTTTAACGATAAATATGCCGAGGCGCAGGACGAACGAGTGTTGTATCAGCTCGATGACGATCTGAGCCAATTGGCCCAAGCGATGGAAAGCCGCTTTGAGCTTGAGGATAAACTGCTCGAGGCCCTGCATCAGCAATATGCTGAGCGCCCTTAAAGTGTCATTGCAATAAGCGGCGCAGCCGCCGTTTACAGCGTCACCGTCAATGACAAAGGCGCTCCATACGCCCTATCCCCCCATACAAAGGCGCCCCACACAAAGGGGGCGCCTTAATTTTTATCGAGGGTTCATCAAGGGTTTATTACCAGATTTTCACCCGCTCATCGGGGGCGAGGTACATCTTATCGTGCTGTTGCACCTCAAAGGCGCGGTAAAATGCCTCGATATTACGGGGCGTGCCCATCGCGCGAAAATGGCTCGGCGAGTGCGGATCGGTCAGTAAGCGACGGCTCAATTCTTCATCGCGATAATTACGACGCCACACCTGCGACCACCCCATAAAGAAGCGCTGCTCACCGGTTAAGCCATCAATGACCGGGGCGCTCTTACCCTGCAAACTCATCAGATAAGAGCGAGCTGCCACCGTTAAGCCCCCTAAATCACCGATATTTTCGCCTAAGGTAAATTCACCATTCACAAACTTGCCGGGCAAGGCCTCATACTTAGAGTATTGCGCCGCTAATTGCTGGCCACGTTTTTGGAACTCTTCCCGATCTTTATCTGACCACCAATCGCGCAGGTTGCCATCGCCGTCGTATTTAGCGCCTTGATCATCAAAACCATGGCTGATCTCATGGCCTATCACCGCCCCAATCGCGCCGTAGTTCACCGCATCATCGGCATCCATGTTAAAGAATGGCGGTTGTAAGATCGCCGCGGGGAACACAATTTCGTTTTTCACCGGGCTGTAATAGGCGTTGACGGTTTGTGGCGTCATCCCCCATTCAGTGCGATCAATAGGCTTACCGAGCTTATCTATCATCCCTTGATATTCAAAGCGGGCGTATCGCATATAGTTACCGACTAAGTCATCGGCTTTGATCTCAAGGCCAGAATAATCCTTCCATTTATCGGGATAGCCGATTTTATAGGTAAATTTTGCCAGTTTTTCCTGAGCGGCCAGCTTGGTTGCCGGGGTCATCCATTCGAGTTCGTTAATGCTGACTTCAAAACCTTTGATCAGATTGTTGATCATGGTTTCCATCCGCGCCTTGGCTTCAGGTTTGAAGTGCTGCTTGACATACTCTTCGCCCACCAACTCACCAATCACTTGATCGGCGCCATCCACGGCTTTTTTCCAGCGCGGCTCCTGCGCCTCAATGCCCATTAAGGTTTTACCCTTAAAGGCAAAGTTCACGTCGACAAACTTTTGGCTCAATAACTCGGCATAACTATCCACTAAATGGAAAGCTAAATAATCCTGCCACGCAGCAACGGGGAAACGCGTAAATTGTTCGCCCAGTTGCTCAAGGTAGGAGGGTTGACGCACAATCACGGCGCTGACTTTATCCCCAAGCCCGGCACTGGCGGCAAAGGCATTAAAGTCAAAGGCGCCCATTAAGTGTTGCAACTGCTCACGGTCAAGTTTGTTATAGGCCTTATTGGCATCGCGCGATGCCACGCGGCTCCACTGGCCTTGGGCGAGCATCAGTTCAATGTCCGCCACATGTTTGGCCGCACGCTTAGCATCCTGATATCCGGCCTCGGTGAGGATATCGGTCACATATTGCGCCATGGCTTGGCGCGTCGCGACAAACTTGGGGTCGTCCTTCAGGTAATAGTCCCTATCGGGCAGGGTTAATCCCGATTGACTGAGATAAACCGCATATTGGCTGGAGTTTTTGGCATCATTGTTGACAAAAAAGCCAAAGGGAATGCCGGAGCCATTGACCAATAATTTGCCCATGAGGGCGGGTAACTCATGGTGACTTTTCACGCTGGCGATATCGCTAAGCAAGGGCGTCAGTGGGCTGACGCCGAGGTTTTCAAGCAGCGTGGTATTCATAAAGCTGGCATTAAAATCGCCGATTTTCTGTGTATTTGAACCGGGGGCCGCCTGAGTGCTTGCGGCAGCGTCATCGATAATTTTTTTCAACGCCGCTTGGCTTTGATCGTAGAGGACTGAAAACGCACCGTAATTTGATTTGTCGGCGGGAATGGGCGTATTGGCAAGCCATTTGCCGTTAACGCTGTAATAAAAATCATCCTGATGGCGCACGGAGGCATCAAAATTTTGCAATTCAATCCCAGAGACTGCGGCGACCTTGGTTGTTGGCTCGGAGCTGCAAGCGGCTAAGCCTAAACTTAAGGCGATACCTAGCGCTAATGTACTTATCTTTTTCATTATTTCCTCAGCTTAGGTTAATTTGATGCTCATTTTTCGGTGAAAACCTTACCATTTTGCCCAGTCATGCTGTAGCGGGATTTTGTAAAAGGTTATGACGCCAAGGCGACGGGCCTCATGCGTTATGCCCGCAAAAACAACAAGGGCATCTATTTGATGCCCTTGTGATAATCTGACTCAACCTCGCCAATTAGAACGCTTTACCTAAAAATAAGTATAACGACTTATCACCCATATCGGTGATCCCAAAGCCGAGGGCAGCGGGGCCTAAACTCGTATCGGTGCCCACATACAGGCTTGAGGCGTAAATCAAATCGGTTAGCGAAACATCGGCCTGCTCATACCACACATTGCCGGCCTCGACACTCCAACCTAAGTAAAGCGGGTAATCGGTCATCCCTAAGGCATCGCGGCCCAAGTCATATTGATAAATAAAAGCCCCAAATACTTTGTGGGCGCCCATTATCGAATCTTTATGGAAGCCTGAGAGGTTCAAAAACCCGCCTAACTCCGACAAATGTAAGGTATTAAGGCCGTCACTATTATTGGTCGCCAAGGAGGCTTTGCCCACAAAGGCGTGGTTCCCAACACTCAGCGCCCCCTTCCAATCCGCCTCGATCTGCACGCTGTAATCCTCCGCTTTTAGGACCACATCCTTAAAATCTTCATTACGAACATACACATTTAAAGTTACCCGATTACCCGACGTCGGGAAATTGATGCTATCGAGGCTGTCATAACCCACTTTAAAGTAACCACCGTAGGACTTAAAATCAAAATCCTGACTGAGCCAAGCCTCGTTACTGATCTGCCCTTTTTCAAGCACAAAGCCTAATTCCATCATTGCCTGCGGCATGGGGTGATAGCCTATACCAAGCTCTACTGTATTGTTTTTCTTGTCAAAAACGATGGCGCTATTATTATCGTCATACAAATTCCAATTATTAATATCGTATTGATAACGAGCCCGGCTATAAAAGACTTGATCGCGATCTAAGGGTTGATAAAACTCGGTAGCAAAGCGTTTATCAAAGCCAAGCTTAACCTCATTACGCCACTCGCCCCCATTGAAGGTAAGATCCGTCATGGTGTAGGCCATATCAACACTCATCACTGAGTCTGCGCTAAAATCATCCTCCCAATTAAATCCCAGTTGGAAGTAATTAGGCCCCCACGATTTGGCTTTGGTAGTGATGGTGAGTATCCGCCCCGCCTCGCCATCGCTAAATTCAGCATCCACTCGCTCAAATTTATTAAGGGAATAAATACGTTGTAATGCGGCGTTCAGCTCGTCTTTCGTCACGCCTTGCCCCGCCTTGAGGTTCAAGGTTTCTTTGAGCAGATTCAGGCTCACCTTAGAATGGTTATCGAACACAATGTCTGCGATGGGCTGGCGAATGGCCGCAACCAGCTGCTTAGCCTTGTGCGCTTTGGCTTGAGTGTATGCCTCGTATACCTCGGGCGTGACCGTTAACTGAGTCAACTTGACCAATTGATTTTGAGCGGCCTCTTTGCCGAGGATCAGCGCGCGCGGCATGATCGTAAAATCCGTGGTGCTCAGCGCATTGATCGCAGGGCGGATCAGGATATCGTTTTCGCTAAGGAGGCGCTTTTGCTGCTCTGTGCTGGCGGTGGTCAAAAAATTCGAGAGCTGATCGAGCACTGCAATGGTGCTATCGAGTTTGTCTTTCGTCACGAGGGGAGAGCCAATGTCTACGGCAATAATAATGTCCGCCCCCATCGCCTTCACGACATCCACGGGCATATTATTGGCAATCCCACCATCAACCAATAACTTGCCATCAATCAGCGCGGGTTGTAAGGCCCCCGGCACAGTGGCCGAGGCCTGCATCGCCTTAACAATACTGCCACGGGCGAGCACTACCGGAGCACTGGTTTCAAGATCGGTCGCCACCGCGCGGTAAGGGATAGCTAATGCATCAAAATCCCCAAATTGTTGGACTAAATCGGTGGATTGGCGTAATAACTCGGACATCGTCTGCCCACGCAGCAGGCCACTTGGCAGGCGCACCTCACCTTGGTTATAGCCGACATTGATTGGGATATTGTAACGATCGCGCAGCTGTTTATCTCGGTAACTCAAGGCATTACGCGCGATGGTGTCGGAATAACCACTCCCCCAATCCGTCCCCATCATGATGGCTTCAACCTCTGCGGCGCTATAACCAAGGGAATACATCCCAGCGACATAAGCGCCAATACTGGTCCCGGCAATGTAATCCACCGGGATCCGATGCTCCTCCAATACTTTTAACACTCCCACATGGGCGGCACCTTTGGCGCCCCCGCCGCTCAGCACCACCCCAATTTTGGGGCGCTCGGCTGCCAGCACTGGCGTCAAACACACGGATAAACACAACACTGCAAAAAATCGACGCATCATAATGAGCTACTTGGTTTTATTGTTAAAAAATGCAAATACTTGGCGATATCATCGCCAATACTAACAAACCTAGGGGAGCCAAGGTCAGTCATATTTATTCGAGCGCTTTCACAAATCAGCCCTAGGCGACACTCCACAATCCGTCTGTCGCCCCCGCAATAGGCCTGTCCACAATAGGCACGACCACAATCAGTCCGCCACCTTATCACAATGGCTAGACAATAACGGCAACGCGGCGATTGCGGGGCGAAAGAATCCGGGTAACAAGGGAGCGTCAACTCAGTCTGATACTGCTGGATCAAACATGCCGCCGGATGGCTGGGGCAGGCTTTTAGCAACTGGCATTGCACCGCAGCCCTGTTAACGACCAGAGATGCAGCTCAGCCACTACAAGGTTAACTCATGACTTTCCTCGAGCAGCAAGTAACGTTCAGCATCCCTCACTGACATCGGCGCGGCAAAATAATATCCTTGGATAAGGTAGCAGCCGCGGCTAAATACTTGCTCCAATTGCTCTAAGGTTTCCACCCCTTCGGCAACCACCGTCAATTTAAGGTTACGGGCCAACTCAATAATACTGCTGACAATCGCCTGATCGGCGGGGTTAGTGGCAATATCAATCAAGAAAGAACGATCGATTTTAAGGCTGTTGACCTGAAAATGTCGCAAATAGGCCAAGGATGAATATCCAGTACCAAAGTCATCTATCGCCACCTCAACGCCTAAAGCTTTTAATTGCTCCAAATGGCTTTGGGCAAATTGCAATTCTTTCATCAGTACGCCTTCGGTGATCTCTAATCCAAGGGCCGAGGGAAGCATCCCGGTCTGCGCTAAAATCTGTTGAACCCCTTCAATAAAATCAGGTTGACGGAAATGCATGGCAGAGATATTCACGGCAATTTTAAAGGGCTCTACACGGTTTTTCAGCCACTTGCTGCCCTGCAAGCAAGCTTGACGTAATACAAAACGATCGATATCAACAATCAGACCGCAGGACTCTGCCAGCTTAATAAACAGATCTGGGCTAATAAAACCTTCTTTAGGATGGCGCCAGCGCAGCAAGGCCTCCATCCCAACCAATTTATCATCCCGCAAGATATTCACCTGAGGCTGATAATAAACCTCAAATTCCTGCCGCTCTATCGCTTTACGCAGATCCGCCTCAAGGTGCAAATGATATAAGGCTTGGGCATTACGCTCGTGGGAATAATATTTAACATTGCCGCGGCCCTCTTCTTTGGCGTGGTACATGGCTAAATCGGCATTTTTAATAAAAGCCTCGGGCTGCAGTGCATCATCCGGCCATAAACTGATGCCAATGCTGGTCGAAATATAAAACTCCCGGCCAAATAATCGAAATGGCGCGATAATCTGCTCCAGCACTTTCTCAGCTAAATGATTGATATCGTCTAAATTATTGGCGTGATGTAACAGAATGACAAACTCATCGCCGCCAAAACGGCACAGGAGATCGTCAGCACTTAAGCAAGATTGCAGCCGTCTGGCGGCCTCCACCAGCAAGGCGTCACCCATGCCATGTCCGTAGGAGTCGTTAACATGCTTAAAGCGATCCAGATCGAGAAACAATAGCGCAAGCTTATCCTCGCTTTGCTGCGCTGCGGCTATCGACTGTAATAACTTTTGATTAAATAACGCGCGATTGGGCAGGCCAGTTAACAGATCAAAATTGGCGATGCGCCGCAGTTCGGCTTCGGTTTTTTTGCGCTCCGTCATATCAGAAAACACCACCACATAGTGGCTTAACTGTTCATTGGTGGTGTTCATAAGCGACACATTGAGCCACACCGGACAGCGCTTACCATCATGCGCCAACAATTCCCGCTCACCCGTCCAAGACTGGGCTTGGTTGAGCAACTGTGCAATCTCGGTCGCTAAACCGCCCTCCATTTGCACAAATTGCGAGAAGGATTGGCCTACCAACTGAGAAGCGTCAGCGCCAATAATCTGCTGCGCGGCATGATTGGCGACCTTAATCCGCTCATCGGCAGCTAAAATCAATACGCCTTCTGAAGTATTTTCAAAGGCTTGTGCCAATAAATCCACCTCATCTTCCAGTTGCCGCTGCAACGTGATATCACTGTAAATCCCTGCCACGCGCTCAATCTCATGGGTGTGCTTATGGCGAGCAACCGGGCGGCCGCGCACCCTGAGCCAACCCCAGTCGCTGTCTTCGCGGCGATAGCGATACTCCACCTCAAAGCGGTCAAGCTCCCCCGAAATCATGCTGCGCCACTGGTTAATCACTCTTTCTTTATCCTGTGGGTGTATTGGCAGTTGATGCAAAGGCACAATGATTTCCGTCGTATGCCGCCCTAACACCGAGCCACGGTTATCTAAGTGCAGCATCTGGGTCTCTTTATGCCATTCCCACAGATCCGACTCACTGCCCCGCAGCGATTGCCTCAGCCGATCATCACTGTCGGTTAGGGCTTGGTTCATCTTGCGCATCATGATAATTTGCCGATGCCGATACCAGGCAAAACTTAAAGCCATCAAGGAGAGCAGCAACAACAGCGCAATTTTAAAGCCTTGAGACGTCCACCAGTGCTGCTTGACCGTAAACGGATATAAGAAGGGCTGCTCAGACCACACTCCATTCACCTGGCTTAACACGTCCAGCTGATATTCTCCGGCGGCTAAACCCGCCAAGGTAATTTGCGACTCCCCCTGCAGTAAAACGTAATTATCGAGCTCACCGCCACTGCGTAACCGGTATTTCAATTGGATGGGGGCATCATCAAGATAATCTAAATTGGTCATCTGAAAGCTGACCATATTCGCATTCGGTTGTATGACCAGATGAGGTTGCGGCAACAATGACACTTCGGTCGCCTCATCGTAATACACCGAGACCGACTCTAACTTAATCGCAATATTAGTTAACCGATTCGCTAATGCTTGGGCATCTAAGCGCATCACCCCATCGGGGGTGCCCACATAAAAATGTTGATTGCCGCCAAAAAAATACGCGCCTTCATTCAACTCATCAGAAATAAACCCATCTTTTTGATCAAAGACTTGAATGCGGCCACTCTTCACATCCTGACGGATCAGCGAGCCAGCGCAGCCAATAAAATTGGCCTCGACTGTTTTTTGTAAAAATAAAATCGCACTGCAATTAACGCCCCATTGCTGGGTCAAGGAGGTTAATTTATCCTGCGCAAGAGAATAGGCAAACAAGCCTCTTTCGTAGGTGCCAAACCACATCTCACCGGGTGACATCTCTTGGATATGATTGATATTAGGCAGGGTCGCGAAGGTCTTAAATACCGAACGCATATCCTTAAACTGCCAGTTATCATCAAAATAGCCGAATATTTTTTCGCCGCTGATCCAAAATTTGCCATCCGTCGCTCGATACACCTTAAAAATCAATGGATAGCTTTTATTGGAAGATTGCATACCCCATTTTTCTAAATCAAATAACTGTGGTTCTGCTAGGTGGGCTTCCCAAAAATATAAGCCGCTGCTAGTGATAATCCACAGCCGCCCAGTGATATGGGGATCAAAATAGGCGTTTAATATCACTTTGTTAGCGAGAATGTCCTTGCCTTTGGTCCACTGGGCAAAGCCGATGCCTTGGTGTTTTTCGGTGTCCACCACAAAGAGCCCTGAGCTGGTAAACACCAATAAATGCCTTTCATCCCATTTTTTAATATCGTAGACATTGGTCGCAGGCTTTAATCCGTCGATAGGGATAACGATAGTTTTATGGCTGTGATGGGGGATCAATGTAAGCAACGAGGAGCCTAACCAGAGTCCTTGCTGATCCTCATAAATAGTCCACGTCATCGGATCCTCAAGTCGATAAGGCGGCTCAGCGCTATAGCTATCTAACAAAAAATCCGCCTTGGGCACGAGCAATGCGACACCATCACCATAGCCGCCCACCCACAGCAATCCCGTGGAGTCAAAAACCATCGCCTTGGGCTTTTCGATATTCGCCTCGGCCTTAAGCTCGGCTTGATAGTCAATAAGCTCACCGGTGTCGGGGTGCCATTTTTTCAACCCGTGATTATTGCTAAACCATAAATACCCCTTGGGGTCCTCTAGGATCATCGTGTTCCATTCCGGCACTTCTGGCACGGCATGAATGGCATTATTCGACAAATCCAGCCGATATACGCTCATATTGGTGGCAATCCAAATACGCTGCTGACTGTCTAGCAGCACATCCGAAATACTGCCCTGCTGCACAGTCCAAGGGAGCGTCAGCTGCGTTTCCCCGGCCATGTTAGTTAACACTAACTTGTACTTACCGGCGAGCAGCAGCCGCCCATCGGCTAGCGCAATCACCTTGCGCCAAGGGTTATCGTCATGAAAAGGTAACTGTTTAATTAACTTTAGTGACTGATTCTCAAGGGTAAATTCATACACCCGGCCGTTAGACATCAGCAGCAGCCATTGCTGGTCATTTTTGCGGCTAACGGACACTAAGGTGCCATTCTGAAACTCAGGAAACAGCTCCGGCGAGCCAAATGGGGTAAATTGATTGGTCAGAAAATTGTAAAGATAAATGCTTGAATTGGTGCTGACTAACAAATGATCACGGTCAACATTCGCCACTAAATTAAAAAAGTCATCCTCAAGACGCCCTTCTGCGCCAATTTTATCGATACGGCGCACTTTTGCATTGCTGACACGATACAAGCCCTGCTCTGTAGCCACCCACACAAAACCATAATCATCAACCGCTAAACTGCGCACACTGGTGCCAGCCAGCCCCTCTTTATCGGTAAAGACACGCTGCACTACTGAGGTTGCGTGAGCCGCAGGCAGGTTTACCCCCAAGAGGAGAGCAACGATACACAGGATATTGAGGATGGGTGTCCACATTGGGAATATTGCTTTTATTTCAAATACACGGGCACAGAATACCCAGCATCCGCACCGCGAACAACCCCTTG
The DNA here is from genome assembly GCF_051658185.1 of Shewanella sp. Taxonomy (GTDB): domain Bacteria; phylum Pseudomonadota; class Gammaproteobacteria; order Enterobacterales; family Shewanellaceae; genus Shewanella. The sequence goes on along the minus strand of NZ_JBOFMC010000119.1, from coordinate 2,500 downwards.
ATGGCAACAAAAAGTTCACACGGTGTAAATATTAACAACAAAAAAGCGCTCTGATGAGCGCTTTTATTATTCAACCGGTTAAGTCGCAGCCTTAAACTTGGGACCTGTGGTGCATTAACCTAAGGCAGCCCTTAAGCCGCCAACCCCAAGGTATCTCTGCGACTCAATTAGCGTTTTTTTGCCTTAGGATTAGGCAAATCGGTAATCGAACCTTCGTAGATTTCAGCCGCTAAGCCGACTGACTCATGCAATGTAGGGTGCGCATGGATAGTTAATGCGAGATCTTCAGCATCACAACCCATTTCAATCGCTAAGCCGATTTCGCCTAACAGTTCGCCGCCGTTCACCCCGACAATCGCCCCACCAATCACCCGATGAGTCTCTTTATCAAAAATCAGCTTCGTCATGCCCTCAGCGCAATCAGAGGCGATAGCGCGGCCACTGGCAGCCCATGGGAAAGTCGCGGTTTCGTAAACAATACCTTGCTCTTTGGCTTCTTTCTCGGTTAAGCCAACCCAAGCCACTTCAGGGTCAGTGTAAGCAATTGATGGGATCACTTTTGGATCGAAGTAGTGCTTCATCCCTGCGATCACTTCGGCGGCAACATGGCCTTCGTGCACACCTTTGTGCGCCAGCATAGGTTGACCAACAATGTCGCCAATCGCGTAAATGTGCGGTACGTTAGTGCGTAATTGCTTGTCTACGTTGATAAAACCACGTTCGTCAATCTTAACACCCGCTTTATCAGCATCGATCAGCTTACCATTCGGGGTACGGCCGATTGCCACTAACACGGCATCGTAACGTACTGGCTCTGCTGGCGCGCTCTTACCTTCCATCGACACATAAATACCGTCTTCACGGGCGTCAACGGCGGTAACTTTTGTTTCGAGGATAAGGTTAAACTTCTTCTTGATCTGCTTGGTAAAGACGCGAACCACGTCTTTGTCAGCCGCCGGGATCACTTGGTCGAACATTTCAACCACGTCGATTTCACTGCCAAGAGATGAGTACACAGTGCCCATTTCTAAACCGATGATACCGCCGCCCATCACCAATAACTTGCCAGGAACTTCTTTAAGTTCGAGGGCATCGGTCGAATCCCAAATACGCGGATCTTCATGGGGGATAAAGGGCAGTTGGATCGGGCGAGAGCCCGCCGCGATAATCGCCTGCTCAAATTGCACGACGGTCACGCTGCCATCAGCAGCCGTCACTTCTAAGCTATTCGGACCGGTGAATTTACCAAACCCATTGACCACTTCGACTTTACGCATTTTGGACATGCCACCTAGGCCGCCGGTCAATTGGCTGATCACTTTCTGTTTAAAACTGCGTAACTTATCTAAATCGATGGTGGGCTCGCCAAACACCACGCCATGCGCCGCAACCGCTTTGGCTTCTTCAATCACTTTGGCCACGTGTAATAAGGCTTTAGATGGGATACAACCCACGTTAAGACACACGCCACCTAAGGTGCTAAAACGCTCAACAATCACAGTGTTAAGACCTAAGTCCGCCGCACGGAAAGCCGCAGAATAGCCCGCAGGACCCGCCCCTAATACCACTACCTGAGTTTTGATTTCGTTACTCATCTTTTCCTCTTATTCTTATTCAATCCATTGGCTAAGACCAAGCCTGCCAACTGAAAATGCACCAGCGCGTAAGGTGGGCGCATTTTAACCTGTGTTTGATGTTGATCACAATAAACAAAAGGCTGCCCAAGATGAGCAGCCTTTAATACTTACAGCACCAATGTACGAATATCCGACAAAATGCCTGACAGCGTCACACTAAAGCGCGCCGCCATGGCACCGTCGATCACTCGGTGATCGTAGGATAGCGACAATGGCAACATCAATTTAGGTTCGAACTCTTTACCATTCCACTTGGGCTTAATTTCAGATTTTGACACACCTAAAATCGCCACATCGGGGTAGTTCACGATAGGCGTAAACGCCGTACCGCCAATGCCACCTAAGCTAGAAATGGTAAAACAGCTGCCCTGCATCTCGGCTGATTTCAGTTTGCCATCACGGGCACGGATAGAAATATCCGCCAGCTCGCGGGATAACTCGATAATGCCTTTTTTATCCACATCACGCACCACGGGCACCACCAAACCGTTTGGCGTATCGACCGCCACACCGATATGGAAATACTTCTTCTGGATCAGTGCTTCGCCATCGCTACTTAAGCTGGAATTAAACACCGGATACATCTGCAGTGTTTTGGCCACGGCCTTCATCATAAACACTAACGGTGTGATCTTATAATCCGCTTTTTGCTTGGCCGCGACATCATTTTGCTGTTTGCGGAACGCTTCAAGCTCAGTGATATCGGCTTCATCAAACTGCGTCACATGGGGGATAGTCACCCAGTTGCGATGCAAATTCGGGCCAGAGATCTTCTGGATCCGGCTTAACGGGATTTCTTCCACTTCGCCAAACTTACTGAAATCGACCTTAGGTGCCGCAATCACTTGCAGCCCACCGCCCGC
>NZ_JBOFMC010000118.1:0-23472 GCF_051658185.1 Shewanella sp. | reverse complement strand
GTCGGTGCTGACGATGTCCCTACCCTTGTGGCTGACACCGGCAGCGTAACTGAAGATGCCAACGTGAATGTCGACGGTAACCTCGTCACCTCAGGCACGCTGGAAGCGGGGACTGGCGGCGATGCCGGTGAAGATAAGTTCATCGCGGACAATTTCACGGGCGACTATGGCTCGTTAACTCTGGATGCCGATGGCAACTGGGTTTACACCGCAGACAACGGCCAAGCAGCTATTCAAGCGCTAAAAGCGGGCGAGTCCTTAACCGACACATTTACCGTACTTAACGCCGATGGCGTGACCAGCACTACAGTGACTATCACCATTCATGGCACTAATGATGCGCCTGAGTTCCGTTCTGGTGCCGATGTCGCTGGCGATGCCGCCAATAACGATGCCTATAACTTTGGTAGCCTCAACGAGGGCGCAACTGCGGGCACCGTAGTCGGTACCGTCATAGCGGATGATCCAGATGCTGGCGAGACTTTAAGCTACAGCTTTGAAGATGGCACCCTGACCAATGGCGTGTTCACCATCAATGCCATCACCGGTGTTATCACCTTAAACCAAGACATTGATGATGCTGACTTAGGCACGTTCAACTTCAATGTACTGGTCACCGACAGTAAAGGCCTCACAGATACCGCCGCGGTGACCATTAACCTGAACAACGTCAACGACAAGCCCGTCATCAACTCAGCAACGAACAGTCGCGTATCTGAAGAGGGCCTCACAAATGGTTTGGCGGATACGGCTGGCAGTAACGATGCAGTCAACACTGTAAGTGCTTCAGGCACTATCAATATTACCGATGTTGATAGCAGCGCATTGACGGTTGCCCTATCTGGCCCAGCAGGATTAACATCCGGTGGAGCCCCGGTTAACTGGAGTTGGGATGCGAGTTCACAAACACTCACGGGATTCACTGGCACCATCGGTGGAGCAAACTACGCGCAAGTGATGACCGTCGTGCTCAGCGCGCCGGTATCAGGCAGCAGTGATTGGACTTACAACCTGGTGCTAACCGCGCCACTGGATCACCCCAACACTAACTCAGAGGATGAGCTGCCCATTAATATCGGCATCACAGTGACCGACGATAAAGGTGGCAGCACCACTGGTAGCTTTGGCGTCACGGTAGAGGATGATTCACCTGTCGATCAGGTTGATGAATCTTTGACCCCAGAACTCACTAACGGCTCAGGCAGCGTAACAGGCAACCTATTCGCCCCTGGCGCCGATGGTATTGGTCATATTACCTTTGCCATTGAAACCCCCGGTATTCTCTACCAAGGCCAAGCGCTGAATTACACCATGAGTGGCATGACCCTCAACGCATGGGCAGATATAAATAACGACGGGGATTTTGATCCAAATGAAACCGTGTTCACCCTAACTGCAATCAAAGATGCGGGCGGCAATTACGATTACCAGCTGAATTTAATTAAAGAAATTCAACTTGATAAGTCTGTCATTGCGCAATTTAGTACCGCACCAGCAGGGGCAAACAACGCTTACTATGTGCTTAATGATGGAACCTTTGCCACCAAAGGCCCTGCCGCGTCTGACACCCTAATTACGATTACAGGTAACGACAAAGTCAACTCCAATAGCTTCGGTATCGGTGTCGGAGGCCCCTCTATTGGCGCTAGTGAATACATTAACTTTAACTATGGCAGCGGCACTAATGCGGCCACTATCGCCCTAAAGACAGGAGTCAATGGCACGCCCTCAGACTCCACCGTCATTAGCTATATCATTACTTATGCAAATGGCACCACTGAAACAAAAACCGCGACCATCAATGGTACCCTTGAAATTCAGCAACTTGCGCCAAATGGCACGGACATCACCAACATAAAAATCAGTTATGTCAGTGGCGCTGAATTCCAAGTCAGCGGCGTTGCCTCCAATACTATCGTTGTTGAAGACCCCATTGATATTGAGTTCTCTTATACGGCAACGGATAAAGACGGCGACAAAGTGGTATTTGATAGCAACAGCGGCGACGGCCATGTCAGCGTCACAATTAATCCAAGCCTTGCCCCCTTGGCAAATACGCCGCTTGCCCAAGCGCTGCTGCGTGAAGATGATATCCAAGGTCCAAGCGGTGACATTGACAGCAAAACCCTCAGTTTTACCGCCGGTCAAAATGAGATTAACTTGTTTAAATTTGCTGATGTTAATGCGATTTCCGTTCAAGGTATCAATGCTCAAATCCACTGGGCTTTGAACGCCCAAGGTGAATTAATTGGCACCGTTTTTGGGCGAGAAGCGCTGCGATTAAGCTTAGACTGGGAGGCCATCAATGCAGGGGAACAAGGCAATATCAGCGTAAAAGCAGAGTTGCTCACCACCCTTCCCCATGGTGTAGGTCAAGATAATCTTGTGATTGATGGCATTAAAGTCGTTGCTGTCGATGCATCAGGGAAAACGGCGGAATCTATCGTCACCGTCACCGTTGAAGATGCAGAGCCTGAGGCAACAAATGATACCAATAATGTTGATGTCGTCGTCGACTCGTTTAAGTTTTCTGGCGTGGCGGCCGAGTGGAAAAACATTCAAGGCGGCACCAATATCAACAAATTCGACAGCAATGATAACGATACTGCATTAGATCAAGTGCGCTGGGGCAAACCATCGGCCAGTAATGGTCAGCAGTCTGGTTATGGCTTTATCGATAATGACGCAGCCTTAAGCGGCGCACTGCCCTTAAACCAAGAGATCGTTCTAGGCACGTTTACTCACTACAATTTCCCTATCAATTCTGGCACTTCAATCAAAGCTGCCACAATGGAAGTGAATTTTAGCGTGACAGATGCCTATGGCAAAACAACGCCGGTCACTTTGGCGCTTAACTTTAGTCACAATGAAACATCCAACAGTGGTGCCGACCCTCGGGATATTGTGACAGTCGGTCAAACTAACGTGACCTTTAATTACGAAGGCCAAGTTTACACTCTGCAAGTTATTGGTTTTAAAGATGCTAATGGCAATGTCGTCAGCTCAATTTATACCAATGAAAACGCTGCTACCAGCTATCAATTGGTGGTTAGAATGGTTGCAGGCAACGGCTACACGCTTCCTAACACCCAAGGTGATGTCCTGAAGAATGACAACATCGGCGCCGATTCTGCCTTGCAAATCATTGGCGTAGCCAAAGGTGATGTCACGAACATCGGCGCCTTCGGTCAAGTAGGGGCAATCATCACCGGTTTGTATGGCACCTTGGTGCTCAATGCAAATGGAGAATACCAATATCAAGTCACTAAAAATGCTAATGAAATAGGAAGTGGTGCCGTTGATACCTTTACCTATACCATTCGCGATGGAGATGGTGACACCTCTAGTGCAACCCTAAAAATCAACGTCAACGCAGTCAATGCTAATGGCGCTCCGCTAGTTGAAATGCAAAATGTCATCGCTCAAATGTCAGTGCTCGATGACGACCAAGTCAACTCATCCACAAATGGCGATAGCATTCGTGAAATTAGCGAAAAAGATAGCAACGAGGATAATCACTGGCTTCGTGGCGGAGAGGGTAGCGACACCCTAATAAGCGGTCTCGGTGATAACATGCTGCGTGGCGAGGGAGGCTCTGACACTTTCGTCTGGCGCTATGCCGACGCGGATAAGGGCACAGACCACATCGTAGACTTCAACGTGCGGGAGGACAAACTGGATCTTAGCGATCTGTTGCAAGGCGAAACCGCCGACACCTTGGAAAACTACCTCTTTTTCAGCTTAGATAAAGGCTCGACTATTATTGATATCGATGCCAACAAGGATGGGGTATTTGATCAGCATATTGTGCTCGATGGGGTTGATCTCTACAGTCAATACGGTGTTGCCGATAATGCAGGCATAATCAATGGCCTATTAGGCTCAAATGGTAATGGCCCGTTAATTATCGATACCCAACCCGTCACGCCTGAGCCTTCACCAGGCATGCCACCCCTTGAACATGAACTCAATAAAATTCCATAAATAAAATCAATTTTGGCGGCCTATAGAAATATAGGCCGCCATGACAGATACTTTCAATAACCATATAAATATCAAAGGATAGATAACTAGGTGTCTTTTACAGCGACTGAAAGAATTGAGCAGTGGACCATTTCAGCTTCACAGCGGGTTATTGTCGATCCACTGCTAGATTGTTTAGTGCTTCTTACTGAACATTTTGGGAGTCCGTGCTCAAGTGATTCACTTGCAGCCGGACTACCTTTGGCTGGGGCTGTGTTAACGCCAGATTTGCTCCCACAAGCGGCATCCAGGGCCGGGTTAGCCGCCAAATTATCCCGCAAGGGATTGAATCAGATCTCACCAGTATTGTTACCCTGTATTTTATTACTGAAGGATAAAAAAGCCTGCATTTTACGCGAGCTTAATCTCGAATCGGATAAGGCCGTTATTCAATTACCCGAAACGGGAGGCTCAGAAACGCTCACTCTCGAAGCACTAGAAGCCCTGTACGTTGGTTATTTATTTTTAGTGAAACAAGAATACCGTGGCGACATGGGCTTTGATGTACATCTGCACGACAATAAAACCCACTGGCTAGTCCAAACTCTCAAAGATTCAGCCCCTATTTACCGTGATGCGTTAATTGCATCAGTATTGGTGAATCTGTTCGCGCTAGTTTCACCACTGTTTATTATGAATGTCTATGACAAAGTGGTGCCTAACCTTGCCTTCGAATCGCTTTGGGTATTGGCAATAGGCGCCGCTATCGCATACTTTTTCGACCTCATCATGCGCCAGCTTAGGAGTTATTTAATTGATGTAGCTGGCAAAAAAGTAGACATCATTGTGTCATCACGCCTCTTTGCCAAAGCCATTGGCATCCCCCTCGAAAAACGCTCACCGAGTGTTGGCGGCATGGCAAAACAACTGGGGGAATTCGACAGTATTCGCGAGATATTAACCTCCGCCACCATTACCACCTTGGTCGACCTCCCTTTTGCACTCTTTTTCTTAATCGTTATTTATATTGTTGCTGGCGATCTTGCTGTGATTCCCGTTATCGGCGGCGCAATTATTATTGGCTATACACTTTATACCCAACCCAAATTAAAGGCGGCCATTGAAGAGGGCAGTAAATTCTCCAGCCTCAAGCACGGCCATTTAATTGAAAGCCTCTCCGCGCTTGAGTCTATTAAAGCCAATGGCGCCGAAGGCGTTGTGCAAAAAAGCTGGCAACAAATGATAGGCCACAGTGCCAATTGGCAATTAAAATCCAAAAAACTGTCCAACTCCGTTTCAAATATTGCCAACTTCATTGTGCAATTTACTGTGATTTGCGTGGTGATTTTAGGGGTTTATCGCGTGGCCGATAATGTGATCTCCATGGGCGGGATCATCGCTGCGGTTATGTTATCAAGCCGAGCGATTGCACCTATGGCCCAATTAGCAGGACTAATGACACGCGCGAATCACACGGCCAGCGCCCTGCGTCAACTCAATGAGCTGATGCAGCAAGAAGATGAATTTGAAAATAAAGGCCACCTCGTTAGTAAATTGCGACTATTGGGTAAGATAAACCTTGATCATGTCGGGTTCAGTTATCCCAGCTCTGAAAAACCCGTCTTGCACCCCATGTCATTGACGATTAATCCCGGTGAACGGGTCGCCATCATAGGTCGCAATGGCTCAGGTAAGAGTACTCTGGCAAAATTACTGGTCGGTTTGTTCCAGCCCACCACCGGAAGCTTACGGTATGATGGGGTAGATTCAGCGCAAATTCACCCCAGCGATTTGCGGCGTAACTTTGGTTACCTGCCTCAAGATGTCACGCTATTCCACGGCAGCATTCGCGATAATATTTTGTTTGGAACTCGCCAAGTAACGGAACATCAACTCATCCGCGCCGTACAACTCTCTGGTGTCAGCCAATTTACCCACCTAGAAGCGGAGGGATTAGATCAGCAAGTAGGCGAAGGAGGCCTATCACTGAGCCGTGGACAACGGCAAACCGTCGCGTTAGCAAGGGCCACTCTCAATGACCCCCCCGTCCTATTGATGGATGAACCAACGGCAAGCTTAGATGCCCGCGCTGAACAGCAATTTATCCGTTCAATGCAAAATGTGAGTAAGGATAGAACCCTGCTACTTATCACCCACAAGATGCATTTATTGCAACTTGTTGACCGCATTATCGTACTTGAGCGCGGTCGTGTGGTCGCTGACGGACCGAAGGCTGAAGTGTTAGAGAAACTCAATTTTGGCCTGCTAAACGGAGGTCAGCAATAATGAGCAAACCTCTCACCACTCATGATCTCGAAATGGTCGATGATGTCTATGGCGCCATGATGACCGATGCGCCAAGCGGGCATCGGCTGATTATTTGGGCGCTCGCCGCTATGGTGCTGTGTTTTTTGGCGTGGGCAGGATTCTCCAAACTCGATACTGTCACCAATGGTTCAGGCAAAGTCATCCCATCCTCACAGGTGCAAGTCATTCAAAGCTTGGATGGCGGCATTATGCAAGAAATGTATGTGCAAGAAGGCGACATTGTCACCAAAGGGCAACCCTTAGTGCGGATTGATGACACCCGCTTTCGCTCTGATTATGCGCAACAAGAACAAGAAGTGATCGGGTTAAAAGCTAACGTCATTCGGATGCGTGCAGAGTTAAATAGCATCGTCATTTCAGATATGACGTCAGACTGGCGCGAACAGCTCAAAATTACCAAGCAAGCTTTAGTGTTCCCTGATGATATCGCCAACACCGAACCGGCTCTCGTAAAAAGACAGGAGGAAGAATATCACGGTCGTTTAGATAACCTCAGCAATCAACTTGAAATCTTAGTGCGTCAAATCCAGCAAAGACAGCAAGAAATTGATGAGCTTGCCTCAAAAACCACCACACTAACCACCAGTATGCAGCTGATTTCGAGGGAATTAGAACTCACCAGACCATTAGCTAAAAAGGGAATTGTACCCGAGGTTGAATTACTCAAATTAGAGCGCGCCGTTAACGATGCGCAAGGAGAGCTCAATTCATTACGCCTCTTAAGGCCAAAACTTAAATCCGCGTTAGATGAAGCCATTTTAAAACGACGTGAAGCGGCATTCGTCTACGCCGCGGAGCTGCGCGCGCAGCTTAATGAAACCCAAACGCGATTATCCCGCATGAATGAGGCTCAGGTCGGGGCGCAGGATAAGGTGAGCAAAGCGATTATCACCTCGCCAGTCAATGGAACCATTAAAACAAAACATATCAATACCCTCGGCGCTGTCGTTCAACCAGGGGTTGATATTATTGAGATTGTTCCCTCTGAGGATCAATTACTGATAGAAACCAAAATCCTGCCAAAAGATATTGCATTTTTACACCCAGGATTACCTGCAATAGTCAAAGTTACCGCCTATGATTTTACTCGATATGGAGGCCTTAACGGCACAGTTGAACACATCAGCGCGGACACATCACAGGATGAAGAAGGCAATAGTTTTTACCTGATTCGAGTGAGGACAAAAGAATCGAGTTTACTTAAAGACGATGGCACACAGATGCCAATTATCCCGGGAATGTTAACTACCGTTGACATTATCACGGGGCAAAGATCCATTCTTGAGTACATATTAAATCCAATATTAAGGGCTAAGGATACTGCGCTTAAAGAGCGATAAGCCTAATACTAACCGGGAGGTTTACCATGAAGACTTTAATAACACGACAATTTAAATGTTCCAAAATAGCCGCAATATTGGCATTTATGCTATTGCCATTATCGGCACAAAGTCAGACGTTAGAGCAAGCGGTCGCACAAACTCTCGATACCAATCCGGATCTGCGCGTTGCCTTTAATCGCTTCAAAGCCAGAGAAGAGCAAGTCAACCAAGCCATTGCAGGATATATGCCCACGGTCGATATCAGTGGTGGTTACGGTTATGAGCAAACCAACAGTGTATCGACCCGTCGGCGCCCTAATGTCGGTGAAGTCGATCGCGAAGGCGTGGCCGAACTCACCCCCGGCGAACTCGGCGTTAGCTTAAAACAAATGCTGTTTGACGGTTTTTATACCAGCAGTGAAGTCGACCGTTACAGCAGAGAAGCCAGCGCAGAGCAATGGGCACTGCTCGCGGCGGCCGAAGACATGGCGCTTGATGTCAGTAAGGTCTACTTAAACTATCTGCGCACCGCAGAAGTACTCAAATTAGCAGAAAAAAACTTAGATAATCATAAAAGTATCTATGACCAAATCAAACAACGCACCGATTCAGGCCTGGGATCTACGGCTGATTTGTCCCAAATTTCAGGCCGCCTTGCGCGCGCAAATGCCAATGTTATTGCAGCCCGCAATAACCTGCTCGATGCAAAAGCGCAATATTTAAAAATTGTTGCTGCCGAACCGGTCGATCTGATTCAGCCAGTACCTGATGCAGATATGCTACCTCAAGATCTGAATACTGGCTTAGCCACCGCTCAAGAAAACCATCCGATACTTAAATCTGCGGCCAATGATATCAGTGCCGCCCAATCTGAACGCTCATCAGCCCAAGCCAATTATTACCCTAAAGTGTCATTAGAATTAAATGGCAACTGGAATAACGACATCGGCGGCGAGGATGGTATTTCAGGAAAAGGAGCATTTAAAACTGACGTGGGTGGGCACAGCAATGACCTTGTGGCGATGGTGCGGGTCAGATATAACTTATTTGCGGGTGGTAAAGATCTTGCCCGCGAAAAAGAAACAGCTTACAAACTCAGTGAAGCAAAAGAAATTCTGCAACGAGCTCAACGCGAAGTGGTCGAAGGTGTCAATCTAGCTTGGAACGCCTTCGAAAGTCTCGCCCCGCAAAAACAATATATTCGCGACCATGTTATCGCCGCCAAAGAGACCCAATCGGCTTATGCGCAACAGTTTAATTTAGGCCAACGTACGTTGCTCGACTTACTCGATACTGAAAATGAACTCTTTGAAGCACGTAAAGATTATTTACAAGCGGAATACGATGAGATCATTGCTAAGTATCGCGTGCTCAACTCCACCGGACGTTTATTAGACTCACTCAAAGTCACCCGCCCAGAAGCATGGCGCGGGGAGCACAACTATGAAGACGGAGCATATAAATGAAAACAACTCTTTTATGCGTCAGCATCATCACGCTTTTAGCAAGCTGTTCTATGCGTGACACCGTTGATATTGACCAAATGACGACCACCCAAGCCTATGACCTTTCTGATGGTGATGGGGATGGGGTTATCGAAGCGCGCGAACGCTGCACTGACACTGTAAAAGGTGCAGGTACTGATAATTACGGTTGCGGTAAAGTAAAAGCCATCAATGAGCGTAAAGAAATTAATATCTTATTTCCTAATGACTCGGCTTATATTGCGCCAGAATATTATCCGCAAATTGAAGACATCGCCATTTTTTTACGTCACTACCCAACGACCAAAGTGACGATTGAAGGCCATACTAGCCACACAGGCACCGATGAGCGCAACGCGGTATTGTCCCAGGAACGTGCCGATGCTGTTACCTCGGTACTGGCCAGTCGCTTTGGTATTGAAAGAAGTCGACTGACTGCTGTAGGTTATGGATCTAGCCGCCCTATCGTTGCACAGCACACCCCTGAAGCTGAGCAGCGTAATAGGCGGGTTGTCGCAGAGGTCACCGGAGATGATACCACTACAGATATGAAGTGGACCATTTACTCCGTGGATGACACCTCACAATAATGGGTGAACCGATTAGGCCATGAGTGACAGACTTGACTAACAACTTTGACTATCGAGATTTATTTTTACGAGTCTGTCGCTTCGGCCTAATCGCGTCAGCTTTAGGCATCAGCTTACTTTATGCTGCACCGCTACGGCAGCTTGATGAACACCAAATAACCACCGCCCTTGAAAAGCGTTATGGCGAACGGGCGAAACTACGGGCACGAGCTTGGTTTAACGTGTTGTCCAACGCCAACAAATTAGAAGAAAAGCAAAAATTATTAGAAGTGAACAATTTCTTTAATATGTTTAGGTTCATTGATGATATTAAGTTATGGGGTGAATCCAATTATTGGGCAACACCGATGGAGTTTATTGGCGTCAATGGGGGGGATTGCGAAGATTTTTCAATCGCAAAATATTTCACCCTACTTCAATTAGGCATAGCTGAGGATAAAATGCGAATAACCATGGTTAAAGCAACCAGCGTTAACCAATATCATATGGTATTAGCCTATTATGAAACCCCCGGGTCAATTCCTTTAGTGCTTGATAACTTAGATCCGGCCATCAAACCCGCAACTGCACGCAAGGATTTATTACCCGTTTACAGCTTCAATGGTAAACAGTTATGGATCAATAAAGAACGAGGACGAGGTGTATTATCAGGCTCGTCAACACGACTCGAAAAATGGAACGATCTAAATTATAGGTTGGGGGTTGACCGCCTCAAACAACCAAAATTAACCCTGGAGTAGCATCAAAGATGACACTGTTTAGACAGATATATTCGCTGCTTTTTAGCCTATTCTTGCTGGTAGTCGCAAGCGTTGGTTATGTGCAATTTACCGAGACCCAAAGCTTTTTAACTAAGCAAATGGAGTCCGATCTAAATAATGTCAGCACATCGCTTGGTCTTATGCTGACTCCTGCGCTCGAGTCAGGAGATACCGTCGCCGCAGAAACACTCGTCAATGTGATTTTTGAGGGCGGATATTATCAAAACGTGAAACTGACTTGGATGGTAGATGGTAAGCAACAGGAGTGGGACAATCCCGTTAAAATTGAAGGTGTGCCTCAGTGGTTTATTAATCTAGGCCTGTTCAACACCATCAAAAAAGAAAGCACGATCACCTCAGGCTGGTTACAACTAGCACAGCTTGAAATTACCGCGCACCCAGGGTTTGGCTACCATGAATTATGGCGAATTATGTCCAACACCATTATCGCCTTCTCGCTCTTATTTTTAGTTGCCATCATCACCGCCAGATTAGGGCTGACTTGGATCCTAAAACCGCTACACGCCTTAGCCGAACATGCCAAAAACATTGCGGCTCGCCAATTTGGCCCTGACATGCCATTACCCAATACCACAGAATTAAAAGATCTGGTCGCCGCATTTAATAGCATGTCAGCTCAATTAAAACAGGTATTTCAATCTCTTGATGAGGAGGTCGGAGCGCTACGCAAGAAAAACCTCGTCGATGCCGCATCCGGCTTACCCAATCGGCAATATGCGGTCAGTCGACTCAATGGATGGCTCAGCGAACCCAGCAGTGGCGCACTGTTTTTAGCCAAACTCGATTGGTTAGAAGAGGTTCATAATAAATACGGATACCAAGTACGCGACGAAACGATTCGGATCCTTGCGGAAAAATTCCAACAACACCTGAATGAAGTTGCGCCCTGCGTGATCGCCCGTATCGCAGCCTATGAGTTTGCCTTTCTCGTGACCGATGTAGAACATGAGCAAATCAGTAAGTACCTACAAACCTTAATCCGCACTATCAATCAAGAAATTTCCAAGGCAGGTTGTAAACCCAATGAACACTTTGCTATCGGTATTGCTGAGCGCATCAGCCAAATGCAAGCCTCTGATATTCTTGCTCAAGCTGATAATGCACTCCAAAAAGCACTCCAAGAAAGTAAAACCTTCCACTGGTTTGAAACCACAGAGCAGCAGCTATTCACCCGTGAGCAATGGCGAGACAATCTAACCCAAGCGATTAGCAATAAGAAATTTAAATTCAGATGGCAACCGATTCAGTTTTGCGACGGCAATGGTATTGTGCAACGGGAGTTGTATTGCCAATTAACACTCGGGGATAAACTTGTCCACGCCGGGCAATTTATGCCCTATATTGAGCTCCTCTCCCTCGGCGCCTTACTCGATAAATGCCTAATTGAAACCGTATACGAGCAAAAAATCCTTGAGCGCACCGCAGAGCCCGTAGCGATTAACTTGACCAATCAAAGTATTGCCGACAGGCAATTCCATGAATGGTTAAACCATTTCCTACGCAATGCCAGCCATGTTGGACGCATTTGCTTTGAGATCCCTGAGGCAGGCATCTATAGCGATCTCGCCTCCTGCGCTCATCTGTGTAATATCATTCGTGATAATGGCGCAAAATTTGGGATAGATCATTTTGGGCGCCAATTTGGTTCCATGGCGTATCTGCAAGAGTTAAGACCCAGTTACGTTAAACTCGATCAATCCTTTTCCTACTTCGATGACGCCCTACATAACAGTGAGCTGTGCCGTGCCATCATCAATGTGGCTAAAGGATTGGATATTCAAGTCATCGTGACGGGAATTCAAGAACTAAACCAACTCCAGCGCTTTAATGAACTGCGTACTGATGCCTACCAAGGCTTCATCGCTCCGCCGGTAAATTTAGACTAGTTACAGCACGTGTTATCAATCATAAAGCTCCTGCGGGGCTTTATGATGTTAATACTCAACCGCGAGGCACTGTGCCCCTTGCCGATACGAAACAGACTGCTACAGAATTGACTCGTGCAACGTTATCGGCAATGTTGAACGCAATAGCGATAAAAAATAACCAGAGCGTCGCCAAGATTATCTAGACGACTATAGCGCTCACAGACAAACTCACCCAACTAAACTAACCCATCCACTCAAACCAAGTCATCAACACATGCTCAAAGCAAAAAGCAAAAAGCCTCAGTAATATTACTGAGGCTTTTTGTTATTTGGTCGGTGATAGAGGATTCGAACCTCTGACCCTCTGGTCCCAAACCAGATGCGCTACCGGACTGCGCTAATCACCGAATATGCTGTTTTACACCTGAAGTACGCTAAAGACATCCAATAATCATCATTAAGCATGACTTGAGACTCACCAGTGTTGACCTAATTTACATTCAGAGCACTGCTGAGATAAATGTGGTCGGTGATAGAGGATTCGAACCTCTGACCCTCTGGTCCCAAACCAGATGCGCTACCGGACTGCGCTAATCACCGAGTGTTAAATCAATATAATTGAGGATTTCAACCTCTATTCCACTTCAAAAGCGGAAAAGCGCGATAAACTGCGCTATTCATTTAAATACCTAACCAGACACTCTCTGTCTATTGTTAAGTATTTTGAAATGAAATGGGGTGACTGATGGGGCTCGAACCCACGACAACCGGAATCACAATCCGGGACTCTACCAACTGAGCTACAATCACCACTGTATTTCACTTATACAACCAATTACATCGCTAACTCACAACTCTATACGGAAATGGTACGCCCAAAAGGATTCGAACCTTCGGCCTCACCCTCCGGAGGGGTGCGCTCTATCCAGCTGAGCTATGGGCGCCCGCCTTGGTTAGCGCCGCATATAGTATGGACAAACGACCTCGGAGTCTATAGCTATTTTGCACTTTTTTGCTGATTGCTTAACTTTTAACTTGTTCGTATACTTTTTAATCTAAGTCAATGAAATTTACTTTGGACCTTACCTTCTTTCATGATAACGATAACAGTCAATCATTACACTCGAACTAAGGTGAATCCTCCAGGTGAGCATCATGTTTAAGGATGGGGATGAAGCGACCCAACGTCATAACAAAGAGATTGCACGTTTAACAAAACGGCTGATTCGCTTAAAATATTTAGCGAACAAGTATAAGCGTGCCGAAATTACTCAAAATGCCTTACTTAAATTATCGCACATCGCAACCTTAGCAGGCTCATTAGAAGAATTCTATTTAGGGGTACATCAGCACCTTAAACAGCTGATCTCTGCTGATAACTTTTTTATCGCGACTATCGATGTCACTTCCGGCAAGATTGCCATGCCTTTCTTCGCCGATGAAAAAGATATCAATCCAGCCCAACTTTATTCCGAACAATACCTGTCGACCTTGTTGCAGCAAGGATTAACGGGTTACGTATTCCGGACGGGTACCCCCCAACTGTGTGACACCAATAGAATTAATGAACTCGCCAGTTCCGGAGAGATCGTCCACCTGGGGTCTCCTTGTCATTTATGGCTAGGTGTTCCCATAAAACATGAAGATATTGTAACTGGCGTCCTTGTGGTACAAACCTATGATACCGAAGTGCATTATGGGGATATTGAAGTCGAACTGATGACCTTTATTTGTCATCATATTGCTGGGGTGATGGAGAGATTAAAACACCAAGAGCAATTGGAAATCGCCATACAAGAGCGCACCAAAGAACTCAGCCAAGCTTACGAAAAACTCAAACTTGAAGTCTATGAAAGACGTAGAGCCGAACGTCTGCAAAAATCCCTGTTTGATATCGCAGAGTTAGCGAGCTCAAGCACAGAAAACCCACTGTTCTATTCGCAATTACACAATATTATTAAGCACTTAATTCCAGCAAGCAACTGTTACATTGCCCTATTAAATGAAGAGGAAACCCACCTTTACTTTCCCTTTTTCGTGTCCCAATTAGGGCTAGAACACCCCGACTCACGCCCACTGCAGGATGGACTCACCGAGTATGTGCTCAAACAAAAACGACCACTGCTACTCAATCAAAATGAAATTAGATCGCTCATTGACTCTGGTGAAATTTATCGAAAAGCACCGACATTAAACCATACCCAAACCATGCACCAATGGATTGGCATTCCGCTGTTTATTCATGACCAAGTGCGCGGGGCATTAACCATTTATAGCTTGAGTGTGACGCAAAATTACCAAATAAAAGACCTCGAGCTATTAACCTTTGTCTCACAGCATATCGGTAATGCCATTGAGAAAAAGCTGTCGGCAGAATCCCTGCGCCGCAGTTATGCAGAACTTGAAGAAAAAGTCATTGCCCGCACCAAAGATCTTGCCGAATTAAATCAAAATCTTGAGAAGGAAATCCAGCAGCGCCGTCATATCGAGGCGCAATTAGTCCACGATGCCAAACACGATGCCCTCACAGGGCTGCCCAATCGCACTATGTTCATGGAACGGTTAAGTCAGGCGATAACTCATGTTCAGCGCCACAGTGACGATCAGTTTGCCTTACTCTTTATCGATCTCGACCGCTTTAAGCAGATCAACGACACCCTTGGCCATATTGAAGGCGATAGATTTTTAATTGAAGCCGCAAATCGCCTGCGAACATGCGTTCGTTGCAATGATACGCTGGCCAGACTCGGCGGGGATGAATTTGTGATCCTCTTAGATAGCATCCACAGCATTGAGGACGCCAAGGAAGTATCAGAGCGAGTTATCCGTCAACTTTCCCAACCCTACAAATCAGGAACCGTCGAGTTTCACTCCGGTGCCAGTATTGGGATCTCGATGAGTAACAACCATCGATTAAATACCAGCGAATCCATTTTGCGCAATGCTGACATCGCCATGTATCAAGCCAAAGCTAATGGCAAAGGTTGTTACGTCATCTTTGATGAGAGTTAGCCCGGACGCTTCAAGTTAACCAAGGCAACCCGTTGGCGCAGAGTGCCCAGTGCGACTCGATGAAATAAATTTAAATAACTCATTATTTTTTAAACATATCCCTCAAGTTAGCAATATGACTGCGCCCCGTTTGCATGCGCTCTTGCTCGGTCTGCTGCGGTTTACGGTTTTCCCATACCACATCATCCTGTGGCAATTCCAACAGGAAGCGACTCGGTTCGCAGCGCATGGTTTCACCAAATTGACGGCGTTCGCGGCACAGGGTAAACCAGAGCTCTCGCTGTGCGCGGGTGATCCCCACATAGGCTAAACGGCGCTCTTCATCGACATTGTCCTCATCAATGCTGGTTTGATGGGGCAAAATGCGTTCCTCAACGCCCACCATAAACACATAGGGAAACTCTAATCCTTTCGAGGCATGCAAAGTCATTAACTGCACCTGATCGCCACCTTCGTCTTCACTGTTGCGTTCCATCATATCCCTCAAGGTCAGTCGATTCACTACCTCGGGGAGCGTCATAGGCTCATCTAATTCATCACCGGCGAGCATCTCAGTGACCCAACGATACAATTCTGAGATATTTTTCATGCGCATCTCTGCGGCCTTAGCGCTGGTACTGCTTTCGTATAAATAGTCTTCGTAATGAATGTTGCGGATCAGCTGTTTTACCGCTTCCACACCCTCACCGCGCTGGGCCTGATCGCCGGTTTCGACAATAAAACGCCCAAACTGATACAAGGATGACATCGCCGCTGGCGGCAAGTAATGATTCAGTTCAGGCTCAAAAATCGCGGCAAACATGGAAATATGCTTTTCATTGGCAAAGTTACCCAAACGCTCCAAGGTGGAGGGACCAATCCCCCGCTTAGGTAAATTCACGACCCGTAAAAAGGCATTATCATCGTCGGGATTCACTACCAGCCTTAAATACCCCATGATGTCCTTAATTTCTGCCCGAGCAAAAAATGAGGTGCCACCGCTGAGCTTATAGGGGATACGGTTGGTCATCAGCGCGCGTTCAAGCAACCGCGATTGATGGTTGCCACGATACAAAATCGCATAATCGCCAAATTGGGTTCGTCCCACAAACTTGTGGCGGACAATCTCGGCCACAACGCGCTCTGCTTCTTGCTCTTCATTGGCGGCAAACAGCACTCGCAGCGGTTCGCCATAGGCCAGCTCGCTGAACAGCGCTTTATCATAAACGTGAGGATTATTGGCGATCAGGATATTGGCGGCACGCAAAATTCGCTGGCTTGAGCGGTAGTTTTGCTCCAATTTAATCAGCTTAAGCTTGGGAAAATCTTTGCCCAATAGCACCAGATTTTGTGGCTTGGCACCGCGCCAAGAATAAATGGATTGATCATCGTCACCCACCACAGTAAAACGCGCGCGCTCCCCCACCAGCAATTTGACCATTTCATACTGGCTGGTATTGGTGTCTTGGTATTCGTCCACCAGTAGGTATTGGATTTTAGTTTGCCAACGGGTCCGCACCTCTTCATGATGACGTAGCAGCAAGGTCGGCATCAGGATTAAATCGTCAAAATCCAAGGCATTATAGGCTTTCATGTGCTGAGCGTAACGCTCATACAGCATGGCAAAGAGGTGCTGCTGTTCATCCTTAGCGATCTTACGCGCATGTTCGGGAATGATTAACCCTCCCTTCCAGTTTGAAATTGCACTGGCAAGGGCTTTGAGTAAATCCTTATCTTCAGCTAACTCGTCTTGGGTTAATTCTTTCAGCAACGCCAAGGTATCTTGGTCATCAAATAACGAAAACCCCGACTTTAAACCTAATATCTTGTGTTCACGCTTAATGATCTCCAGCCCAAGGGTGTGGAAGGTTGAAATCCACAAACCTCTCGCCTCTTTGCGGCCCATGGATTGCGCCACCCGCTCCTTCATCTCCCGCGCCGCCTTATTGGTAAAGGTTACCGCGGCAATGTTACGCGCCTGATAGCCACATTTTTCCACTAAGTAGGCAATTTTATTGATAATAACCCGGGTTTTGCCACTGCCCGCTCCCGCCAGCACTAAGCAAGGACCAGAAACGTAATGAACAGCATCGTTTTGGGCGGGATTGAGTTTCATCTTTGTGCGATATCCAACAAGCCAACAAAAGGGAGCAGATCATAGCAGAATCGGGGGTTTTAAGGCTAACAAATCCCCCACGCTTAGCCGCAGGCCTTCTCAACCACCACGCATCAACCGCCCCCAAACACTACACGCATCCACGCTGATTTAAATGGGCTATTTTTTATTCACTAGGATTGCCAAACATTGATAAAGGCACTAAAATCAGCGGTGAATGAACGTTCATTCACCGCTGATTCTGGTAAATGAAATGGATAATAAACGTGATTTAATCCTGCGCGCGGCGGAGACCATTATCGCCACCCAAGGACTGCATAACCTGTCAATGCAAAAACTGGCCCAAGAGGCAGGCGTCGCGGCGGGCACCATTTATCGTTATTTCAAAGATAAGGACGATTTAATCATTGAGTTGCGTAAAAATGTGTTGCAGTTGATCGCCGATAAGCTCTTCGATGACATCAACCTCGGCACCTTTAATGAGCGCTTTAAACGGATCTGGTTCAATATCATTCAACTAGGCCGCGAGCAATCTCACGCTAACTTAAGTTTTGCACAATATTCACAGCTGCCGGGTGTCGATGCGCCCGAGCATCAAGCATTTGAAAAGGAAATATTTAAGCAACTTCATCACCTGTTTGAAGCGGCTAAACAGCAAGGGATTATTCAGCCACTCCATAATGAAATGTTGTTTTCTATCGCCTTTGAACCGGCCGTAGCCATAGCTAAACGTCTACGCCGCGGTCAAATTGACTGTAACGAAATTGAAATAACCCAAGCCTGCGAGTTGTGCCTAATGGCAATTTCAATTCCTTCAAAAACTTAACCCAGGAACTTTTAGCGTCATGAAAAAATGGACCCTTAGTATGCTCGTGATTGCTGTGCTTGCTTTTGGCTCAGTGATCGGTTTTAACCTGATGGTCAAAGGTAAGATTGCCGATGCCATCGCCAACATGCCCGAGGCGGAGTTCCCGGTAACGGCGATGACCCTCAGCGCGCAGAGCTGGCAGCCCACTATCGACGCCATTGGCTTTGTTGAGCCCCAGCAAGGCGTGACCATTGCCAACGAGCTAGCAGGACGCGTTACCCGCATTAGTTTTGAAAACGGTACACGGGTCGAAAAAGGGCAAATGCTGGCAGAACTCGATGCGAAAGTCGAAAGAGCCAATCTAAAAAGTAAGATGGTGCAACTGCCAGCCGCTGAAGCTGATTTTAAGCGCCTATCCAAGCTCTACGGGCAAAAATCTATCTCTAAACAGGATTTAGATAATAGCGAGTCCAAATATCTGGCACTGCAGGCGGATATTGAAAGCTTGAAAGCCACCATCGAGCGCCGCGAAATTACCGCGCCCTTCGGCGGCCTCGTCGGGATCCGCAATATCAATCTCGGTGAATACCTGCAACCGGGCACCGACATTGTGCGCCTAGAAGATATCAGCACCATGAAGATCCGTTTTACGATCCCCCAAACCCAATTGCCGCGAATTGCCGTTGGACAAAAAACTCATATTTACGTCGATTCCTACCCTGAGCAACCCTTCGAAGGCGAAATTGCTGCAATTGAGCCTGCGGTCTTCTTCCAAAGCGGCCTAATCCAAGTGCAAGCACGTATCCCTAACGATAACGCCAAACTGCGCAGCGGGATGTTTGCTCGGGTGTCCATTTTATTACCCAAACTTGAAAACCAATTTGTCCTGCCACAAACCGCCATTAACTTCACGCTCTACGGTAACTCAATTTATGTAATTGAGAATGTTGAAGAAGATGGTAAGCAACTTGAGCGCGTTAAACAGCTCAACCTGACCGTATTAGAACGCAATGGCAACGATGCATTAGTCAGTGGCGATATCAAGGTCGGCGATCGGATTGTGACTTCAGGACAGATTCGCCTAAGCAACAACAGCAAGGTGAAGGTCGTTGAGGATAAAGCGCTCACGCCCACCGCCACGATGCCCAAGTTGTAACAGGAGCTAGATAATGCGTTTTACTGACATATTTATTCGGCGGCCAGTGCTTGCCGCCTCCATCAGCTTCCTGTTGCTGCTACTGGGCTTTAACGCCCTAAACAAGATGCAGGTGCGTGAATACCCCAAAATGACCAATACGGTCATCACCGTCACGACCAGTTATTACGGTGCCGATGCCAACCTGATCCAAGGCTTTATCACTCAGCCGTTAGAGCAGGCGCTCGCTCAGGCCGATAACGTCGATTTTATGACCTCAGATAGCTTCCTTGGTAACTCCAAGATTTCGGTATATATGAAGCTCAATACCGAGCCTAATGGCGCCTTAGCGGATATTTTAGCTAAGGTGAACTCGGTGCGCTCACAGCTGCCCAAAGAAGCTGAGGACCCCAGCGTCGAAATGTCGACAGGTTCGCAAACCTCGGTGCTGTATATTTCGTTTTTTAGCGATCAAATCAATTCTAGCCAGCTCACCGATTACCTAGAGCGCGTCGTCAAACCTCAACTCTTTACGATTGATGGCGTCGCCAAAGTGAACCTCTACGGCGGTATCAAATACGCCATGCGCATCTGGCTCGATCCCGCGCGCATGGGAGCATTTAATCTCTCCGCCAGCGATGTCATGCAGGTGCTTCAGGCCAACAACTACCAATCTGCAGTAGGCCAAACCAACAGCGTTTACACCCTGTTTAATGGTACCGCCGACACCCAAGTTGCCACCATTGAAGAATTAAAACGTTTAGTGATTGGCAGTAAAGACGGCTTAGTGGTGCGCCTTGGCGATATTGCCGACGTTAGCCTCGACAAAAGCCATGACATCTACCGCGCCTTAGCCAACGGCAAAGAAGCGGTGGTCATTGGCTTAGATGTGACGCCAACGGCCAACCCACTCACAGTGGCGGCAGATACCCGCGCATTATTACCTGAAATCAATCGCAATTTACCCCCTTCTATCGAGTCAAGGATCCTCTACGATTCCTCATTAGCCATTGATGAATCCATCAAGGAAGTCGTCAAAACCATTGGCGAAGCGGCGCTGATTGTGATCGTGGTCATCACCCTCTTCCTCGGTTCGCTGCGGGCGGTGATTATCCCGATTGTGACGATCCCATTGTCATTAATTGGGGTGGCCATCATCATGCAGATGTTTGGTTTTACCCTAAATCTGATGACCTTACTTGCCATGGTACTCGCCATCGGTTTAGTGGTGGATGACGCGATTGTGGTGGTTGAAAACGTCGATCGTCATATCAAACTGGGCGAATCACCCTTTAGGGCCGCCATTATTGGTACCCGTGAAATCGCCGTGCCGGTGATCTCAATGACCATCACTTTGGCCGCGGTGTACGCACCAATCGCGCTTATGGGCGGGATCACCGGTTCGTTATTTAAGGAGTTTGCCCTCACGCTGGCAGGGGCGGTATTTATCTCGGGGATTGTCGCGTTAACATTATCGCCGATGATGTGTGCCAAAATTCTTAAACCACACACCACGCCGAATCGGTTTGAGCTGGGCGTGGAGTCGTTTCTCGATAATTTAACGCGCCGCTACAGCAACATGCTTGATGCCGTGATGGCGCGCCGCCCGGTGATCGTGGCATTTGCGCTGATCGTGTTTGCCTCCTTGCCAGTGCTGTTTAAGTTTATCCCCTCAGAATTAGCACCAACAGAAGATAAAGGCGTGGTGATGATGATGGGCACCGCGCCCTCAACCGCCAACTTGGATTATATTCAAGCCAATATGAGTCTGGTGACGGATATGATTAAGGCGCAGCCAGAATCTGCCGCCTCGCTCGCCTTTGTGGGCGTCCCCAGCTCAAGCCAAGCCTTTGGTATTGCGCCCTTGGTGCCTTGGAGTGAGCGGGAAAGAAGCCAAAAACAAATGCAGGAGTTTTTTGCCAAGGAAGTTAAACACATCCCCGGCATGGCTGTAACCACCTTCCAAATGCCAGAATTACCGGGCGCTTCCAGCGGTTTACCGATCCAATTTGTGATCACCACTTCGAACTCCTTTGCTAGCCTGTTCCAAATCGGTACCAGTGTGCTCGAAAAAGTCCAAAAGAGTCCGCTGTTTGTCTACTCAGAAATCAACTTGAAATTTGATTCTGGCACCATGAAACTGCGGATCAAACGTGACTTGGCCGGCACCTACGGCGTCACCATGCAGGATATTGGCATCACGCTATCGACCATGATGAGCGATGGCTACGTCAACCGGATTAACTTGGATGGCCGCTCCTACGAGGTGATCCCACAGGTCGAGCGCCACTTACGCGCGAACCCGGAATCCTTAGCCAATTACTATGTGAAAGCGGCCGATGGTCGTGCCATCCCGCTGTCGAGCTTAGTGGACATTGAAATGGTTTCTGAGCCACGTTCCTTGCCGCATTTCAACCAAATGAATGCTCTGACAGTCGGCGGCGTAGCCTCTCCTGGCGTAGCGATTGGCGATGCGATCAGCTTCCTGCAGGACATTGGCGATAACGATCTGCCCAAAGGTTACAGCTACGACTTCCTCGGCGAGGCTCGGCAATTTGTCACCGAAGGTTCGGCGCTGTATGCCACCTTCTTACTGGCGATTGCGATTATTTTCCTCGTCTTGGCCAGTCAGTTTGAAAGCCTCAAAGATCCGCTGGTGATTTTGGTGTCAGTGCCTCTGGCGATTAGCGGCGCCCTAATTGTGCTCGGCTGGACCCATGTCTTTGGCTTAGCCAAAATCAACATTTACACTCAGGTCGGCCTCATCACCTTGGTCGGTCTTATCACTAAGCACGGGATTTTGATGTGTGAAGTGGCCAAAGAGGAGCAATTGCATCGCGGCCTAAGTAAAATGGCGGCCATTAAACTGGCGGCAACCATACGGTTACGCCCGATTTTAATGACCACGGCGGCGATGATCGCGGGCTTATTACCCCTGCTCTTTGCCTCAGGCGCTGGGGCGGTAGCTCGCTTCAACATTGGCATTGTGATTGTGGCAGGCCTGTCGATAGGCACAGTATTCACCCTGTTTGTCTTGCCGGTGATCTACACCTATCTTGCTGAAAAACATGAGCCGTTACCGGTATTTGATGAAAACACCGATATCCCCGCGCCAAGTCACTAACTCACTTGAGCGACTAACTCACTTGAGCCACTGAGTTACCCAGCTAAGCGAGCACTCATGCACCACCAACACCGACGCCTTAAGGCGTCGGTGTTCCCCCCTAAAGCGCTCACCAAGCACACCGCTATCCGATTCACCGCCATTAATTGGCTCACATCACTGTGCATCCCGTGGCTCCACGCATTCTGCGCCGCCAAGCAATCCTGCGCCTGCATCTACCATGGTGACTACAGGTTAAGTCGAGCACAGCTCCCCTCGCGCCCTCATTGGGGCAAAGGGTGAGTTGAAAAGGAGAATTTAATGGCGCCGAGATACGGGGAAGCGAGTATTTGGGAAAGCTGTGCCAGTGAGTTACAATCGCTCAACACAGTGAACTGGTGGACAACATAATGATCAATCCGAAAAAAATCGAAGAAATGGCCAAACAGCTGAGCGACAACTTACCCAGCGGCCTGAAGCAATTTGCGGGCGAATTTGAAGAGCGCAGCAAGCAAGTGCTCCATAATCAATTACTTAAATTAGACATGGTATCGCGCGAAGAGTTTGAAGTGCAGCAACATGTCCTGCTCAAAACCCGTGAAAAGCTAGAAGCATTGCAAGCGCAGGTTAATGAGCTCGAAAAACGACTCAATGCCACTGACTAACGAGCTAAGTTTTAAAGATTTTTTACTGCGGATAAACTGGCGCTTATGCGAACTCGCGCCAGTGCTGTGCCGTTATGCGGCCTAAACAGAGAGTATAAAAATCTGTGTTAATGGCATTCTACTCATGTGCTACTCATGTGGTTGAAAAATGAAGAATGCCAGCTTCAGCCCCTCCTCTCGACCCGTTATTAACGCACTCACCTGAACAAACTGTAGATCTGTAAAGCTCTATGCCTTAAGCGCCATCACTTGTTAAGCCAATCCATTTTCATCTCTCTTTTTTGCGAAGACCATTTGACCTGTCTATAACTTCATAG
>NZ_JBOFMC010000117.1:0-29377 GCF_051658185.1 Shewanella sp. | reverse complement strand
TGATGGCAGTGACACTGCCGGCCACATTGGCAATCTCGGTGGCGACTCGGCTACCGACCACCACTAACGTCTCATCGGGAGTGTGCCCTGCAAGCGCGCTGGGCGACAAGGCCATTGCGACAGCCACCGCAATAGCGTGTAGTTTACACGTCATGAATACATCCTTTTTAGTTCAAAGCGGATGCATCATTCCTAAGTTGATCAACATTTTACATGCGACCGATTGTCGCACTATCACCAAGCAATTGTTATTAAAGGTTTTTCACATTTATGTATTGCCGTAAATGTGATCTGGCAACATAAAATTAGCTTATCGACATCAGCGTTCATCGCCTCATCAACATCAAACTCACGACACGCATCAGTCCAGAACCGCCAAAGGCGCGTGCGGGCTCTGCACCCTTGGCATTGTCCATTGATTATGCTCCCTCGCCTGACGAGGCTGGCGGCACGGTGGCTGACTGTGTTGCTAACGGCATAGCTAAGGGTGAGGTGGAGGTTGACGCTGAGGGCGAAGCCTGCGCGGCACTCTCGGCGCGAGTAGCAAGCACGAGGGCGATATCCACTAAGCTTTGGGCCAGTTGCTGCGCTTTTTCTTGCGAGAATTTCTCCGCCAACGACGCCGCTAATTTGCTTTTCAGCTGGGCAATCAGTGCCTCTTTATCTATCTTAGATACCGCTTGTGATAGTTGCTCAACACTGACGGCGAGGGTGTGTAACTCAGGCAAAATCTGCGCTTTTTTTAAGGGCGTTAACAGCGCTAACTCCTTGAAATTTGCATTACTCACCTTGTCATCCAAGGTCAGCAATAGACTATCGACCTTATCAAAGGTTTGCTCACTGCGCTGGATCAGGGGCGTCAGCGCAACCCCTTCGATAAGGCCCGTAAGTTTGCTGACCGTCGCATACAACAGTGCAGCAATAAACATGATAGGCAACATGATCCCGGTGATTAATCCTACCCAGAAATTATTTATACCTGCGTAAAAACGATTCATCTCGATTCTCCCTCGTGAGTATGGGGCGAGCCTGCGGAGATCGAGCGCCATATTGCGCCGCAATCCATAAGGCATCGCGATTAATCCATAAAACAGCGTATATAGATACCGCGCAATTAACCATAAAAAAAACCGCACCTCAAAAGAGGTGCGGTTTTCAATAATGAGGTGAGTTGGCCGATAAGCCGGGTCCTGTCGTGGACAGTCATTCATCTAGGCCTGCAATCGCTCACAGGCTCAAGCGACCTACCCGGTTCCAACGCGAGCCACGCATTAACTTACCGAAGTAAGCAGTGGAACCCTATTTGGTCTTGCTTCGGGTGGAGTTTACCTTGCTACGGACTATTGCTAGCCGCACGGTGCGCTCTTACCGCACCCTTTCACCCTTACCACCTTAGCCTAAGCTAGGATGGCGGTCTCCTCTCTGTTGCACTTGTCGTCGGTTCACACCGCCCAGGCGTTACCTGGCACCCTGCTCTATGAAGCCCGGACTTTCCTCCCCGCTCAATTGAGCGCGGCGACTGTCTGGCCAACTCGGCGCGGATTATAGCCCAAGGCTCCGGTATGCACCACAGTTAATCCATGCTTTAGGCCACAGTGCTTATAAATCAGACTCTAAGCCATATTTATACAAGGCATTTTTTTTAAGCCCATGGATTTGCGCCGCTATCGCCGCCGCCTTCTTAAGGGGTAATTCTTCGCAGAGTAATTTAAGGGTATTGATCGCTACGGTCGGAATGGCCTCTTCATCATTGAGTTGATAACCATGCACCATCAGCACAATTTCCCCTTTTTGCTGGTTCAAATCACTGCTCACCGTTGCTAACACTTCGCTCACGGGGCCAGACAAAAAAGTCTCAAAGGTTTTGGTCACTTCCCGCGCCATCACGACATGACGATCACCACCTAACACCTCCACCATGGTCGTGAGGCTATGCTCAATCCGATGAGGTGATTCGTAAAAAATCAGCGTACGCGGATCTTCTTTTAATTCTAATAGCTTGTCAGCACGCGCCTTTTCCTTTGAGGGCAAAAATCCTTCGAAAGAAAAACGATCCGACGGCAACCCCGAGGCACTTAACGCGGTGATCGCGGCGCAAGGGCCGGGAAGCGGGATAACCCGAAACCCCGCTTGGCGCACATGAGACACCAAATGATAGCCAGGATCGGAGATCAGCGGCGTCCCCGCATCGGAAATTAACGCCACCGATTGCCCTGCCGCCAGCTGCTCGACGATCCACTGGGCGCGGGCCCGCTCATTATGATCATGCAGCGCCGTGGTTTTGGTCGTAATACCAAAATGACTCAATAACTTGCCGCTGTGACGCGTGTCTTCACAGGCGATCAACGAAACCTGTCCTAGCACATCTATCGCCCGCGAGCTCATGTCACCTAAGTGACCTATGGGGGTGGGAACTATGTAGAGTGCGACGCTTTGGTCCATATATACCTCGGTAATGACAGTGCGAAGACTTTCGTCAAGCGCGAGAGAAGGTTAAACTAGAGGCAGCATCTTACCAGAGTGAAGCACTGTGTTAAAAAGCCTGAATACAACTAAGTTCGTTTCTGTGGCCATGTTATCGGCAATTTTGGCAGGTTGTAGCGCTAAGGCGCCTACGACTTCGACCCCAACAGCCCCCGCCACGGTCACATCTCTTGCCTCTGCGCCCCTTGAAGCCACGGTCTATTTAACGCAGGCGGCCAATAGCAAAGATCCTCTGCAACGCGATAGCTATTTGCTACTGGCGGCCCATGCCTATATCAATGCCAATGATTATGGGGCGGCGCAAAAACTGCTTAAGTCGATAAAACCGAGCCTGAGCCAAAGCCCGACGCTATTAGCTGAGCATAAATACCTCTCCGCGCGGGTGCTAGAGCAGACGTCAACCTATGCCGAGGCGCTCAAGCTTCTCAATTATCCAAGCACTTGGGTGTTACCCGCTTGGCAAATGACGGCTTACCACCAATTTAAAGCGCGTTTATATCAACTCAATAAACAACCTATCGAGCAGGTGCGTGAGCTGAGTTTACTGACGCAATATTTGCCTGCCACAGAGGCCCGCGAAGTCAACGACCAGATTTGGCAGGTGCTGCAGCCGATGCATGAGCAAACCCTGCAAGCCTTTACCCGCGATGCCAGCGAGGGAGTATTTGCCGGCTGGCTGCAACTGGCTTATATCGCGAAGCATTATGCGGTCGACCCCGCACAACTGGTGCGTTATTTGGGCGAATGGCAACAACAAAATCCTTACCACCCTGCGGCGGCAACATTACCTGCCGATCTCGACCGGGCATTAAATGCTAAACCCTTCGCGCCCAAAAATATTGCCGTACTGCTGCCGCTGTCGGGGCAAATCGCCGGAGCCGCAAATGCGATTCGTCAAGGGATTTTAGCCAGTTACCTTGCCAAGCCCGATGCCCAAGTCGCCGTTAACTTCTACGACACCGCGACAGACGTCACCGCAGCCTATCAACAGGCGGTGACCGCTGGCGCTGAGTTTATCATTGGCCCGCTATTGCCCAGCGAAATTGATCAACTGCTGACTCAGGCCAGTGATGGGCAAAACAGCGCTACTGGCGCAAGTGTCAGCACCAAAGCTGTGCCGCAGCTCTTTTTAAATCAGACTGAAAAAGTCGTACCGGATATCAACAAGTTTTACTTTGCCTTGTCACCGGCTCAAGAAGCGGCGGATGCGGCGGCGCGTATGTATCAAGATGGCGTCACTATGCCGCTGCTGCTTGCGAGCAACGACGCCATTGGCAAACGCATGGCCGAGAGCTTTATTCAAGCTTGGAATAAAAAGAGCCAAACCGCCATCGAAGTGCACTACTACGAAGCAGGCGATAAAATGCGCACCACAGTGCAGGATGCGCTCGGCGTGCGTGACAGTCAGGCGCGTATCGCACGCATCAAAGAGTTATTAGGCAACAACGTTCAAGCGGATTTTCGCTCACGCCAAGATATCGATGCGATTTATATGATTTCAACGCCGCAGGAATTAACCCTGCTCAAAGCGTTTATCGATGTCAACTTTAGCGTATTCACCCAACCAGTGCCGCTATACACCTCCAGCCGTAGCCGCCTTGATAAAGAGTCAAGCCAAGCGGCGCAGGATTTAAATAACTTAACCATGAGCGATGCCCCTTGGTTAATGCAAAATGGCGAAGAAAACCTGCTGGTAAACACCCTGTGGCCCGGCTGGAACAATAGCCAAAAACGCCTATTTATCATGGGTTATGATTCAATGGAGTTAATTAGCAAATTAGCCCAAATGCGCTCATTCCCCGGATACCAGTTCAATGGTCGCAGCGGCGCGCTATCGGTCAATCCCGATGGCGTGATCAATCGACAATTGAGCTGGGGACGTTACCAAAGAGGCAGTTTTCGCGCGCTATGACAGCCGGACAAGCAGCGGAGCAGCGCGCCCAACATTACCTTGAGCAACAAGGATTGACCTTGGTTGAGCGCAATGTCCGCTATCCCTTTGGGGAAATCGATCTGGTCATGCGCCATCAGCATTACTGGGTATTTGTCGAGGTCAAATACCGCTCGGCTTCGCAATTTGGCGGCGCATTACAGGCACTAAGCCAAGCGCAGATCGCCCGAATTCGTAAGGCGGCCAGCCATTATTTACAAATTAATCGACTCGATGCGCCCTGCCGCTTTGACCTCGTGGCCATTGATAACGACCAGCTCCATTGGCTAACGGGGGCCTTTTAGCCGGGGCCGCAACCGCCGTCATAATCGCGATTGGGTGACGACGGCATTTACATTATTTTTCACGCTCATGCCTCAACTCCTCGGTTGAACTATGGCATGATAGCAACACTTTATCCTGAAAGGATTTATCCATGTTAGAACGCATTAAAGACAGCTTTACTGAATCAATCCAAACTAAAATCGATGCAGCCGAAGCACTGCCAGAGTCCATCGCCAAAGCGGCGGAGATGATGGTGCAATGCCTTTTAGGTGGCAATAAAATCCTCGCCTGTGGTAATGGTGGTAGCGCCGGTGATGCTCAGCATTTTTCGGCCGAACTGCTCAATCGCTATGAGATTGAACGCCCACCCTTACCCGCGATTGCCCTGTCGACCGACACATCAACCATCACGGCCATTGCCAACGACTACAGCTACGATCAGATTTTCTCAAAGCAAATCTTAGCCTTAGGGCAACCTGGTGACATCCTGTTAGCCATTTCAACCAGCGGCAACTCGGGCAACGTGATCAAAGCGATGGAAGCCGCGCTGAGCCGCGATATGACGATTGTTGCCCTCACGGGCAAAGACGGTGGCGCAATGGCGGGCTTATTGAGTGTCGGCGATGTGGAAATCCGCGTGCCTTCCAATGTCACGGCTCGTATTCAAGAAGTGCATTTACTGGTGATCCACTGCCTATGTGACAATATTGACCGCACCCTCTTCCCACAGGACGAACAGCAATGAGACACGCCGCGCCACTGTTAATGGTTTGCTTGCTGCTGCAAGGCTGCGCTGGTGCCGTGATGGTGGGCGCAGTCAGCGGCGCCATGATGGCCAATGATGAGCGAACCGTAAAAACACAACTCGATGATACCAATACTGATTTTAAGATCACCGCCGCCTTACTTGAGCATGCCGATCTGAAAAAGCAAACCAATATTACCGGCGTATCGGTCAATGGTAATGTGCTGATGATAGGCCAAGCCCCTAACTCGATGCTGAGGGATAAAGCCATCAAGGTGGTGCAAAACCTTAAGCTGGGGGGCAAGATCCATAATCAAATTCGTATTGGCAACCCCACCTCATTTACCACGCGCAGCAATGACACTTGGGTTACCACCAAAGTCAAAGGGCGTATGCTCAATGAAAAAGAACTGGATGTGACCCGGATTAAGGTGATCACCGAAAATGGCGAAGTCTTTCTGCTGGGATTAATCCATCGCTCCCAAGCCGATTTAGCCGTCGACATCGCCCGCAACACGGCTGGCGTCCGTAAAGTAGTAAAAGTATTTGAATTTGTTGAATAACATGATTAATCGCCACTGAGGTGGCGACATGATCCACCAGCAAGTCACCCGCTTTACGACGCTACCATGCTCAGCGAGCCCCTGCCCAGCGCGGTGGCTCGCAGTTCCCCCAATCGCCGCAAACGTCCCTTTAGGATCCGTACAGCCTTAGGTTAACCCTTGTGCACTAGCGCGCATGCGTAGACAGGTAAGCCCTGCCGCCATCTGCTCAACGCACATCTTCGACCTGTAGCGCTTGAGGTTTAGCCAACAGACTGGCAAGCCACGGGAGCAGCAGTGATGGCAGGACAATTAACGCCGCCCCCAACCAACTCCAACTATCCAACCATTCATCAAACAGCAGCCAACCTAAAAATACGATAAATAACAAGCCAGTATATTCTGCGATGGCGATATCGCTGGCCTGAGCCTTACGATAAGCGAGCACGCAAAACCAATGATAAATGAGTAAAAACGCATTGCTCAGCAAGGCGACACCAAGTAACGTCCAGCTCAGCCCCTGCAGTCCTTGGAAGGAGACCATCAGCACTGTGGCAGGGATCCCAAGCAGGTTATAGAGCATCAACGTCAGTACCGGATGCTCAGTATTCGGCACCTTTTTCAGGGTCAACTGATTGACTGCAAAGGTAAAGGCCGAAAACAGCACCGCAAGCCCAAACCAATTCATCTCGCTTGGCCGTAAAATAATCAAAATACCGACAAATCCTAATAAGGTGCACCAAATCTGTCCGGGGGTAATTCGCTCCTTAAAGAACACATAGCCCATTAAGATAATCATCAACGGAGCGGAGTAAAACAGCGAGCTGACGGTCGCGAGCGGCAATGCCATCAACCCAATAATTAAAAAAAGCGCGCCTATCGAGCCGATGTTGGCGCGCCAAAGGTGAACCGATATATGCGTGGTCATTGGGCGCTGTGCATATAACCACACGGGTAACAACATAAACACCGAGCTGATTTGCCTGACGAGTAAAAAACTCGCGGCATTGGCATCGGCTGGCAACCATTTGATCGACACATCGTAAAATGCACTAAATAGGTTGCCTACAATCAATAACATAAGGCCGATAATCACAGGGCGCTGCATTGCTCAACATCCAAAAACAAAAGTGTGCTGCATGATAGTGCAGGCAAAACTTAAGCTAAAATGATGCTTTCTCATGCTAAATGAATTAAATTCATACTAAAAAAATTATGCATTGAAAATCATGAGAAAACTTCCGCCATTACGCGCATTACAGGTCTTTGAGGCGGCTGCCAGACAGGCGCATTTTTCAAGGGCAGCCGATGAACTTTGCATTACCCAAAGCGCCGTATCCCACCAAGTTCGAGTGCTAGAGGATTACTTTGGTGAGCCCTTGTTTGATCGCCGCGGGCGCAAGCTACAACTCACGGCCAAGGGGCAGGAGTTATTTATTGAATTAGAGCGTATTTTCAATGAATTAAGCGATCTTAACCTTAAGATTGGTAACACCCCGAACCAGCAATTGTGTCTCGCGGTCTACAGTTCTTTTGCGGTGAAATGGTTAGTGCCGCGGCTGGCGGATTTTCGGCGCCAATATCCTAGCGTTAAGATCCGTCTCGAAATGCTCACGCAAGATCCTGATTTACGCACCAGCACGGCCGATATTTTTATCGCCAGTAAACTCAATCAACGCGGCTACTGGCAACAATTATTGCATAAGGAACGCTTAATCCCGGTATGCAGCCCCAGCCTTTATCCCAAATGGCGTGAAATCAATTTAGCCAATTTTCAGCAGCAAGCCTTACTTATCGTGGATGAAGGACCTTTGGGGTTGGATTGGCACAAATGGTCCTCGGCGCACCAAATCCGCTTAAACAATGAACAGCAGCATATCTTTAGCCATATTGTGATGGCGATTGAAGCGGCAATAGCTGGCCAAGGCATTGCGCTTGCACCGGATTTTATGGTGGCTGGCGATATCACCACCGGCCGCTTAGTGGCGGTTAATTTGCCCGATGTGCATACCGGCTTTGAGTTTTGTTTTTTATGTAAACAGCGCCGTCTATCAGAACCCGCTATTGCCGCCTTTGCTGCTTGGCTTAAATCACAGGCATAGCGGGATAGTGACACGAGAAGGCAAAGCTAGACGGCTAAGCCAAATAGACGGCGGCAAAAGGAGATGCGATAGTTAAGCTGATTTAAGCACAAAACTTGCCTTATAAAAAAGCCGACGCAGGCGTCGGCTTTATCAAATGGTCAAATGACGTCCGTGATGTTAAACCAGCAGACCAATCTTTTCATAGACATCTTTTAAGGTCACTTCGGCGCGCGCCTGCGCATTTTGGGCGCCGGCTTTCATCACTTGCTCAAGATAAGCATGATCGGCACGCAATTCGCGGTAACGCGCCTGCAGCGGCTCTAACATCCCCACCACTGCTTCGCCCGCAGCCACTTTTAAGTGACCATACATTTTGCCTTCAAACTCGGCTTCTAAACTGGCAATACTTTGGCCCGTCACACCTGACATTAAGCTCAGCAGATTAGAGACGCCTGGCTTATTTTCCATATCAAAGCGCACGACTGGCGGCTCATCGCTATCTGTCATGGCTTTTTTCAGCTTTTTCAGCACCGATTTAGGATCTTCCAGCAGACCAATCACGTTATTACGGTTATCGTCCGACTTAGACATCTTCTTCAGCGGATCCTGCAGCGACATCACCTTAGCGCCGTGCTCGGGGATAAAAGGCTCAGGGATGGTAAAGGTCTCACCGTAGGCATTGTTAAACCGCGTAGCAATATCACGAGTTAATTCAAGATGTTGCTTCTGGTCTTGCCCTACGGGAATGGCATTAGCTTGATACAATAAAATATCTGCCGCCATCAGCACCGGATAACCAAACAGGCCAACGTTAATATTGTTGGCGTGCTTTTGCGATTTATCCTTGAACTGCGTCATCCGACTTAGCTCACCCATTTGGGTGTAACAATTTAATGCCCAGCCCAGCTGAGTGTGCTGTGGCACTTGGGATTGAATAAATACGGTGCTCTTTTTAGGATCCACGCCACAGGCCAAATACAGGGCGAGGGTATCTAAACAAGCCTCACGCAGTGCTTTAGGATCTTGGCGCACGGTAATGGCGTGTAAATCCACCACGCAATACAGGCAATCGTGGCTGTCTTGCATCGCAACCCATTGACGCAATGCACCCATGTAGTTACCTATGGTTAATTCGCCGGACGGCTGTGCACCGCTGAGTACTATGGGTTTGGTCATTGGGTTATTGCTCCGCTATCAAAAAATACTATAAATAAAAAGGATCTAATCAATTAACGCTGGGCTGGAGTTATCCAGTTAAGCAGCTCGCTAAATTGCTCGCACACGGCATCTGGGCCAGCCAGGCCGATATCTTCACCGTAGTTGTAGCCATAGGTCAAGCCGATTGAGGCTATCCCGGCCGCTTTCGCCGCTAAAATGTCATTTTTAGAGTCTCCGACCATCAACAGCTCAGTCGTATCTAATTGCCATTGCGCTAGCAGATGCTGCAGCGGCAGGGGATCGGGTTTCATTTTTGCCAAGGAGTCGCCCCCAAGCACGAGGCTGAAAAACTCATTGATGTTAAACGCTTCAAGTAACGGCAGCGTAAAACGGTAGGGTTTATTGGTCACGACCGCCAGCTTAAAACCGGCCTCGAACAACGTTTGCAACACGGAGTGCACGTCACGATACAGCGCGCTGTGCTTCTCCAGATTTTCTTGATAATGGTGCATAAAGACTGGCATAGCCGCATCGAGCGCGGCCTGCGCTACCGCTTCACCAAGGGCGTGGCTCATGGCGCGGCGCATTAACATCTCTGCCCCGTTGCCGACCCAAGTGCGCACTTGCGCTTCGGTGCAACTGGCTAACCCGAGCTCGGCTAATGCCGCTTGGGTCGCCACCGCAAGATCCGGCACGCTGTCGATGAGCGTACCATCTAGATCAAATGCAATGGCTTTAATCTTATTCCACATCACTTATCCCTCCACCTTCGCCAGTTCAGCGCGCATTTCATCAACCACAGCTTTATAGTCTGGCTGACCAAAAATGGCCGACCCCGCCACAAACATATCCGCCCCGGCAGCCGCAATTTGGGCGATATTATCCACTTTCACGCCGCCATCGACTTCAAGGCGAATATCAAAGCCACTGGCATCAATGCGTGCCCGTACTTGGCGCAGTTTATCTAAGGTTGATGGGATAAATGATTGCCCACCAAAACCGGGATTCACTGACATCAATAAAATCACATCGAGCTTATCCATCACATGGTCAAGATAATGCAGGGGCGTGGCAGGATTCAACACGAGGCCAGCCTTACAACCACATTCTTTAATAAGCTGTAGCGTGCGGTCGATATGCTCTGACGCCTCCGGGTGGAAGGTAATAATCGAAGCTCCAGCTTTAGCAAAATCGGGGACAATCCGATCGACCGGTTTCACCATTAAGTGCACATCGATATCAGCGGTAATACCGTAATCGCGCAGCGCCTTACACACCATAGGGCCAATGGTGAGATTCGGGACATAGTGATTATCCATCACATCAAAGTGCACCACGTCGGCACCAGCGGCCAATACGGCGTTAACATCGTCTCCTAGACGGGCAAAATCGGCGGATAAAATCGATGGAGCAATTAAGAATGGACGCATAACACACTCGCTGCAATGGATAAAAAGTGCCTTATTTTACCCTTAGCGCCGCCACGCCTCTATAGCTAACACCACATTTATCGCGATTCTACTTCAGTAAAATGTGAATGATGCCGCATGGTTAGCGCCAATAGAGACAACATCTGCGACTACAACCCTTTACCGCGTTAAATTTGTCGCTAACTGGGGAGATTGTTGATAGAAAATTGTTTGCAAACTGAGCGAGTTTGTTATACTTCGGGCGCGGTAAGGGGTTATTTGAAGGAAAGGGCGATGAAGGGGCGGTTAACTCAGATTTCTCACCTGCTAGGTGCTGTGACATTTAAGTCTACGATAATGCTGGCTTTTACGGCTATCGTCGTCGGCGGCCTTGCCTTGGGGGTAGAAAAGTTAAGCTCAAGCTCAGAGACCTCTGCCTGCACGTGTAATGAAACGCGCTACAATCCCTCCCTCCCCTCTAGCCATCCTAATAATCGCTGCGCCGACCAAACTCAATCCTTAAGTTGGGGCTCTTGGCTTGCGGGCAAGAATCGCTCAGGTCAGTTCCACTTTGTCGATCTGCTCGAACTGCTCCATGGACATCAAGATAAGCCAATTGAGGATATGAAACCGGCCAACTCGCAACTTAGCTACTGATGCTAAGCCGCCTGTGGCAGATCTTTTGCAGCACTCTCGCCGCCTTTTTTGGGGTGCAATCCGATAACCAACGGCAACGAGATTTCCGCAACCGCTCGCCGCTGCCCTACATTATCATGGGCATTCTATTCGCTGCGCTATTAGTGCTGAGTTTGATGTGGATTGTCAGCCAAGTGCTTAACTAGTCTGTTCATCATGTAAATCATAATGTTCGTCATACAGCGCCATCAGCTCATCGACTTTATGGCGACCACTGCCGTTCTGGCTGATATTCCGCTGGACTTGGATTTTGGTCAGGTGCGCGCCCCGATACAACTCGCGCGTGAGCGGTATGTCATGATTGCTGATCAGCACAGGAATGCCGCGCTCAAGGGCAGTATGGCGTGAATGACGCGCCAGCAGTGCTTGATCGTCTAAGCTAAAGCCTGCCCCCACATAGGTGGTAAAACTTGCGGTGATGGATAACGGCGCATAGGGAGGATCGCAATAAACCACATCACCCGCTTGCAATTGTTCAAAAGCCTTTTCATAGCCAATGCATTTAAATTCAGCACGTTGCGCCTTTTCAGAAAAGGCCCAAATTTCCTTCTCAGGAAAGTAAGGTTTTTTGTATGACCCAAAAGGCACGTTAAAACCGCCTTTACGATTATAACGACATAAACCATTAAACCCGTGACGATTTAAATACAAGAAATACACTGAGCGCTGGAAGGGGTCTCGGCATTTATTAAAGTCAGTGCGTACCCGGTAATAGGCCTCTTTTTGATTCATCTCATCGACAAATAATTGCTTGGCGGCGGCAATATACTCGGCAGGTCTTTCTTTGACGATAGTGTATAGCGCAATCAAGTCAGCGTTGATATCGCACAATAAATACTGCTGATAGTCAGTATTTAAAAACACCGAACCTGCGCCAACAAAGGGCTCGACTAAACGATCCCCAGCGGGTAAAGCACGCGCTAAATCATCCACCAATTTAAATTTACCGCCAGCCCATTTAAGGAAGGCTCTATGTTTTTTGATCATTTAACTTGATGAATGCCGACAAAAATAAAGGCCATGATTGTACTCTGTTTATTCTGAAATTTCACGATGTGGAAGCGCTTCTTGTAACTGATATCCGCCTAATTCGCTCCATTTGCGTACCCACGGCTTGTCGATTCGATAGTCTTTAACCAATTGTGCGGCGGCTTTTTGAGCGCCACTGGCAGTGTCATACTGGCCAACCAGCACCACCCAATAGCGTTTGTGCTTAGCAAGGCGCACATTCTCAACCCCAGTGAGCGACTGTAACAACGAGTCCAAGGTGCGCCGCTGAGAAACGCTGGCTATTTGCACTGTGTAGCCCGTTGCCGGCTTTAGCCCTGTAGCCTTCTCTTGAGATTGACTAGCCGGAGTTGTTTGGTTGGGCTCGGGCGCAACCTTGTCTGCAGCGACGGCGACATCGCTAATCTCAGCGCTTGTTGTCACATCGACCTGCGCGGCTGCCTCCTTTCCAGCACCAGCTGCCCCCGCCATTGCAGCCTCAGCGTCCTGCGTGCTCAGGGCCGTGACGACCGAAGGCTCAGCACTTTGCACTGGCTCGCCGTGAAACGCCGCCAACGGATCTGCCGATACTGGTGCAACTTGCGATTGCCGTAGCAGCGCTGCACGCCACTCAAAATACTCCGCAAGCGCCCTGTGTCCATAAGCTAAAAAGACTTTCGAATCCACAGCAGGATAAGTCACGGGCTCTGAGAGCTCTGGCGCGCGTGGCCGGTGCAACACAATCCCAAGTAACAGCGCAAACAGCACGCTCACCACCGCAATAATACCAACCCTATGCTTTCGCCACCAAGTGACCTGCTCAGGTTGATCATGCAGCGCCAGCGCCAACAAACTCACTACCTCTTGCGGCGTGCCCATTTGCTTTTCAAGTTGGCCACGAACAATTTCCCGCGGGGTAAAAGGATGTTGTTCACTCGTGCGCAGCAAGGTTTGATACAACGCCTCGCGCTCCACCAGAGTTAACGGCTCAACCGCAATCGGTAGCACTTGTCGCCTTAAGGCTTCAGGCAATTGGGGCAATAAATCCGCCAAAAAGGCCGGCGGCACCGTTAAGGTGAGCGCAATGTTTTTCCCTGCGCATTGGATTTGATTGAGGATAATGCACTCCGCCCACAGGGTTTTAGACAGCAAATGGGCATCGTCAATAATGATATGGAGTGGCTTAGTTTGGGTAGCGGCCACCCGCAGTAAGGTTTCAGCCAGAGGCTCTTCGTCATCAAAAATCGGCGATGACATTAATTGCACTAAGATTTTTCGACGAATTTCAGCATCATCGGCATGCATCGGGCAGATCACCAAGGCCACATTCGATTCTTCAAAATCGGTCGCGAGGGCGGTAACTAGGGTCGTTTTACCCGAACCCTGGGCACCAGAAAGCACCAGCAGCTGATCGCTATAGCTGGCAACATGATGCAATCGTTGTATGAGCGCTTCCTGCGAAGGAAGTAAGAGCAAACCCTGAAACGTCACTCAGTCACCACACTTGGCTTATGTGCAGCGGATAACCTGTTCAAGGGTAGATTCAGGAACTTGACTAAAGACCTCCGCTTGACCAATTGCGGTCGGGAGCACGAGTCGAATCTGACCACCTAACACTTTTTTATCGCGGCGCATATGTTGAATGAAACTGTCAAAATCCATGGAGCTTGGGGCAGTTACTGGCAGATCAAATGCTTGTAGTAATTGAATGATACGACAAACCATTGACTCATCGATAAGACCCAAAGCCTTGGCGGTTTGCGCAGCAAGGACTGTGCCAGCCGCCACTGCCTCGCCGTGGAGCCAGTTGCCATAACCCATTTCGGCCTCAATAGCATGACCGAAGGTATGCCCAAGATTTAACAACGCCCGCACACCCTGCTCAGTTTCATCTTGGCTAACCACATCGGCTTTAATCTCACAGCAACGGGAAATCGCATAAATGAGCGCTTGGCTATCTAATGCCTTAAGCGCCGCTACGTTCGCCTCGAGCCATTCAAAAAAGTGGCCATCCCACATCACCCCGTACTTAATCACTTCCGCCATCCCCGCCGCAAACTCGCGCGCTGGCAGGGTGTGTAAACACAAGGTATCAATCAACACGACCTGCGGCTGATAAAAAGCCCCGATCATGTTTTTACCCAAGGGGTGATTCACTGCAGTTTTGCCGCCGACAGAAGAGTCCACTTGGGATAATAAGGTTGTCGGGATTTGAATAAAATCGACCCCTCGTTGATAACATGCCGCCGCAAAGCCGGTCATATCACCAATCACCCCTCCGCCCAAGGCCACCAGCACACAGTCGCGACCATAGTTTCGCAGGAGTAATGCCGTAAAAATACGGTCTAGATGGGTTAAATCTTTGAATTGCTCGCCATCCGGAAGAATAGCGCTTTCGACTTCACCAAACGAAGCCATCGTCTCTTGCACCCGCTGCAGGTACAAAGGCGCGACAGTTTCATTGGTGACGATAAGAATACGTTTCTTAAGCAGATAGCGAGACAAGGTCTCGCCATCACTCATCAAATTCTGGCCAATATAAATGGGATAACTGCGCTCACCTAAATCAACCTGAATTTGCTTCATTGTTCTGCCTAGAAACCTAACTGCTCAATGATTTGATTTGCAACGATTTTTGCACTTTGATCGTCGGTTTTAACGATCACATCGGCAATCTCTTCATACAACGGGTTGCGGATCTCTGCAAGACTCTCCAACACTTCTCGCGGATCATCCACTTGCAATAATGGGCGTCGCTTGTCTCTTTGGGTTCGAGCGACCTGTTTGTCGATAGTGGTTTCCAGATACACTACAATCCCACGTGCAGATAGGTAATTACGGATATCTTTGCTTTGTACTGAACCACCACCGGTGGCAAGGACGATACCCTGTTTTTCAGACAAATCAGCAATAACCTGAGCTTCACGACGACGGAAACCCTCCTCACCTTCGACGTCAAACACCCAAGCAATATCAGCGCCTGTGCGTTGTTCAATCTCTTGATCTGAATCGTGGAATTCTAAATGCAGCATTTGCGCCAGATGGCGACCAATTGTGCTTTTACCTGCGCCCATAGGGCCTACCAGAAAAATATTACGTTTTTCAGCCATTTCTTGTACGTCTGAATCTTATTGAAAAGTATGCCTATATCGACTCATGATCAAGCCGACCTATATGTTACCTTGCTCTGTATGAGACTTGACCGTGGATTATCTCAGTTTAGGGTCTACTCTGGCAAGTGATGTGCGCTATTTATACTAAGAATTGTATTGGATAAAAACTAAAGCCAGCATGCTTGCTGGCTTTAGTTAAACGATAACATAGGATTAGAGCTGTTCGCCGACAATTTTTGGCGTCACAAAAATTAATAGCTCCTGACGCTCGTTTTTATCTGTCGTGTTTCTAAACAAGAAGCCAACCAAAGGAATGTCGCCCAAAACAGGCACTTTGCTTACTCGGCTAATCAAGTTTTGCTGATAAATCCCCCCGAGGACAATCGTCTCCCCGTTATCCACTAACACTTGGGTGCCAATACGCTGGGTATCAATCGCCACTGCAGGGCCTGTTGGCGTATCTACGGTTTTACCCTGAGAATCCTGAGTGATTTCCAAATCTAAAATCACTCGGTTATCGGGGGTAATTTGCGGGGTCACTCGAAGAGAGAGCACGGCTTTTTTAAACTCAACTGAAGTTGCCCCGCTGGAGGTTGACTGCACATAAGGGATCTCAACCCCCTGCTCGATATAGGCCGCTTTTTGATTAGAGGTAGTGATCCGCGGGCTAGCGATAATTTCACCTTTGTTTTCTTGCTCTAACGCGCTCAACTCTAAATCCAAAATGGTGCCATCAGCCAATTTTGCCACATGAAACGCAATACTCGTCGGATTCGTTACGGCAGCTGGCAAGTTCACATTTAATCTATTATCCAAACTCGGGATAGTGCCATTGGCAATATCGCCAGCACCTTCGAGTGAACCAGACGTCCCCTTATTGCCCTGCTGATCAGTTACGCCCCAACGAATACCGAGATCCTCTGAGACATCATCCTTAACCGTCACCATCCGGGATTCAATCAATACTTGCCGGATCGGGATATCAAGCACTGCCACCAAACGATGAATGTTTTCAATCATCTCGGCAGTATCTTTGACCAATACCGTATTGGTCCGCTCATCAACAGCAACGGAACCGCGTGGGGATAACAAACTCGAATCGGCGCCCTTTAATAGTTCGGCGATATCCGTCGCTTTCGCGTAATTAATCTGCAGATACTCAGAATACAGTGGCGCCAGCTCTTTCACTTCTTGCTTATTTTTGAGCTGCTGACTCTCACGCACCGCCAACTCTTCGCTCGGTGCGACCATCAAAATATTGCCCTCGATTCGCTTATCGAGCCCTTTGGTTTGCAAAATTAAATCTAAGGCCTGATCCCAGGGCACATCATCGAGCCTCAAAGTAATATCGCCTTCAACACTATCGCTGGTAACGAGGTTGAAATTGTTATAATCAGCGATAATCTGCAGCACTGTACGCACCGAAATCTTCTGGAAATTTAAAGATAAGGTCTTGCCATTGTATTTTTTAACTTCTTTTGTAGTCGCAGCTCGCTCAACCTTATTCATCGACAATCTGAAGAGATTATCTTCTTGATTGTAGTTAAAGTCATAATCGCCAGAAATGTCGATTAAAATTCTCGTCGTCAAATCCTCTTTAAAAGTTTCAAAACTTTTTACCGGGGTCGAAAAATCCTGAACATCCATGATATAAAGCAAATCATGATTGATATCGGTATTAAATAATTTCACCTCTAATTTAGCACCGATTTGCTCTACGTTAGCAGCCACCGAGCGACTATTTAAGTAGACCAATAATTCACCACCGCCATTAGCGTTGCGGCGAAAATCTATATTTTTCACACTATTAACGAAGGGGTTACCTCCCTGCGTTTGACTGCTAGCCACATTATCGTTAATAGTTAAACGATAAGACTTTCCCACCACCGCGCCTTGATAAGG
The DNA here is from genome assembly GCF_051658185.1 of Shewanella sp. Classification (GTDB taxonomy): domain Bacteria; phylum Pseudomonadota; class Gammaproteobacteria; order Enterobacterales; family Shewanellaceae; genus Shewanella. The sequence continues at coordinate 12,042 of NZ_JBOFMC010000117.1, read as the reverse complement.
TTTCACCTTAGATAGCCCTAACGCGACTTTAAGCCGATCATTAACCTGCTCGGTACGCAGCTCTTTTACCCCGACCTGATTAATGGCCAATCGATCTTTCGATAAACCTGAAATACTATCATCGAAGCTTAATATCAGTTCTGCTGGCGAGGCATTAGTGTCTATGGTTGGGGGCGAAATGGCCTCCTCGAAAACCAATTCAACCTCTAATTGCTGATCAATCAATGCATGATACTTAACATCCAATAAGCGATTTGCCGCATAACTTGATGGCAAAACTCCAAATATCAATGCAATCCCAATCACGGACTTGATTAAGCCAGAAGATATTAGTGGGATATTCACTGCGGCAGAAGATTTCATTATTCCCTCATCCTTCGCTCATTATTCTCCAGAAAGTGCCAAGTTGTTTAGTCGTTCAGACCAACAACCAGAACCGTCTGGAATTAATTCTACTACTTCAACTTGCTGTGAAGTCACTTTTGTTATACGGCCATTAAACAAACCTAAATATTCACCAACACCCATGCGATAAACACTGCCATCAATTGACTCAACCAGCGCCCAAGTCGTACCAACTTCACTTAAGGTGCCGCGCATTTTTAAGTTATCTAGCGCATAGGTTTCTAATCGCCCTTTACGGCGTTTTAAATCCGGTTGTAAGCAATTTTTACTTGTATCGATCACTTCCTCGGTTAACTCCCGAGAAGGAGGCACAAAGGGGCTACGCATTAATTCTGCTTGATACACAAAATGCTCAAACTTGGGTGGCTCTTTTAAAGGAGGAATGCGCGCCACATGCTCAGCTTTTGTTGTTGTCACAAAAAGCTCTAAATCGCTACGGTCACCAACACAACCCGTTAAGCAAAGCACTACACACCCTAGAGGTAAGAATTTCATGATTTCTTCCCCTTATTCTGAGTGGTATTTTCTTGAGGCAACTCCGCGCCTTCTTTAAAACGATAGGTTTTAGCCAAAATATCCATGGCTAAATTGCCAGCATCGTCACGCTTAATGGTGAAATCATGCAAGCTAACAATCCGCGGTAATTTGGCCACGCCACTGACCATATTGCCAATTTGATGATAATCGCCAGTGACCGACATCTTTATTGGAAACTCAATGTAAAAATCCCGCTGTATTTCAGGCTCCCAATTCAAACTCTTGATCCTAAGCCCGGCATCTGTAGCAGCAAAAGTTAAATCATCGAGCAGTCCTGGCATTTCATTTTCAGAGGGCAACATTTTTAGCAGTTCGGCGAACTGTTCTTCCATGACGGCTAACTGTTCACGATAGAGTTTAAGGTTGGCGGCTAATTGGTATTTATTTTTAAAGTCTTCCCGGAGCTGCACTTCTTTCTCTTGCTCAGCGGAATATATATTCACCGCATCGTCGATCACCAATGCATACCCAGCCCCAAACACACACAATGCTAATAATATGGCAAAAAAGATCTTTACTTGGCTTGGCCAACCGCCAATATTTTCAAAATCGATATCATTAAACTGACTGAGATCGAGTTTCATTTACTCGCTCCTTGTGCCGTTTTTATCGGCTCATCGGTAGCACCGCCTTTAATGGTGACCCTCAGACTAAACTGTTGCAATTGTCTTAGATCATCATTTTGCGTCACGATAGATTGCATATTGGGATCTGTTAACCACTCCGAGGCTTTTACCTTGCGCATCATGTTGGCTACGTTGTTGTTCGATTCGCTCCGGCCTTCAATCAATAATAAGCTGCCTTTTTTCTCTAAACTGGATAGGTAGATCCCGGGCGGCACAATACGCACTAACTCATCTAACACATGGGTAGGTAAATTTCTTGACTGCTGTAAATTAAGAATAATTTCTGTTCGCCGCTCAATATCTTTTTTACGCTCGGTTATTTTTTTTATCTCGGCAATCTGAGTTTCAAGCAATTGAATTTCAGATTGTAAAAAAGCATTACGTCCGCGCTGTTCGTCAGTCATCATCTCTAATACAGAAAGAACCACGTACACTAAAATAGCCGAGACTAAAAAGACTAAGGCCAATATGCCAATGTAATCACGCTTTTGTTTTTCTCTGGCCTCTTCTCGCCAAGGAAGCAGGTTTATGTTCGCCATTTACCGTAGCTCCTTAGGGCTAAGCCGCAAGCAACCATATACTTACTGATACTAGGTTGCAGGATATGTTTAATCGATTCGTCTGCGTGTAAACACCCCTGGAAAGGGTCAGCAATTATCGTATGGGTTCCTAATTCATTCGTTAATAAATTAGCCATTCCTTCTAGCTTTGAGGTTCCACCACATAACACCAAGTAATCCACTTTGTCCTTGCCGCTAGAAGTGCTGTAAATCTGCAAGGTACGTTTAATTTGTTGCAATAATTGAGTTTGGAACGGTGAGAGTACTTCAAACATATAATTGCGGGGTAAATCACCTTCTATTTTAGCTTTTTCAGCTTGTTCATAGGACATACCATAGAAGGAAAGTATCGACTGAGTGAATAACTCACCACCAAATGCTTGTTCACGAATAAAAGTCGTTTCGCCGGATTCCACAACGCAAAAAGTCGTCATATTCGCGCCAATATCAACCATCGCGACAGCCTTGTTGCGAGCGCCTTCAGGTAATTGCGCTAAGACCAATTCAACCGAACGTCCCAACGCATAACCTTCAACATCGACGACTTTGGTCTCAAGATCGATCTCATCAAGCGCATCAACTCGGGCATCAATATTATCGGTGCGACAAGCGCTCAGTAATACATCCACCTTTGAAGGATCGGTACTATTTACGTTTAAAGTTTCAAAATCGATGCTGACTTCATCAAGGGAATAGGGGATCAAATTATCCGCTTCAATTTCAATCTGGGCTTCCATTTCTTCTTCGTTTAACGAAGCATCCATATAGATGACTTTCGTCATCACAGCTGAGCCCGATACCGCCACCGCAGCATATTTAACGGATTTAGGTAATGCCCGCTTTATTTGCCGCAAACAATCGACAACCGCATCCGCGTCACGAATGTCGTGATCACTAACGGCTCCCTTTTTTACGGGTGCAGCTGCATGACTTACTATTTTGTATCCATCAGCAGTCTTACTCAGCAAAATGGCCTTAACTTCATGGGAGCCAATATCAATTCCCACCATCTGCGGAGCCTGACGCTTCCATAGGGTTGAAAGCATAGTCCGGTGTCACTTTTTATTAATTATTAGTATCTAGAGATTAGCACAAAATCAAACCGTTACTCGTATTTGTATCGGATGTTTCAACATTTTACAAACGCTATTTTAACGCGGTCACGTTTTTACTTCACCAACTGGTGCGCGCCTTATATACTGTGACACTTAACAGAACATTAGGATCGAATTAGGTGAAGTGGTTAAAACGTATTCTTATAGCGCTCTTTAGTCTAGCCCTTCTGGGCGTCGGCGCCATTGTTGCAGCATATTTTTATGTTTTGCCGGACCTGCCGGATGTCTCAACCTTAAAAAATGTGCAATTGCAGACGCCTCTGCGCATTTATAGTAGCGATGGCAAACTGATCTCTCAGTTTGGCGAAAAACGACGTATCCCATTGAAACTAGAAGAAGTTCCTAAGCCTTTATTGCAAGCCTTTTTAGCGACAGAAGATGCCCGTTTTTACGAGCATTCAGGTATCGATCCTGTCGGTGTGGTGCGGGCAGCGGTGGTAATGCTCACGACCGGCGAGAAAAAACAAGGGGCGAGTACCATCACTATGCAGGTGGCGCGTAACTTCTTCCTGACCCGCGACAAAACCATTATCCGTAAGATTAAGGAAATTTTTATTTCCTATCATATTGAGCAGTTACTGACTAAAGATGAGATTTTAGAACTTTATGTTAACCGCATTTACCTCGGCCAAAGAGCTTATGGCGTTGGCGCTGCGGCCCAAGTCTATTTTGGGAAAAATGTGCAGGATCTGAGCTTATCTGAAATGGGCATGATTGCCGGATTACCTAAGGCACCTTCTAGCCTTAACCCCATTACCTCTCCTGCTCGCGCACTCGCACGTCGTAATGTGGTGTTGATGCGTATGCACGAAGTCGGTTACATCAATCAAGCCGAGTACCAAGCCGCTTTAGCGGAGCCGATAATCGCGAAATACCACGGCGCTGAACTGGATCTTTACGCACCTTATATTTCAGAAATGGCGCGCGACTATATGGTGCAGAAATACGGCGAGGAAGCAGCCTACACTAATGGCTACAACGTCTACACCACGATTTCGTCAGATGTGCAGCTGCTGGCGCAAAAAGCTTTGCGTAATAATGTTTACGCCTACGATGAACGCCACGGTTACCGCGGCCCTGCGGCAGTAATTTGGACAGGGGAAAAACCCGAAAATACGCAGATCCAAGCCGAACTCGCCAAGATTGTCCCTGTGCAAGAATTAATGCCTGCCGCCGTGCTCGCGATCGAAGCGCAGCAGGCTACGGTGCTGACCGCCAACGGGGAAACCCAAACCATCAAGTGGGATGGCCTAAAATGGGCGCGTAAATTTATTAACGATAAACGCCAAGGCTCGGTACCTAAGTCCGCCAAAGACATCCTTAATGTCGGTGAACGCATTTGGGTGCGCAATAATGGCCAATATTTACAGCTCTCCCAAGTGCCTGAAGTTGAAAGCGCTACTGTGTCACTCGATCCTAGCAATGGGGCAATAAAATCCCTTGTTGGCGGATACAGCTTTAGCCAAAGCCAATATAACCGTGTGACGCAGGCTAAGCGTCAACTGGGCTCCAACATCAAACCTTTTATTTATGCCGCTGCATTGGAAAAAGGCTTTACCTTGGCGACGTTGATCAACAACGCCCCAATCAACAAGCCAGATATCAGCCAAGGCACAGCATGGCGCCCCAAAAATTCTCCGGATATTTATGGCGGCCCGACTCGCTTACGCGTAGGGCTCGCGCAATCAATCAACGTGATGTCAGTTAGAGCCATGCGCCACATTGGTTTAGACGCCGCTGTGGCCGAATTGGTAAAATTTGGCTTTAATCCGAATGACCTACCACATAACGAATCCTTAGCCCTCGGTTCACCTTCGGTCACGCCACTGCAGGTTGCTGCCGCGTTCAACGTCTTTGCGAACGGCGGTTTCTTGGTCGAACCTTTCTATATTGAACGCATAGAAGACGCCTACGGCAATGTCATCGAGCAAGCCAATCCTACCTTAGCGTGCAAATCAAGCGGGATGACCGGCGGTATCGCCAATGACATCACTACCGCACCAGCAAACATGCAAATTCCGTCTGTTGGCGCGCAGTCCCCAGCCCAGTGTTTTGGACAAACCGGTCGCTATGCTCCACAGATTATTTCTGAGCAGGTTGCCTTTTTAATTACCGAATCCCTTAAAAGCGTGATTTGGGGCGGCGGCGATTGGAGTAAAGGTACAGGCTGGCAAGGTACGGCATGGCGTGCGGCAAAATTAATCAAACGTCATGATATTGCAGGTAAAACTGGCACAACCAACGAATCGCGCGATACTTGGTTCAGCGGCTTTAACCCAACGCTCACCAGCACCTTCTGGGTCGGCTTTGACGATCATGGTCGGCAGTTAGGCCGCACCGCTTGGAATGCCAACGGTGAACCGGATCAGATCACCGGCACCGAGTCCGGCGCCAAAACGGCGGGCCCGGGCTGGAACGAGTTTATGAACAATGTGCTAAAAGGTACGCCTGAAGCCACGGCTATCCCGCCCGAAGGTATCGTCTCGGTGCGGATTGACTTAGCCTCAGGGAAGCTCACCCGCAAAACTGACTATACCAGCGCCTTTGAATACTTTGTCTCTGGCACTGAACCAAAGGAATACATTAGCGAATCTCAGGATATCAACAACCTGTTTAACGATGCGCCGGTCGATGATTTGTTCCAATAGTCGCGGGGGCGCTCACGGTTAAATGAATCTCGCCGTGAGGTTACCCTCTGGGCGCAATGGCCGTTCCCGACAAGTACAACCCAAACGCCAAATGCACTCCAGACGATAAAACAACAACGCGACCTAAGGTCGCGTTGTTGTTAGGGCGGCACTGACCCCCCCTTGATTTATTACTCTCAATTTAGCGCACGTTTCGCTGCGCCTTCTTGGCCGCGATGGCCTGCTGGATCTGCCTTAGCGCAGTCCCGCCGAGCACATCACGTTTGCCTAAACACGCTTCAAGGGTAAGATTTGGATAAACATCCTCCTCAATAATCGCAGCAAAAGCGCTCAATTCCTCAAGAGAGAAATCTTCTAAGGCAATTTGCTTCTCTATCGCTGCCACCACGACTTCGCCAACCACATGGTGCGCCTCACGAAATGGCATCCCCTTGGCAACCAGATAATCGGCAAGTTCAGTCGCATTCGCGTAGCCTTGCTGCGCCGCAGCTAGCGCATTCGGGCGATTGATGTTAAGACCCGACAACACTAAAACCGCCATATCAAGACAGATTGCCCAGCTATCAACCACATCAAACAGGCCTTCTTTATCTTCCTGCATATCTTTGTTGTAAGCCAGCGGCAGCGCTTTCATGGTCGTAAGAATGCCAACTAAACTGCCATACACCCTGCCGGTTTTACCGCGGATCAGCTCTAGGGCATCGGGGTTTTTCTTTTGTGGCATCAAGGATGACCCTGAGGTTACCGCATCACTTAAGGAAATAAACTGCGCTTCTCCTGTATTGAAGAAAATTAAATCCTCTGCCATGCGGCTCAAGTGCATCATGCTGATCGATGCCGTGGAGCACAACTCAATCACATGATCCCGGTCGGACACGCTGTCTAAACTGTTAAGCGTTGGCGCAGCAAAATTAAGCGCGGCCGCTAAGGCATGCCTATCGATAGGATAGGCGGTGCCCGCTAAAGCACCTGAGCCCAGTGGACAAGTATTGGCACGACGTAAAGCATCATTTAACCGACTGATATCACGCTCAATCATTTCAACATAGGCTAAACACCAATGGCCAAAGGTCACCGGCTGGGCACGCTGTAAATGGGTATAACCCGGCATCACGGCATCAAATTCGCGCTCCGCCAATGCCAGCAGCGCCGAGTGTAAGCATTGCAAACGCTCAAGTAAGGCGCGCCCCTCTGATTGACACCACAATTTTAAATCGGTGGCGACTTGGTCGTTACGGCTGCGACCGGTATGCAGTTTTTTACCCAGATTGCCCACCTTGGCAATCAACGCCGATTCCACAAAGCTGTGAATATCTTCGGCGCCCGAAGCAAGGATCATCGCAGGATCTCCCTGCACGTCCACCAGCAGCTCATTTAACGCCGCCTTTAGATCAGTGCATTCACTGGCACTGATAATACCCACGCTGGCGATAGCATCAGCCCAGGCGATAGAGCCAAGCACATCCTGCTCAAACAAACGGTAATCCACCGGGAGCGAATCATTGAATAATTTGAATAGCGCGCTGGTTTCACCCTGAAATCTTCCACCCCATAAAGCCATGCTATTTCCCCTTACTGCGTATTTGAAATCAACTAATGCATCAAAACTCATCAAAACCCGATGTAAGCCACTCTGGCTAACCACAAAAAAACAGCCACGCCACTTCAGCACTGCCGCTCACAGTTCACCGTTCAAGCCAACCATGAGTCACATCGAGGTACAAAAAAGGGCGCTAAGCGCCCTATTTAACGCGCACTTACTTGGGCTGCGCCTCATGGGCATTCAGGGCGCGGATGCGACTCGCAAGAGAGTACAAGCGGATAAAGCCTTCAGCATGCTTTTGATCGTAAACCTGATCTTCACCAAAGGTCGCAAAAGCTTCCGAGTACAAACTGTTAGGTGAACGCTTCTTCACCGCCGTGGCTTGGCCTTTATAAAGTTTAATGACCACTTCGCCATTCACGGCTTCTGCCAACGACTCCGATGCCGCCAGTAACGATTTACACAGTGGCGTGAACCAACGACCATCGTAAACTAAATGGGCCATTTGCGCGCCAATCTGCTCGCGCCAGTTGCGGCTGGTTTTATCGAGCACTAATTCTTCAATCGCCCGCAGCGCAGCAAACATCACTGTGCCGCCGGGGGTCTCATAACAACCGCGGGACTTCATGCCCACTAAGCGGTTTTCGGTGATATCGATACGCCCGACACCGTGTGGCGCTGCTATGGCGTTTAACGTCATCAGCACCGCATAGGGCGTTAGCGCTTCGCCATTAACTTTGGTCACGCGGCCATGTTCGATTGTGAGCGAGACATATGCAGGCTTATTGGGAGCATCTTCCGGATCAGCCGTCAGGGTCCACACCCCTTTACTGGGCTCGTTCCACGGATCTTCTAACTCACCACCTTCATGGGAAATATGGAACGCGTTGGCATCACGGCTGTAGATTTTGGTCGCCGAGGCCGAGGTTTTAATATTGCGCTCAGCTAAATACGCCAGCAGATCTTCACGGCTCTGCATGGTCCATTCACGCCATGGAGCAATCACTTTTAAATCAGGTGCTAATGCGGCAAAACAGCCTTCAAAACGCACTTGATCGTTACCCTTGCCAGTACAGCCATGACACAGAGCATCGGCGCCCACTTTACGGGCCACTTCGACCTGGGCTTTGGCAATGATCGGCCGCGCCATCGAGGTGCCGAGTAAATAGGTTCCTTCGTAAATCGCGCCAGTCGCCATCGTGGGGTAGATATACTCTTTCACAAATTCTTCTTTTAAATCGACGATATGGCATTCTGATGCGCCTGAAGCTAGCGCTTTTTCCGTGAGGCCCACCAGCTCTTCTTCGCCTTGACCGACATCAGCGCAAAAGGCGATGATCTCGCAGTTATCATAGTTTTCTTTTAACCAAGGAATGATGGCCGAAGTATCTAGGCCGCCAGAATAGGCTAAAACCACTTTTTTCACGCCGGTATTTTTGTTCTCGATAGACATCTTATCTTCCTATAACTCGTTCCCCGCTAAGGGAAATCTGGCTGCTAAACAGGGTTAATTTAACTTAATAAGGTGACCAGTACCGCATTTTGCGCATGCATGCGATTTTCGGCCTGTTGTAAAATTAATGAGCCCGTACCGTCCATCACCTCATCGGTCACTTCTACGCCACGGTGGGCTGGCAAACAATGCATAAAGAACTCAGCTCCTGCTTTGGCCATTAGCGCTTTGTTAACTTGATAGGGCGCAAATTTAGCTTTGATATCGGCAAGGGAGGTCGGATCGCCCATGGAGATCCAAGTATCGGTATAGATAGCATCGTGGCCTGCTATCGCGTCAATATCCGCAGTCAGTACCAACTGACCACCATAGCGTTTTGCCAGCGCTTGCACTTCTGCCACAACGTAACCATCAGGAAAGTGACCCGCGGGGCAGATCACTGTCATGCTGGCACCGAGAATAGCCGCGCAGTACATCAACGAGTGAGTCACGTTGTTGCCGTCACCAACATAGGCCAATTTAACCCTGCTCACGTCCTCAAACTGCTCAGATAACGTCAAAAAGTCAGCCAAGGCTTGGCAAGGATGATACAGATCCGAAAGGGCATTGATCACCGGCACGCTGCCATGCTGAGCTAATTGCTCAATCGTGGTGTGCGAATAGGTTCTGGCCACAATGGCATCGGCCCAGCAAGAGAGGTTCGCGGCAAAGTCGGCCACCGATTCCCGCTTACCTAGCTCACCATTTTGTTGATCTAAATATAAACAGTGGCCACCCAGTTTATGAATGCCGATATCAAAGCTCACACGGGTTCTGAGGGAGGGTTTTTCAAATAACATCACCACGCTCTTACCCGCTAGCGCATGACAATACTCTGCCGGATTGGCTTTTATCGTCTTGGCGAGGGCGAGCAGATCCTGTAACTGCTGCTGTGTTAAGTCTTTTATCGAGAGTAAATGCTTCATAACCTGCTCCATTTAAGGTTGGATTTGTGTACCTACGGCTTCACCTTTTGCTAATGCGGTTAATTGGCTCGCATCACGCCACGAGGCAACTTGTACCGCCTGCCCCATCCACTGCGCGACTTCGAGCGCGGCTTCCACCTTGACCTTCATGCCCTTATCAATCACTCCTTGCGTCACCAGCTCAGCAATTTGCCTGCCATTAAGACTGGGGATCAGCTGGCCTTTGCCATCGAGTACGCCAGAGACATCCGATAGCAACACTAACTTCCCTCCCACTAGCTTGGCTAATGCCGTCGCCGCCTGATCGGCATTGACATTGAGCAACTGACCATCGTCCATCATGGCAATCGAGCTGCAAATCGGCATCCAGCCCTGCTCAAGGATAAACTTAAGGTAAGTGCCATCCTTGGGGCTCACATCGCCCACGCTCCCTAAACGCGCATCTTTCAGCTTGGCAGACACGCAATTGCCATCGGCAAGGCTCATGCCCACACTGACAATGCCCGCCTTGGTAGCCGCGCCTTGCAGAATTTTGTTCGATGTCCCCGCAAGCGCGCCGGCAATGATCGGCATTTGTTCCGGCGGCGTCACCCGCAGCCCATCTAACTTAACGGTTTGCATGCCATTAGCGGCTAACTGCTCATCCACCAAACAGCCACCACCATGTACCATGACCACTTGTAACCCAGAAGCCAACATCGCCGCAGCCGCTTCCATTAACCGCGCCATACCCATTTCACATTGCAGCAATGCTCCGCCCACTTTGAGCACTAAGATCGAGCTGTTTACCGAGTTGTTGCTAGACATCTTGACGACTCTCTTCATAAGGATGAACAGTTAAAGATTAAAGTGAATCTTTATGCATTGCAGCGCTTGGCTGGCTGCGCCTTTCATTAGGTTATCGATGGCGCTAGCCACCACTAAGTAACCACTCGCTTCATCAAGCTTCCAGCCAATATGACAGTTAGGCGTTAACACCACATCATCGATTTTCGGGAATTGATTGTGTTTGACGCTTACTAATGGCGCTTGGTCATACACGCTATACGCAGCGGCTACATCGGCCGTCGTAGTGCCCAGGGTTAGCGGTACGGTAATGGTCGCTAAAATGCCACGTTTAAAATTGCCGAGATGCGGCGTGAAGATCACCTCTTGCCCCAGCTGAGTGGCGATCTCAGGTTGATGCCGATGGCCCAACACCCCGTATGGCGTTAAACTCACTTCACAAAAACTGGTATGTAACTGCGCCTTACGTCCCGCACCCGTGACACCACTCACCGCATTTATCACAGGATAAGCACCTGTTAATAAATGCTTTAATGGCTTTAAGGCGGTAAGCGATGCCGTTGGATAACACCCGGGCACGGCAATCATCTTCGTTGCGGTGATATCTTTAGCATGCCATTCCGCAAGACCGTATACCGCCTTGGCGAGCACCTCGGGATATTCATGCTCAAAGCCATACCATTTCGGGTATTGCGCCACATCACTAAAGCGATATGCGCCACTTAAATCAAATACGGCTAAACCTTGGTGATAAAACCAGGCCGCCAAATGCAGGCTCACGCCATGCTCAGTCGCTAACACCACGGCGTCAGCTTGAGCCACGATTTGCGCCTTTGCCGCCGCCGTGAGTGGCGCCAACGCCAAGTCAATATGGCTATAGACGGGGTATAAATCCCCTAAAGCTTTCCCCTGATCGAGACTATTTTCAGAAACATACAGCCCCTCGATGTTCAGCTGAGGTTCGGCATAGAGTAAAGCGGTAAGTTGCGCGCCCGTGTAGCCACTGGCACCAATGATGGCGATATTTTTCATATTTTTATAAACCGAGCCAAAATGTCATAGGAATGGGGGGCATATCGTACGCGCCATATACACCCCATATGCAACGCATAGTGCAGCGCATAGCGACCACTATCGTCGCGGCAATACCTCTGGGTGGGTGACGTTATTCAGTATTAAATTAATGCTTTGGATCATGCTATGTACTCTACAGGTCACGGGGCGTGACTCATCTCAACTGCAAGCTAGACTATCACAACGATCTATTTATGCAATATATGTGAATATATATTTTTTAATATTTCCTGCATCATCTCCTCATCGCCTCCCAGGCAACATCACAAAAGTATTACAAGCGCGGATGACTTTACGGCGCTAACGCCTTCATTAGCCACTCGCGACACC
>NZ_JBOFMC010000116.1:0-14210 GCF_051658185.1 Shewanella sp. | reverse complement strand
CACCGCCAAGGGCACTGGTTTCAGATTCAAATAGCGCAAAACTATCGCCGTTCTCGGCGGTCGCTGCGTTAGTATCGGAGCTAAAACTGACCCCGCCGGCGAGGATTGACGCTAAGCTTTCAGAGTTCACTTTCACGCCCGCAAGGGATGCATCGATTTTGACCCCGGAGACATTCCAAAAGTGTGAAGTTTTCTTCACTAAATGGGCGTACTGATCTTGGATAAAGGCGCTGATAATCACCTTAGCATTGCCATCAAGGCGATAGCTGGCAATGCTGCCGACAGGGATTTGGCGAAAGAAAATGGGCGAGCCGACATCTAACGACCCCAGTTTGTCTGACGTCAGTTCCACCATCACGCCTTCAGTGCCGACTTGCATTGGCGGCGGTTGACGCTCGGCTTCAAACAAGGTTTTAGGATTGCCTTTGCCGGGTTGGATAGCGATGTAATTCCCTGAAAATAGGGCGTCTAGGCCTTCAACCCCGGTAATGGTCGCCTTTGGTGTCACTAACCAAAATAAGGTTTCATGGTTTAAAAAGGGCTTAGCACGATAGTCCATCATCACTTTAACGTTGACCCCGGTGAGATCGTCATCAATGCCGATATCTTTGACTTTACCGACAGTTAACCCTTGGTATTTGACTAAGGTTTTGCCGACTTCAATGCCAGATGCACTCGGGAAGTGGATTTGAATTTCCACGCCCGATTCTTTAATACTTTTTACACCTAACCAGGTGCCGAGTGCCAATGCGACAATGGGCAGCAACCAAATAGGCGAAAAGAGTTTTTTCTTAACCACTTTTGGCGATTCAATTTCAGTCATCTTGAGGTTCCAATCGATCCCAGAGTAAACGAGTGTCTAAAACCTTGGCAGCCAGCTGCGTGAGTAGGATAACTAACGCAAACGCGGTCGCCGCAGGGGCGGGTTTTGCATCAAGGAGTTGCCCCATATTCACGAGGGCAACCGTAAGCGATATAACAAATAAATCGAGCATCGACCAGCGGCCAATCCACTCGATAATGTGATAGCCAATCATCAATGTTTTTTTGGAAATTGGCAGATGAAAGCTAATGGCTGACAGGTAAATGGCAAGGCCGATAATTTTAATCCAAGGTACTAAGATACTGGCAACAAACACAATAATGGCGATCGGTAGCATATCCGATTGCACTAAATGCATAATGCCTGAAAAAATCGTATCGTGGCGCACTTTACCTTGATTGGTCAGGACGGTGATGGGATAAAGATTGGCTGGGATCAATAGGATCGCAGCGGTGATAAGTAACGCCCAACTTTTTTGTAAACTGGCATAATCCCGGACTAATAGCGGCGACTCACAGCGCAGACAATGGCTATCTTGGCTACGATTGACCTGCTTACACACCCGGCATAAACATAGCGCTAAATCCTTGCCTTGTTGATTCATGTTAATGATGCTCATCCAGTAAGGTCCACATATGGTCGATATCGTATTCCCGCTGTAAAAATAACGTCACCAGAAATAACATGGTGAAGCAAAAGGTGCCCATACCAAAATGGATATCGGAAAAATCCGAGAGTTGAAAAGAGGAGACTAAAAAGCTGATCACATAAATTTCCAGCATGGTGAGCTGGGAAAGCCAAGCTTGTTGCTTTAATAGTTGCTGTAAACAGTGACGCCAGAAGGGGACAGACAGCCCCCATTTAACAATTAAAATTTGCGCCAAAATCGATAAAATTAATAGCCCTGGTCCTATCACCGCTGCCGCTAAAACGGCTAAACCAACGACCCAATATCCTTGTTCAAGTACCGCAAAAGCCCCTTGGAATACTGTGGTGGTACGAATGCTTCCCAGAAAATGGATTTCTAATAAGGGTAAAAAGTTGGCCGGAAAGTAAAAAACCAAGGCACTGATGCATAACGCCAGCATGCCATTAATAGAACAATAGGGCGTATCATAAAGCGCCGTACTGCAACGGGGACACAGCGCCCTGACGCCACTGGGTAGCGCCCGTTTACGCACTGCTAAATCGCAGGAACGGCACAGTATTATCGTGTTTTCTACTTTATTTTCAGGCATATAAAAATATTAAGTTGCTCTCGCAGTCGCACAGATTGATTCGTGACCCAACGCTTGCAGTCGTTCATGCCGATGAGGGGTAACCTTGAGAGACAGGTTACACCCGCAAACTGACGAATAATATCAGATTAATCAGAACACTTGCATAACAAGTTCAATCTATGTCATTCTGTTTACTGTATATAAAAACAGTGCGAGGGCAGTCATGGCAGTTATTACACAGTTTGTCGTGGTAAGAGAAGGGGTTGAAAAGATGACATTCACATCGAAAAAGGAGGCTGATGCCTACGATAAGATGCTCGATATCGCTGATAACCTGATCCCTTTTATTCAAAAAGCAGCGTTAGATATTGATGAACAGCTGAGCGAGCAGCTTGCATTCTATTTTGCTAACAATAAAGATGAATTGACCAACTTGCTTAAAGGTGTGGTTCCGGTTAATAGTACTGCAACCAATACCGCAACCACTCAAACAGCAACGAAAAAAACGCCTAAAAAAGCGGATGTTGTTGAATAACATTGTTAGGAAATGTAATGAAACCGCAAGATTACGAGTCGCTTAATCGTCAAGTGTTGGCCTTACTCGAAGGCGAAGATGACCTGATTGCTGCCATGGCAAATTTTACCGCCTTACTGAATGAGCAGTTAACCGAGTTAAATTGGGTGGGCTTTTATCTCTTGCGTAAAGATGAGCTGGTACTCGGGCCGTTCCAAGGCAAAGTAGCCTGTAGTCGCATTCCACTAGGCAAGGGCGTCTGCGGCACCGCCGCCGTGACTAATCAAACCCAACGGGTAGCCGATGTGCATCAATTTGATGGACATATTGCTTGCGATTCTGCCAGTAATGCTGAAATAGTGATCCCCGTGCGTGCCCAAGGCAAGGTGGTCGCCGTGCTTGATATTGACAGTCCTAAGTTCGATCGATTCGATGAAGAAGACCAAAAAGGGCTGGAAATATTAATAAAAAGCTTTGAAAACTGCCTATTTGATTAATTTGCGTACAATAACGCATAATTGATGGTCGCAATCGGTGGCGTGCGCCTTATAATATGCGCCGATAACCGTTAAGCTGGATTTGACTCATGTCATCACCACTTGATGGGTTGCGCCGTAATAAACGGTTAAGTTATATTTTTTTAACTTTAGTAAATGCGGCGAGAATGCTAATTTGTACCTTGGCTCAATATTGAGCTTAACCAAGATAAACGACATGTAAGAAGCTGATTTATATCGTTTCGAATTCGATGTCCCTTTTAGACTGTGGAAGTAATGATGGAATCAACAGATAAGTTGACCGACACCAATGCAATTTTGGCGTATTTGTATGAAACATTTCCTTTGTGCTTTATTGCTGAAGGTGAAACTAAGCCATTAAAAATCGGATTGTTTCAAGATTTGGCTGAAAGGTTGGCTGATGATTCTAAAGTCAGTAAAACTCAACTACGAGTTGCCTTAAGACGCTATACCAGCAGCTGGCGTTATCTTAAATGCGTAAAAGCCGGTGCCCAACGTGTGGATCTCGATGGCCAACCTTGTGGTGAGTTAGAGCAAGAGCACATTGAGCATGCGCAAGCGACCTTAAAAGAAAGCCAAGAAAAAGCGAAAGCAAAACGTGCCGCTAAAGCACCGACTGCACCCAAAGCGGCGCCAAAGCGCGCGGCTAAGAAGGTCGCCATTCCTTCACGAGCTAAGTCTGAGCGTCCTGCCAAACCTGTCGCGAAACCTGCCGCCCCTGTGGTGAATCTTGTCCAAGCGCAACTGGCTGATTTAGCTAAAAAACAGCGCGTGAATGTTAAATTAGGTGCAACACCCGTAGCCGGTGTGATCACTGACATTAACAAAGAGGACATTCATGTTCAGCTGGATAGTGGCCTAACCATTAAAGTGAGAGCAGAGCATATCCTGCTGTAATCATTTATTAAGACGGAGTAACTTGTTGATGCGAAAACTCACTTTGGCTACCTCGATCGCCACGGTTTTTGTCGGATTTTCGGCTTGGGCCGTTCCACCTACGATTCAAATCAGCGAGTTACCCACTCTCCAGCAGGAAGCGCAACATAAAGTGGCGAGCAAGCGCGTGACCGATTTGTTCACGCGTTCCCATTATCATCGTTTTAGTCTAGATGATGCGTTTTCAGCGCAAATTTTTGAGCGTTACCTACAGCAGCTCGATTATCGCCGTAATGTGTTGACTCAGGCTGATATCGACAGCTTTAAGCCCTATATTAATCAATTCGATAATATGTTGATTTCAGGGGAGCTCAGCCCTGCCTACAAGATGTTTGACGTAGTGCAGCAACGTCGTTATGAAGGCTTTGTTTACGCCTTGACCTTGCTTGATAAAGAAATGGATTTTAGCCAAGCGGGGGATGTTTACGAATATGACCGTGAAGAGGCTGCTTGGCCAAAGGATCAGGCCCAAATCAATGAATTGTGGCGCCAACGGGTCAAATACGATGCATTAAACCTCAAACTCACAGGCAAGCAATGGCCTGAGATTGTTGATATTTTACAAAAGCGTTATAACAACGCGATTAAACGCCTGACGCAAACTAACAGTGAAGATGTGTTTCAAGGTGTGATGAATGCATTTTCGCGAAGCATTGAGCCGCATACGAGTTACCTATCACCACGCAATGCTGAACGTTTCCAAATGGAAATGAACTTAAGCCTCGAGGGGATTGGCGCGCAGTTGCAGCTCGAAGATGATTATACTGTCATCAAAAGTTTAATTGCCGGTGGCCCTGCGGCAGGCAGCGAAAAACTCTCACCAGAAGATAAAATCGTCGGCGTAGGCCAAGATGGCGCTGAAATCGTTGATGTGATCGGCTGGCGTTTAGATGATGTTGTTGAGCTCATCAAAGGGCCAAAAGGCAGTAAGGTCGTGTTGCAAATTCTACCGAAGAAGGGCGGCTCTAATGCCAAAACCTTCAACGTGACCTTAGTCCGTGACAAAATTCGCTTAGAGGATCGTGCCGCCACTTCCAAGATTATTGAACCTAAAGCGGGCGAATATGCTAATCGTAAGGTCGGGGTTATTCAAATTCCCGGATTTTACATGAACTTGTCCCAGGATGTAGAAAAAGAACTCGTTAAACTCAACGAGGCAAAAGTGGAAGGCGTGGTGATCGATTTGCGTGGCAATGGCGGCGGCGCGCTCACTGAAGCAGTCTTGTTAACGGGTCTATTTATTGATATGGGACCTGTGGTGCAGATCCGCGATGCCGATGGCCGCGTCTCTGCTCATCGCGATAATGATGGTAAAACGACTTATTCAGGTCCGCTGACGGTGATGGTAGATCGCTACAGTGCTTCTGCTTCGGAGATCTTTGCTGCGGCATTACAAGATTATGACCGCGCTTTAATCGTCGGCGAATCCAGTTTTGGTAAAGGCACGGTACAGCAGCATAAGAGTCTTGGTCGCATCTATGATATGTATGAAAAGCCTATCGGCCATGTGCAGTACACCATTCAAAAGTTTTACCGTATTAACGGCGGTAGCACCCAACTTAAAGGTGTGACACCTAATATTGCGTTCCCAAGTGCGTTAGATCCCGGTGAATATGGTGAATCTGAGGAAAAGAACGCTTTGCCTTGGGATAAAGTGCCCGTCGCTCAGTACGCAAGCCTTAATGAGGTGACGCCGGAGTTAGTGGCGAATTTAGAAAAACGTCATCAGGCCCGCATTAAAGACAATGTTGAATTTAATTATATCAATCAAGATATTGCAGAATTTAAAAAGCATCATAAAGAAAAAACCGTCTCATTAGTCGAAGGTGAACGCATCGCCCAGCGCGAAGAGGACGAGAAAAAAGTGCTCGATAGGACCAATGAGCGCCGGATCGCCCAAGGGCTTAAACCCGTCAAATCCATGGAAGAGATTGAAGATGATGCCCAAACGCCGGATGCTTTTTTAGATGAAACCGCCTATATCACCTTAGATATGGTCGATGCCAAGAACAACTTGCGCAGCACTCGCGTGCAATAAGCGGGTTTAGCAGTCGGTTAAATGTGAATAAAACGCGCTCATGGCGCGTTTTTTCTTATAAAGAACAGGTTGAAGGGGTAAACAATGACACAAGCTCAAGCAAAATATTTAAAAGATTATCAAGCACCTGCTTTTACGATAGCCAGCATTGATTTAGTGTTTGAGTTAGCAGATAACGCCACGCGCGTCACCGCGACCAGTCGCGTTCAGCGCTGCGGAGCTCATACCTTGCCATTGATCCTGGATGGTGAAGACTTAGTGCTGCAATCCCTAAGCCTTAATGGTGCGCCTGTCGCCTATGAGCTTAAACAAGGCCAGTTACAGCTTGAAACCGTTTTAGATGAATTTGAGCTTACGGTTGTCACTGTGCTGGATCCTAAAGCCAAGTCCAGCCTGGAAGGCTTATATATGTCTGATGGGGCTTACTGTACTCAATGTGAGGCAGAGGGGTTTCGGCGGATCACTTACTTTATCGATCGCCCCGATGTGCTGGCAAAATACACTGTGCGTATCGAGGCCGACAGGGCGGCATTCCCCTATTTATTGAGTAACGGCAATCTGATTGAACAAGGCCCCTTAGCCGATGGCCGCCATTATGCTTGTTGGCAAGATCCGTTTCCGAAACCCTCCTATTTGTTCGCTCTAGTCGCGGGGGATTTTGATCTGTTAGAAGATCATTTTATTACCCGCAGCCAACGGCGTGTTAAGTTGCAGGTATTTGTTGATAAAGGCAATTTACATAAAGCACACCATGCAATGGCGTCCTTGAAAAAGTCGATGGCTTGGGATGAGTCACGCTTTGATCTTGAGTACGATTTAGATATTTATATGATAGTTGCCGTGGATTTCTTCAATATGGGGGCAATGGAAAACAAAGGCTTAAATGTCTTTAATACCAAATACGTCCTCGCTGATACTCAGAGTGCAACCGATGAGGACTATCACGGTATTGAATCGGTGGTGGGGCATGAGTATTTCCATAACTGGACGGGGAACCGTGTGACTTGCCGTGATTGGTTCCAGCTCAGTTTAAAAGAAGGTTTGACGGTTTTCCGAGATCAAGAATTTAGCTCGGATTTAGGTTCGCGTGCCGTGAATCGAATTCATGCGATTAAAGTAATAAAAAATCAGCAGTTTGCAGAAGACTCAGGTCCTATGTCTCATCCTATTCGCCCTGAATCTGTGATTGAGATGAATAATTTTTACACTGTTACAGTGTATAACAAAGGGGCTGAAGTGATCCGCATGCTACACACTTTGCTGGGGGAGGCAAAGTTCCAAGCGGGGATGAAGTGCTATTTTGAGCGGCACGATGGTCAAGCGGTGACCTGTGATGATTTTGTGGCGGCCATGGAAGATGCCAGCGGCATTGATTTGCGCCAGTTCCGCCTTTGGTATAGCCAAGCGGGTACCCCCCAGGTGACGGCCAGCGATAGCTTCGATCCCGCCACGGGCCGTTATCAATTGCAGTTAACTCAAGCCGTGGCAGCGAGCAACGCCCCATTGCATATTCCCTTTAGCATTGAGCTGTTAGATGCCAGCGGCAAGTCGTTAGTCAATACAGTGCTTGATTTTACCGAGCAACAACAACAGTTTAATTTTGATGGCCTTAGCCACAAACCCATCGTGTCTTTGTTGCAGGACTTTTCAGCGCCAGTCAAACTGCACTATGACTTTACTATTGACCAACAGGTCCATTTAATGCGGTTTGCCAGCAGTGAAGTTGCCCGTTGGGAAGCCTCAGTGGTGCTGATCAGCCAAGCGATTTGGCAAA
Source organism: Shewanella sp. (assembly GCF_051658185.1). Lineage (GTDB taxonomy): Bacteria > Pseudomonadota > Gammaproteobacteria > Enterobacterales > Shewanellaceae > Shewanella. The sequence continues at coordinate 6,387 of NZ_JBOFMC010000116.1, read as the reverse complement.
ATGTGGCACATCTTCACGCCAAGCAAGCCATGACACTCGATGAAAGAGTGCGTGACAGCTTTAAAGGGGCATTACTTGATCCAAAGCTTGACCCTGCTTTAGTGGCAGAAATACTGGCTATCCCTTCATCATCGGCTTTAGTTGAACAAGTCGATACAGTTGATTTAGATGCCTTAAGGCTCGCGCGCGAGTTTGTGTTAAGTGAACTGGCCGCAGCTTGTGAAGATGAGCTGCTTGCTGTGTATCGTAGCCTAGTGACGGTGGATGATCCCAAGGCTCGCGCCCTCAAGGGACAGTGTTTAATTTGGCTGAGCCGAGTATCCGAACTGGCGGAGGACTTGGTGAGCAATCAATTTAGCCAATCAACCAATATGACCGATAGCCTTGGTGCGCTGATGGCTGCCAATGTGGGCGAGTTAGCTTGTCGCTCAACTTTAATGGCGGAATTTGAGCAGCGCTGGCGTGACACGCCATTAGTGATGGATAAATGGTTTATGTTGCAGGCCACACGGGATGCCGATGAGGTCATTGATAGTCTAAAAGCCTTGCTACAGCATCCGAGTTTTAGCATGGCCAATCCCAATCGAGTACGCGCTTTAATCGGCAATTTTGCCGCGGCTAACCTTTATCAGTTTCACCGAGCAGATGGGCAAGGTTATCAGTTTTTAACCGAATGTTTGTTAACGCTCAACCAACTCAATCCGCAGGTTGCCGCGCGGATGGTGACACCGTTAATTCAATTTAAAAAACTCGATGAAGGGCGCCAAGGAAAGATCAAAGCTTGCTTAGCGCAGCTGTTAGCCTTACCTGAATTGTCCAAAGACGTGTATGAAAAAGTCGCGAAAGCCTTAGCGAATTAAGCCCTAATCGAGGCGGGCGGTGTTCGACACCGCCCGAATTGCCATGGAATTTTTGTTTACCCTAAATTTAAGTTATCAAGATTTTTTACCTTATTATCAAGGTTTTGCTGATAAGGTGGCGATACGAGACGCGAAGGGAAGAACGCTGTGGATCAGTGCGCGCCATTTTAGAGGTTTTTTAACCCCCCAAGGGATCCACGGATCTTTTAAGTTAGTCGTCGATGAACAAGGAAAATTGCTTTCATTAATTCGCTGTTAGTCAGTTTAATCGGCTTGGCTTAGAGTAATTACTTAAAACGGTCGGCTGATTATTCTCAAGATTTGGCGCGATGTTGGCGCCATTTATGTTAATGAAAAACATCGTTTTTTTAACATAAAAAATCACAGTATTTACCTCATGTCTTGCTAATTTAAATCCTCCCCGCGCAAATCCCCCAAAATATATCGCTACGTGACTAATTTTTTTGAAAATTTTCTGTAACTGCGCCTTGCCCAAGCGGAATAATTGCTGTAACAATGATGTTACCTGCGAGCTAACAAGATGTTGGTTGTCATTCCTAAAACAAAGAATCCAGCAGGTTACGGAGAGCTAAAATGAAAATTGTTAAAAATAGTTTTAACAAGTCGGCGCTTGCTTTGGGGGTGGCGTCGGCATTGAGTTTGTTGAGTATACCCACGTTAAATGCGGCGTCTTTTAACTGGGGTGAGGTTGAAGGCACTTTTGATTCCACTTGGACAGCGGGAGCGAGTTGGCGTGTCGCTGAGCGGGATTGGGAAGGGCAAATTGGTAAAGTTAACCACCCAAGATTCGATTGGTCTAATTACAGCGCTTTTGGTAATACCAAATACACTCCGGCGGAGATTTGGGCACAACCCGGATCCTATTCCAGTAATAACGACTTAAGTAACTTGTTGTATTCTCAAGGCGATACGACGTCGGAGATTGTTAAAGGGTTGCATGAGTTATCCCTTAAATACCAAAACTATGGGATCTTTGCCCGGGGCATGTATTTTTACGATCGCAAATTAAATGATGGCGATTTTGATTATAACGATCCCTTAACTGGCAACGCTTTTGATCCTTGCCGAGATAGCCAAGCTTCCGACGTACAGTGTAAGGATATCCGTCTGTTGGATGCCTTCGCCTATGCCAATTACGATTTAAATGATGGTGCGAATCCACTGTCGATTCGCGTGGGGGATCAAGTGGTGTCATGGGGGGAAAGTACCCTGATAGCTCACGGGATCAGTGAGATCAATGCTGTTGATTTGAACATTCTTAATGCCCCCGGCGCGGAACTTAAAGAAGCATTCAGACCGCAGGGAATGGTGTGGGCATCCCTTGGGATCACCGATTCCATCTCGTTAGAAGCCTTCTACCAATATGATTGGCAGCAGATTTGGGTGCCAACTCCAGGCTCTATTTTTGCGACTAATGATTTTGCTGGCTTTGGTGGTTATCAGCAAAATGCTCAGCTTGGTTTTAATGCTAACCCTGATATTAATCTCGATTTTGTGATGCAAGAGTATGCGCGTTTAGCGGGTATGCTTGCGAGCGGTCAAAGCATCCCCACTCAGCAGTTAGTGTCGATGGCACTAGCCTACCCAACAAAAGTCACATTAGTGGAAGATGAGGCCAAACCCAGTAATGACGGCCAGTATGGCGTTAAATTGGGGTATTACGCGCCACAACTCGGCGAAACTGAGTTTGGTTTGTATTTTATGAACTACCATAGCCGTCGCCCATTGATTAGCGGCACGGCGGCCGATTTTAGCACGGGGGCGTTATTGTCCGATCTGGCGCTATTAGGCCAAAATGCGGGGGATATTAACCGCGAATTACTCCTTAATCTTAAAAGTTTTTCGAAAGCACAAATTGTTTATCCTGAAGACATTAAGCTCTATGGCTTTAGTTTTAACACCTTGATTGGTGATACTTCCGTGGCTGCGGAAATTGCCCATCGTCAAGATGAACCTTTGCAAATCGATGACGTTGAGTTGTTGTTTGCTGGGATGCCTCAACAGTTAGCGAATGCGGGATTGCGCCCCGATCTTGATGGCATATCGCAGATCAAAGGTGTCAAACCTGGCGAAACCGTCGATGGTTTTATCCTACGCGATACTACCCAAACCCAGATGACTTTGACCCATTTATTAGGCCCAACCCTCGGCTCTGATAATTTGACGATGTTGGCTGAAGTGGGTGGTGTGTGGATCCATGATATGCCAGGGTTTGACGAACTGCGCCTCAATGGTCCAGGTACTGCGCGTTCTGGTGGTAATCCAGATATGCCTGGTATTATTCAGGCGCTGCATAATGGGCCTGAAACCAATCCTTTCCCCACCAACTTTTCTTGGGGTTACCGCTTAGTTGCCAAAGCGGAATATAACAACTTGTTTGCCGGTATCAACATGTCGCCGCGAGCGATTTTCTCCCATGACGTCGATGGTATTACGCCCGATCCTATGTTCCTGTTTATTGAAGGGCGTAAGTCGGTGGCCCTTGGGGTGAATTTTGACTACCAAAATCGTTGGGGAGCGGATTTCTCTTACAACAATTTCTTTGGTGGTGTCGGCACGACCAATGCGATGGCAGATCGTGATTATGTTTCATTCAATATCAAGTATTCGATCTAAAAGGACTAAAACAATGAAGAAACTGACGATATTGGCAAGCGCCATTATGATGGCACTGGTAGCTCCCGTTGCCATGGCAAAGGTCTCTGAGGCCGATGCCGCCAAACTGGGCAACCAATTAACGCCTTTAGGAGCTGAAAAAGCCGGCAATGCGGACGGCTCAATCCCAGCGTGGGATGGTGGGATCACTCAGCCCGTCGCGGGCTACACTAAGGGCATGCATCATCCCGATCCTTTCCCTGAGGATAAAATTGAATTTACCATTACCAATGCAAACAAGGCTGATTATAAAGACTTTTTAACGCCAGGGCAGCTGAAGCTATTTGAGCTTTATCCTGATACCTACAAGATGAACGTCTATAAAACCCGTCGTAGTGCCTCAGTGCCGCAGTTTGTTTACGATGCGACTAAAGCGAACGCGACCCGTGCCGAGTTAGTTGCTCAAGGTAACGGCATTTCTGGGGCGTCTATTGGTATTCCATTTCCGATCCCAGCCAATGGTTTAGAAGCCATTTGGAACCACATTTTACGTTTCCGTGGTGTCGATGTTGAAACCTCTCGCAGTCAAGCAGCGCCTACCGCCGATGGCAACTTTACCTTAGTTGAAACGGCGGAGGAGATCCGCTTTGAGTATTCCCGCCCAGAAATCACCCTTGATCAATTAAAGGCGAGTAATACGCTGTTTTACTTCAAACAAGTGGTGACCCAGCCAGCACGTTTAGCCGGTACGGCACTGCTGGTGAAAGAAACCATGGATCAAGAAGCGTTGCCCCGCCAAGCGTGGACCTATAACACCGGGCAGCGCCGAGTACGTAAAGCGCCTAACGTGGCCTTTGATACTCCTGGTACCGTTTCCGATGGGTTACGCACCACGGACGACTTTGACATGTTTAACGGCTCTCCAGTGCGTTATAACTGGGAATTAGTGGGTAAAAAAGAGCTGTATATTCCCTATAACGACTACAAACTCCATTCAGATAAACTCAAATATGAGCAGATTTTAAAACCTGGTCATATTAACCCTGAATATGTGCGTTGGGAAAAACACCGGGTTTGGGAAGTCAAAGCGACCCTTAAAGATGGCATGCGCCATATCTATAAGACTCGTGTGATGTATCTAGACGAGGATTCATGGCAAGTGTCGATTGCGGATTTGTACGATAACCGTGATCAGTTATACCGGGTCGCTGTGGCCCATGGTCTTAACTATTACGAAGTGCCTACCCAATGGGATACCTTAGAAGTCTTCCATGATCTGCAGTCACGTCGCTACTTGGCAATGGGGTTAGATAACCAAAGTGGTATGTATAACTTTGATGCCAAATTGAGTGAGGCCAACTTTACCCCTGATGCATTGCGTCGTGAAGGTATTCGTTAATCAGAAGTCGATGCAGGGGCGCCTTGCGCCCCTCAAATGTTAAAGGATGTGTGTATGTCGTTTCGCTTCCTTCGTAGTATTGTCGCCTTAAGTCTCGGTTGTGTTTTCTGTTCCCCTGCGTTTTCAGCAACAGACACTTCTTCAGCAGATAAAATCTTTTCACAAATTCAACCCTTGGCGACGTCTTCTTTAGTTGCTGATGTGGTTGCGGCTGGGCCGCGTTTGGTCGCGGTGGGTGAGCGTGGTCATGTATTGGTGTTTGATGGTCAGTGGCAACAAGTGCTAACACCGACCCAGGCGCAATTAACGAAAGTGTTTTTTGTTGATGAGCAGCGCGGTTGGGCAGTTGGCCACGATGCCACCATTCTCCACAGCCAAGATGCTGGTCAAAGCTGGCAAGTGCAAATGCAATCTCCTGAGATTGAAAAACCCTTTTTGGATGTGTTGTTTTTAAATGCCCGTGAGGGGATGGCTATCGGTGCTTACGGTTTGTTTTACCGAACGACGGATGGTGGCGTAACGTGGACAGAGGAATTCCATGAAGAATTACTGGCCGAGGAAGATAGCCGTTACCTTGCGGAACTGAAAGGCAGTGATCAACAGGCTTATTTAACTGAGCGTGCGTCTTTGCTGCCGCATTTTAATCGCTTGCTGGCGCTTAAAGATGGCCGCTTATTATTGGTTGGAGAATTAGGCTTAGTCGCGGTATCTGAGGATCAAGGTCGGCGATTTGTGCGCACGGCGTTTGAGTATGATGGCTCGATGTTTAATGCCATTGAGACTCAGGATGCGGTCTACGTGATGGGCTTACGTGGCCACGTGTTTAAGGGCGATTTGAGTTTAGGTACATGGCAAGAAATTGACCTCCCAGTGCAGTCATCAATCAATGGCGCGCTGGCGATTTCAGATAAGGCCCTGTATTTGGTGGGTAACGCTGGCATGGTCATTCAACTTAATCACGATGATAGCAGCCGGATTGTGACCCGACGCCAAGGGGAAAATTTAGTGGCAATTGCCAAGGATAATCAAGGCAATGTGTGGTTATCTGGCAGCCAAGGCTTGTTTATCCTTAAGCCATAACCTCATATAACAATAATAATAGGGCCGAGAAGATGTTAGAAAAACTGGTCAACGGATGTGAGTCATTTTTATTTCGTCATCGCGCATGGGTTGTGTGCCTATTTGCACTATTGACGCTGTTTTTTGGTTATCAAGCCAGCCAACTGAAGATGGATGCGGCTTTTATCAAAAATATTCCGCTAAATCACACTTATATGCAGACCTATTTGAAACACCAAAAGGATTTTGGTGGCGCGAATAGCATTATGGTGGCGGTTGAAGACACCAGTGGCAATATTTTCAATGCAAACTATTTTAACACCTTAAAGAATGTGCACGATCAGCTGTTTTTTATCCCGGGAGTGGAACGCTCCCAGGTGAAGTCGGTGTTTTCACCTTCGACACGCTTTACTGAGGTGGTTGAAGATGGCTTTGCCGGTGGCCCGGTGATCC
>NZ_JBOFMC010000115.1:0-2639 GCF_051658185.1 Shewanella sp. | reverse complement strand
TTGACGGCACCTCCAAACAACTACAAGTTGAAGGGAACCGGACCAGTAACATACCACCTAGGATGTGACTTCTTCCGGGACGAAGATGGCGTACTATGCGTCGGGCCAAGATCATACATCGAACGAATGTGTGTCCAATACGAAACCATGTTCGGCACGAAACCCAAAGCAACATTCGGGTATATCATCATCAGCGATTATTAGGGGAGCTTTATATCCAGTTTGCGGCTGACTCGAATAACGCCTCAGGCAATCACCACTACACCCTGCGCCAAGGCGTGATCGGCCAGCAGTTTGGCCAACACGCATTACATTTGCAACTCACGCTCAAAAATTACCGGGAGCTTGAAAGTTTTACCCAAGCGCTAGCGCAAGCCATCACGGCTCTCGCCAGAGGGAGTCACTTTTACCTGAATAATACTCAAGGCCCGAGTCTCGATAGTCATCAGCTTCCAAGCCTATGGTTAGCAAGGGGATTGCGCGAAGCGCTTTTTCCTGAATATGAGTCCGAGTATTTAGGGGAGCGTGAACGTCTCGCCCTCGCCTACCAAAAGCAGCTCACAGTATTTAGGGCAAAACTCGCACTGCGCTTTTATCAATCTCCCCCTCAGCCTAATGACAACCAACTGAGTGATAACACGCTGAGCCAAGCATTTGAATTAAGTTTTGGCGAGCCTTGGCCGCCAAGCCAAGATACTCAATTTAATGAATTGCAATACAGTTTTGCAGCCATCGCCGATGAAGGCCCGCGATATTATCAAGGGCTGTGGCAAACAGAGTTAGCCCAACTGATGTATGAGGCGACGGCGCACTGCCAAGATCAAGCCAGCTTATTTGAGCGCTTAGTCGTAAACGAATCAGGGCGCAACTTAACTGAATTATTACAGCTCATCCTCGGCAGAGCCGTAAGCCCTCAAGAACTTATTGATCAGATGACTCCATCGCGGCTCAACCATTCAGGGCCATCCTCTAAGCGTGTCACGCCTACAGCCACCTGCATAACGGTGGCTAGGTGAGATCCCATTGAAAAATCAGCAACAAAACGCCAGTATAACGCGCCAAGCATTTGCATAATTAACGCTGCGGTATTGTCAAAGCGAGCGTATTTTTGAGACAACCCTATATAAGAGGCCGTGATGACCCGAGCCAAATCAACCCTTGAACAATGGCGTATTTTGCAGGCGGTAGTGGATTATGGTGGTTATGCCCAAGCCGCGCAGCACCTGAATAAAAGTCAATCATCCCTCAACCATGCCGTTACGAAATTGCAGCATCAATTAGGGATAGAGTTACTCGAGGTGAAAGGCCGTAAAGCCTATCTCACTCCCCAAGGCGAAGTGTTACTGCGCCGCTCGCGCCACGTGACACAAGCTGTAAATGATCTAGAACAACTCGCCAGTAATTTAGAACAAGGCTGGGAGCCAACATTGACCATTGCCCGCGAAATTGTTTACCCCATGCCGCACTTGGTCTGTGCACTCAATGCGTTTTTACCCCATAGCCGCGGCACACGCATTACCATTCTGGACTCAGTGATCAGTGGCACGGCGGAGCTCATCTTACAAAAAAAGGCCGATATTGCCATTTGCGCGGGTATCACCCCTAAGGGATACCTCGCCGAGCCCCTGTGCGAAGAAGAATTGTATTTAGTGTGTCACCCACACCATCCACTCACTGCGCTGGGCCGTATTGAGGATGACAAATTACTCGCCCAGCATTTACAAATCGTCATAAAAGATACCGGGGTGCATTCCAATATTGATATTGGTTGGCTCAAAGCCGAGCAGCGCTGGACGGTGGCCAATTTCCACGAAGCGAAAGAAATTTTACTGCGCGGCATGGGTTTTTGCTGGCTCCCAGTCTATTTAGTGGAACAGGAGTTAGCCATGGGGCAATTAGTGCGTTTACATTTAGAAGGCAATCAAAAACGGCGAATCATGCTAAGCCTGGTGATCCCCGACAGGGACAATCAGGGCCCCGCCTCAAAACTACTGACCGCCATGATCTTAAAACAGCACCAAATTGGCGCAGAAGGTTATCAAACCAATTAAGGCTGACATTGCAATGAGCCAAGTGATACGCCACATTCACACCATGCTGATACCATGCAGATACCATGGTGTAGCACAGGATGCTGATGATGGCTCTTAACTTCGAGGCTTTGATGCTCAGATGCTACCTGGGACTGAGTCGTTGGCTAAGATTCTGACTCAAACCTTAATATCGATGATAGTGCCGATGGTTTCTGAGCCCACGGCAATCACGTTCGCCGCCGCTTCCCCTAATCTTAGGGCAGCATCGGCGGCAATTAAGGCGGCTGTGCCTTCACTGGCGACGGTGGTTGTATCGAGTGCCGAAGGTTCAGGTAACGGTGTGTTGGTACTCGGACGGTTTTTTGCCACATCAATTGTTGCCTGAGTTAATCCAGACTGAGCATTGTGTAGCCCTTGCAAGCCAGATGAAATTTGCATGATGATGACTCTTAGGCGATAAACTATCCCGCGCAATTATTCATCAACCTTGCCTCAAAGTACAGGGCTTAGTACAGAGCTTTAGCCAAGCCAGCGCCTTGAGCCGCGAGGTCTGCTATTTTCGCCAACCACTCACAAGCTTTACCAAGCGAATCATTCTCCACACAA
>NZ_JBOFMC010000114.1:0-15372 GCF_051658185.1 Shewanella sp. | reverse complement strand
AGCGTGGCCGATGTGAAGGTGACCTCGCGCTTAACCGATACCCCAGCCTGTGTGGTCACGGGTGAAGGTGAAATGTCGACGCAAATGATCAAACTGATGCAGGCGGCGGGGCAGCCAGTGCCAGAGGTAAAACCGACCTTTGAGATTAACCCCGCGCATCCATTAGTGTCGCGTTTGAACTCACTTCAAGATGAAGCTGCCTTCGCAGATTGGTCAAACTTACTGCTACAACAGGCGCAATTGTCGGAGAAGGGCAGCCTTGCGGATCCATCAGCCTTTATTAAGCTGATGAACCAAATGTTATTGGCGAGCCTGAAGTAACCTGTTCGGGGCACTTGAGTTAAGACGCAAGTGCCCCGATTGACTTTTAGGCACCCGAATATCATGACCATAGGGCATTTCCCCATTGAGGTGCCGCTTTAGGAGTAAAGGAAATACCATGGACAATATCCTCGATCTAACCAAAGACAATATTCAGCAAGTGGTTGATGCTTCGATGCAACAACTGGTTGTATTGGTGTTTTGGGCCCAGCCCCAAGCCCAAAGTGTGACTATGGTGCAGACGCTGGAACAACTTGCCGCGCAGCATGCTGGTCGTTTTGTGCTGGCAAAAGTGAACTGTGAAACCGAGCTGGAAATCGCGAGCTATTTTCGCATTCAAGCCTTGCCGACCACCTTAGTGCTTGATAAAGGCCAGCCTATTGATGGTTTTGCAGGGCTGCAAGAGGCGGCGCAGGTGAGCGCCATGCTCGAAAAGCATTTGCCGCCAATGTGGCAATTGCAACTTGAGCAAGCCAAAGCCTTGTTAGCTTTAAGCCAAGTGTCGGCTGAAGATTTAACCACTGCGGCCGTGTTACTCAAAGATGCCTACAGCGCCTCAAACCATGCTGATGAGGTGAGTTTAGTGCTCGCCGATGTCTATTTGATGCAAGGTGAGTTGGCTCAAGCGCAAGTTTTACTTGAGCAAATTGGACTGGCCTTCCAAGACGGTTATTATCAGAGTTTACAAGCCAAACTGACATTGGCACTGGATGCGGCCGATACCCCTGAAATCCGCGAGTTACAGCAAAAGGTTGATCAAAATCCGCAGGATTTAGGGTTGTTAATCGAACTCTGTAAGGCATTGCATGCGGCCCACCGCGATGAAGAAGCGCTCGCGCAGTTGTTCGGCGTGTTGTCTAAGGAATTGACTGCTGAAAATGGCAAAGTAAAACAAGTCTTTATGGAGATTTTAACGGCGCTTGGCCAAGGGAATAGTTTGGCTAATCAATATCGCCGTAAACTCTATACTTTGCTCTATTAATGCCTAAATTTGCACAGAAACAGCGATTTATTTGCAGTTTCTGGGGCTAAAGTCGAAGCTAAAAGCCTTCTCAATGGCGGTCAGATGTGCGAAGATCGCCACCTTAAGAAGAATATCAATGCGAAAAAGAGGACTCTTGAGATGCGCATTATCCTATTAGGCGCCCCAGGTGCCGGTAAAGGTACCCAGGCCCAGTTCATTATGGAACAGTATGGTATCCCACAAATTTCTACGGGCGATATGTTACGTGCGGCCGTTAAAGCCGGTACACCGCTGGGTTTAGAAGCGAAAAAAGTGATGGATGCAGGCCAACTGGTTTCAGATGATCTGATCATTGGACTGGTTAAAGAGCGTATCGCACAGGACGACTGTGCTAAAGGTTTCCTATTAGACGGTTTCCCACGCACAATTCCACAAGCGGATGCGATGGCGGCAAACGGTATCAGCATTGATCACGTGATTGAAATCGATGTGCCAGACGAAGAAATCGTTAAGCGCATGAGCGGTCGTCGCGTTCACCCCGGTTCTGGCCGCGTTTACCATGTGGTATTCAATCCACCTAAAGTGGCAGGCAAGGATGACGTGACGGGTGAAGACTTAGCCATTCGTCCCGACGACGAAGAAGCCACAGTACGTAAGCGTTTAGGTATTTACCATGAGCAAACTAAGCCATTGGTTGAGTACTATGGTAAAGTCGCTGCGGCGGGTAACACTCAATACCATAAATTTGATGGTACTCAGTCCGTTGCAGCCGTAAGTGAGCAGCTTGCCAGCGTGCTTAAATAAGCACATTGCTTAAATTCGCGAACAAGTTCTCATATTAAGAAAAAGCCTGCTTTAGCAGGCTTTTTTTATGTGCAACTGAATGTTAGCCTGCCTAGATAATCGGCTGATAAAAGGTTGCACATTGACTTCTCCCTCTCCTGCGTTTGGCGTGTTATTAGTAAATCTAGGTACGCCCGATGAACCCACTCCTAAAGCGGTAAAACGATTTCTCAAGCAGTTTTTAAGTGATCCTCGGGTCGTCGATTTATCCCCTTGGTTGTGGCAACCCATTCTGCAGGGAATTATCCTGAACACCCGCCCGAAGAAGGTCGCGCAACTTTATCAAAGTGTGTGGACGGAGCAAGGCTCGCCGTTAATGGTGATTAGTCAGCGCCAAGCGCAAAAGTTGGCGACAGATTTAAGCGCCACCTTTAATCAGACCATACCGGTAGAACTGGGCATGAGTTATGGCAATCCTTCGATTGCGAGTGGCTTTGCCAAACTCAAGGCCCAAGGCGCTGAGCGCATTGTGATATTGCCCTTGTATCCGCAGTATTCTTGCTCAACCGTCGCCAGCGTGTTCGATGCGGTGGCGCAGTATTTGACTGGCGTGCGTGATATCCCAGAGCTGCGGTTCAACAAGCAGTATTTTGACCATGAAGCCTATATTGCCGCATTGGCCCATAGCGTGACACGCCACTGGAAGACCCATGGGCAGGCCGATAAATTGCTGCTGTCTTTTCATGGGATCCCGCTGCGTTATGTCAAAGAGGGCGATCCTTACCGCGAGCAATGTTTGACGACCGCGAAGTTGTTGGCGCACAAGCTTGCGCTTAGCGATTCACAATGGCAGGTGTGTTTTCAATCGCGCTTTGGCCGCGAAGAATGGTTAACCCCCTATGCCGATGAATTACTGGCAGAGTTGCCAGCCCAAGGCGTACACAGTGTCGATGTCATCTGTCCCGCCTTTGCTACCGATTGCCTCGAAACCCTTGAAGAGATCTCCGTTGGCGGCCAAGAAACCTTCTTACATGCCGGCGGTCAACGTTATCGATTCATCCCCTGTTTAAATGATGATGAGTTGCATATTGAGCTGCTCCGACAATTGGTGCAGGAACAGGTGAGTGCTTGGATTTAAATGTGAATGTGAGATTTTTGAACTAAGCGGTATAAGCGCAGTGATGGCCTCTAGTTTCATGCGGTTTTTATGGTAGAATCTGCGCCCCCTTGGCTAAGGGGTGGAATTTTTGTCCTCCTAGCCTAGACTCATAATTTTTAGGACGCTGGCGAGTGAGTGCTCGTCATAATGCCCATGAGCATGGATGCCAGGAAAAGAGAGCCACTATGAAGTTTCCCGGTCAGCGCAAATCGAAACATTATTTTCCGGTTAAAACCCGCGATCCTCTGCTCGAGCAATTAACGCAGCAGCCGCAGCCGTTTGCGACCTATATCAGCGGTATTGATCAAACCTTAGTGGATATTGAAGCCAAGGTAGATGACGAACTGCTCAGTCGTTATGGCTTACCTAAGGGTAATTCCACCCTAATCAATGACGCCCAAGCCCACCAACTCTATAGTGAGCTTAAGCTTAAGCAATTGATAAGCGATGAATTTGCGGGTGGCACCATCGGTAATACTGTACACAATTATTCTATTTTGGCCGATGACCGCTCGGTGCTGTTTGGCGTGATGAGCCAAAATATTGAAGTGGGCAGCTACGCTTATCGCTACCTATGTAATACCTCCTCTAAGGTCGATCTCAACTATCTGCAACCTGTTGATGGCCCCATTGGTCGCTGTTTTACCTTAATCTCTGACTGCGGTGAGCGTACTTTTGCTATTAGCAAAGGCGCCATGGATAAACTCACGCCAGACTATATTGATAAAGCCGTGGTGCAGGGAAGTTCTGCTTTAGTGTTAACGGCTTACCTGATGCGAGCAAGTGGCGGCGATCGGATCACTGAGGCGGCCATGTGCGCGATTGAATATGCCAAAGCGGCAGATGTGCCCGTGGTGCTGACCCTTGGCACCCGCTTTTTGATTGAAGAAGATCCGCTGTGGTGGCAAAACTTTATCAAAGAGCATGTGACGATTTTGGCGATGAACGAGGATGAAGGAGAGGCCTTAACTGGTTTTCGGGATCCGCTCCTTGCCAGTGAAAAAGCATTAGAATGGTGTGACATGGTGTTAACCACCGCAGGTCCGCTGGGCCTTTATACCGCTGGCTACACTGACGACGCAGAAAAACGTGAAACCAGCCACACATTGCTGCCAGGCGCTATCCCTGAATTTAACCGGTATGAGTTTTCACGGCCGAAACTCAAACGTGATTGCCAGACGCCGCTGAAAGTGTATGCCCATATTTCCCCTTATATGGGTGGCCCTGAAAAAATTGGCAATACGAACGGTGCGGGTGATGGCGCGCTCTCAGCATTATTGCACGATCTTGCCGCCAACACTTTCCATCGAACCAATGTGCCAGGTTCGAGCAAACATAAGCGCGATGGCCTGTGTTATTCCTCTTTTTCGCAGATTTGTAAGTATGCTAACCGCGTGGCTTATGAGGTGTTGGCGCAGCATAGCCCACGACTTTCCCGTGGTTTACCGGAGCGAGAAGATAGCTTAGAGGAGTCCTACTGGGAACGGTAAGTGGCCAGTAAAGGATTGACTCCGTGTGGACAGCATCACTGCTGAACTGCACTAGCCGAAAATAAGGGCTGTCACCTGTGTGGGTGATGGCCCTTATTTTTTGACAGTTTTTTCACCATCGCATCAAACTAACCGATTTTTTGCTACAGGCGATGGCGAATAAATGCTACCGTTATAGCCTATAAATCGATCCCAATTTAGAGCGATTATTGAAGGTGGACATGTCGGTGAAAGCGCAGATCTTAAAAGAAATGAAGGTACTCAAGGCAATTGAGCCTGAGTTTGAAGTACAGCGGCGTATAGCGTTTATTAAAAGCAAACTGCAACAAGCTCGCAGCAAAGTGCTGGTGTTAGGGATCAGCGGTGGGGTTGACTCATCAACCGCTGGCCGCTTATGTCAGTTAGCGGTTGATAGTCTCAATAACGAGCATCCAGAGGGCGGTTATCAGTTTATTGCTGTGCGCTTACCCTATCAAATTCAAAAAGATGAGCATGAGGCTCAGCAGGCCTGCGCGTTTATTCAACCGTCAAAGTTAGTCACAGTCAATGTGCATCAAGGCGTTGATGGTGTGCACCAAGCCACCTTAAGTGCATTTGTTGAAGCAGGGCTCAATTGTCCAGAACCTGCGCGTATTGATTTTATCAAGGGCAATGTCAAAGCCAGGATGCGGATGATTGTCCAATATGAGCTCGCAGGCCTTGCGGGCGGTTTAGTGGTCGGCACCGATCACAGCGCCGAAAACATTACCGGTTTTTATACCAAGTGGGGCGATGGCGCCTGCGATCTCGCGCCATTATTTGGCCTTAATAAACGCCAAGTACGTCAACTTGCCGCTTATCTTGGCGCGCCAGACTCTTTAGTCTATAAAGCCCCTACTGCGGATTTAGAGGACAATCAGCCACTGCTGGAAGATGAAGTGGCCTTAGGTCTCACCTATGAGCAAATTGATGATTTTCTTGAAGGCAAAGCGGTTGAGCCTGCGGTAGAAGCCAAACTGATTAACATCTATCAGGCCACTCAACATAAACGACAACCGATTCCGACTCTCTATGATCACCCATAGCTTGTGTGCGGCTTATCGTTTAGGTTATCTAACGAGTTAAATTTAAGCGTGCCGCACACAAACTAAGCAATTGAACTAAGAGATGATATTAAGCACTTGCACAGAGCCAAGGCAATTGATAAAGTCTGCCTCACTTAAGGTTAACCCCAATCACAGCGCCTTAAGTGCCAGTGTTCGTCAAACTTTGCTTAAGTTGGTCAACACAAACAATTCGGTATGTAGCGCAGCCCGGTAGCGCACTGTCATGGGGTGTCAGGGGTCGGAGGTTCGAATCCTCTCATACCGACCAAATTCTAAGAACCAGCTTAATTGCTGGTTTTTTTATGCCTGACGATGCCAGCAAGAGGCAAGCTCTTGAATCGCAAAACATAAAGTTTTGCTCCTGCACTACCGGGCTGCGCTAGAACTCACTGAAACATCCTCATCACTCGCTGAAATAAACTGCTTCTTCACTGTCACTTTGGCAGACTCAAAAGGAACAGTGCATGAATGCGCAAAATTCAAGCAATACAGCACCTCATTTACATAGCTCAATTTCACCGGCGATTGATTTATAACACGAGCGCGTTGCGTGCTGACCGAAATGGAAAGTCGAACCGCCAAAATGAGAAACTCCTTGAGTGCATAAACACCGAATAAGTTTAATATTGTACTTTTATCTCAAATCTTAATAAATTAACGGCCACAGTTTACGCATCCGGTGTTGATGTGTGTAAATCTGCGGCGATAGTAGCTAGTTGTAGGTCACTAATTTAGAATGATAAAAAATAAAATCTAATGGAATTAATATGATAATCCAAACTGAACGGCTGATCATTCGCCCTTTTACTGAACAAGATTGTGATGCGTTGTATTTGATGAATAGCTTGCCTGCGATGCTAAAATATATTCCCATGGCCGCTTTTACTTCCCGTGAGCAGGCGGTGGAATTGTTCCATAACGTGATCCTAATGGATTATCAACAGCGAGGCTTTGGACGCTGGGCGGTGGAACATAAAGCAGACAATAAGGTCATCGGATTTTGTGGGCCTAAGTTTATTGTCGAACTTAATGAAGTTGAATTGGGGTATCGTTATTTTCCTGAATATTGGGGTCAAGGCATTGGTACTGAGGCGGCGACTGCCACTCTGGAGGCGTTGTCGCCATTGGGAATAGAGAAGGTTATCGCATTGATCCTAGAAGGTAATCTCGCCTCGGAAGCGGTTGCAAAACGCGTTGGAATGCACTGGCGTGAATGTAGCGAGTTTATGGGGCATAACGTCAATATTTACGCTAAAACATTGTGATAAAAAGTGACTTAACATAAAAGCCAACGAGAGCGTTGGCTTTTATTTGGACAAATCTGGATTGGCGAGAGAAAAATGCGTCGATTTTTACTACTCGTCGTTATGTTCACAGCTGTTATTGGTGCAATGGCCATACAGATATAAACTGTGGTTGGTGAGCTTGATATTGTGCTTCATGGCGATCTCATCTTGGCGACGTTCGATCACTTCATCTGAAAATTCAATTACTTTACCGCAGGATAAACATACTAAGTGATCGTGATGTTGCTGCGTTGAGAGTTCAAAAACCGCTTTGCCGCTTTCGAAATGGTGGCGGCTGACGATGCCAGCATCATCAAATTGGTTTAATACACGGTAAACTGTCGCTAGACCAATTTCTTCACCTAAATCGAGCAGTTTTTTATATAAGTCTTCTGCGCTGATATGTTGGTTTTCAGGTCCTTGCATCAGTTCTAGGATCTTGACTCGTGGCAGGGTAATTTTCAAACCGGCTTTTTTGAGCGCTTGATTTCCATCTGTCATTGCTAATCTCTTGATTGCAGAACCAATAGGTTCATCCGTGGATAGTGTTTGTCATTATAGGGGCTCAAATTAAAAACTGGAACCACTGATCTGGCTTTATAGACTTATATGCGGATAAATTGTGTTGTTGCCGATGAAATGACACACAATCTCGGTTAACAAGCATAGTTTTTGTAGGGTTATACCAAGGAATAATGTTCACTAAGCCTAAATTTGGCGACAATAGACATAAATAACGTAATGGGATCTGCTATGTACCAGCATATTGTGGTGTTAACCGGCGCGGGGATTTCTGCTGAGTCGGGCTTACGCACCTTTCGGGATCAGGACGGGCTTTGGGAAGAACATCATATTGAAGATGTGGCGACTCCTGAGGGGTATGCGCGTGATATCGAACTGGTTGAGCGCTTTTATAATAGCCGTTGGTTGCAATTGCAGTGTGATACCGTGCAGCCAAATGCTGCCCATGTGGCCTTAGCCAGATTAGAGGCTGAATTTACCGGGCAACTGCTGGTGGTGACGCAAAACATTGATAACTTACATGAACGAGCAGGCTCGCGCCGGTTATTGCATATGCATGGGGAGTTAGTGAAGGGCCGTTGTCCGCGTTCGCGGCAAACTTTTATTTTGCGCGAGCCTTTTGGGCCTCATCAATGTTGTACTTGTTGTATTCCGGCGCAGCGATTGCGGCCTCATGTCGTGTGGTTTGGTGAAATGCCGCTGGGCATGGATAGGATCCATGATGCACTCGATCATTGTGACTTATTTATTGCCATTGGCACCTCTGGGACGGTGTATCCTGCGGCAGGCTTTGTGGATAGTGCCAATCATCATGGGGCGCAAACGGTTGAAGTGAATTTAATGGCGCCCGATAGGCACAGTCAGTTTCAATATCATTTAACGGGTAAGGCGGGGGAGATAGTCCCCAAGCTGGTGGAGTGTATTTTGGCTGGGCGGGTGATCAGTAACGATTTGGTTTAACCATTCGCGATGATGTTGAACTAACACAATGAGTTAAAAGTATGAGCCAAAAACTCGCCATTATTATGCGGGGGTTGCCTGGTAGTGGTAAATCCTTTTGGATTGCGCAGTATATCGCCAGCTTGCCATCCGAGGTGGGTAGCCGCCTTAGCCGTCAGGGCATTTTTTCAACCGATCATTATTTTTATCAAGATAAGGAATATCGGTTTGATGCTAAAAAATTGCCCGAATATCACCAACGAAACTTAACTGCATTTATTCAGGCGTTGGCATTGGCTGAGCCGATTGTGATTTGTGATAACACCAATTTGTGCCATTGGGAGTATATGGCCTATGAGGCGGCGGCCAAGGCGCTTGGTTATCAACTGCGTTGGGTGTTGCTTGGCGAACCGCAGGATATCGCCCATCAACGCCAGTGTGCTGGCCGCAATCAGCATGGGCTGTCACTGGCCCAGATCCAACGGATGGCGAGATCTTTTGAGCCGTTTTAATGCAAGCAAGCTGCTGATTTAATGCAATTTACTTATTTAGTGCAAGTGATTGATTATTTTTACCTCCCTCCTGTCGTTTTTATCAGAGAAAACCTCTTAAGCTTGATCTCAAAGGCAGTTTAGTCACACACGGATGGGTATAATGCACCCTCTGGGTTATGGTCATCGGAGTTAGGCTTGCTTACAAAAATACTTTTGACACTCATAGTCATCATAGGTGCTTGGTTTTTATTGCAAAAACGCACAAATGCTGTGAGGCAATCCACATCTCATTCCCAGGATGCCCCCCTGATGAGATTGTGCCGCCACTACGGGATGGCGGGATTATTTGCGGCCATTGGCCTTGGTGTCTTGAGTTACAGTGTGTGGTATTGGCTTGATCAACATCAAATTGTGACCGTGACTATCGTGGCGCCGACGGGGGAAAAAACGGGCGTGTATCGCGTCCGAAAAGGGGACATTGCGGATGCGAAAATGGTAACGGTTGATGGCCTACACATTCGTTTTTCAACCGCAGAGCGCCTCGAAATCTTGGCAGATTAAGCCAGATTTATTTCATGAATTTATCTTGCGTGCCTTTTCATTGCGAATCTTTGCGGTAAACTAGCGACAAATTTTTAGCCTGCACTTAAGTTGACTTTTTAGCTTAAGTTTTGTTTCAGGAGGACAAATGATTACTGCTTATGTCTATGAAAATCGTCACCTGACAGTGACCGAAATCAACATTCAAGACAGTATTCCTACCTCGACCATTTGGTTAGATCTTTATAAACCTGATGATGCAGAGCGACAATGGTTAAGTCATTTTTCCGTTGAGGAAGTTCCTGACGAAGAAGATATCAATGAAATTGAAGCCTCGGCGCGGTTTTATCAAAACAGTGATGGCTTGCATATCAACTCGTTGTTTCCTCAGCGGGTGGGGCAAGATGTGCGTGGGGTCAACGTCTCGTTTAACTTGCGTAGCAATTTTTTGCTGACCATCCGTGAAGAGGATGTGGGCCTTATTCGCCTACTGCGCAATTATCTGCGTTTGGGACGGCTTGAAGTGTCGACGCCCCAGGAGCTGTTTCTTGAGTTATTTAACTTAAAAGTGGATTATTTATCGGATCTTATCGAGGACGTTTATACCGTACTCGAGAATGTCGGTGAGCAGGTTTTTGAGAGTGAAGAGCTGGATGACGTGTTTAAGCTTATCACCTTACAGGAAGACTCCAACGGTAAAATTCGCCTTAGTTTGCTCGATACGCAACGCTCACTGCGTTATATGCAACGGTATTACCGTGGGCAACTGTCGGATGAGCATTTAAAAGATCTGCGGGAGATGCTCTCGGATATCGAATCTTTGATGCCCCATAGTCAGTTTATTTTCGATAAATTAAACTTCTTGCTCGATGCGGCTATGGGCTTTAGTGGGTTGCAACAGAATAAAATTATTAAGATTTTCTCGGTTGCCGCCGTCGTCTTTTTACCGCCAACCTTAATTGCCAGCAGTTATGGCATGAACTTTAGCAGTATGCCGGAGCTTGAATGGCAGTATGGTTATCCGATGGCCATTTTGATGATGTTAGCCAGCGCGGCCGGAACCTACTTTTTCTTTAAGCGTAAGCATTGGCTATAACAATTGACATTCTACCCGCCCTACAGGACGGGGCTTCCCGCAAAATTTGGTGATGTGCTGGTAAATAACGGCAAAGGCCAAAAATCGATTTGGCCTTTGCCGTTAAGTTCTGGGGTATCTATCCAATCCTGTTTAGCTATCGGTAAATGGCTTATCTATTAGTAAACAGCTTATCTATCAGTAAACAGCTTATCTATCAGTAAACAGCTTATCCTATCAGCCAGCGCTATCAGCGATCGCCACACTATCTGTTATCTGCAAACTATCCGTTATCAGCCCGTTATCAGCCCGTTATCTGCGGCCAACGCCGCCAAAATAATAGCTGACTCGTTCACGGGGATTAAGGTATTCGTGTACTTTTTCTGGCAATGCTGCCGGTGGCAGACAGCGCACAATGCGTAGTCCTTCCACTTCCAAGTCAATGATCGGTGCTTGCTCTTTTGGCACGAGCGCATCGTATACCAAGATTTTAGGGCAGAGTAATTTTTCGAGGTTGACTGACATCACCATCGCATATTGGCCGCTCGACAACTCCACCACGCTGCCGGGGGGATAGATCCCTAGCATCTTGATCATCTTACCTATATATTCTTGATTTAATTTTGTTTTATATTGCTTATATAAATAGCCCAAGGCCGCGTAAGGCATGCGCGCTTTGCCCTGAGAGGTGGGATAACACAGCGAATCATATTCGTTAACGACGGCTAGCAGTTGTACCATTTTGTCTAATTGCTCGCCTTTTAAGCCCTTGGGATAGCCGCTGCCATCGATAAATTCGTGATGATGTAGGATGGGTGGCAGGGCGGCGGTGGGAAAGTTATCAGCCAGCTTAAGTAACTCAATGGTGAATATGGGATGTTGTTTGACCAGATTGCGCTCTGGTGTGGTCCAAGGGCTGGCTTTTTTTAAGATCTGTGGGGGAATTTTAAGTTTACCCACATCATGAAATAGCGCGCTCAAGCCAATTATTTCGATTTCGCTCCGATCCCATTCCATTTCTTTCGCAAGCAGCATGGCGAGAATGGCCACGTTAAGTGAGTGATAATAAATCCCTTCGTCCTGTTTGGCATCGCCCATCAGATGTAGCACCAGATTGTCGCTAGTCAGCAGCTCTTCAACCACAGAGTGGATTAATTCTTTGGCTTCATTGACCGCATTAAGGGGACGGTTGCGTAATTTGGCGATAACACCACGCATCATCGCAATTGAGCGAGTAAAGTTTTGCTCGGTTTTTTGGAGATCCCGACGTAATTTTTTTTGTACGTCAATTTGTTCAGCCTTGTAATGATCCATATGAGCTTTGAGTTCGTGAAGCTCTGCATGTGTGGATGGACTGCTTGTACTGATGTCGGCGGTCGATAACGGCGGCGTTTCACTGCGCTCAAGATCGACAATCACGTACTCAATGCCCAGATTTTTAATTAACTCAATTTGCGCAGTTTGTTTGATAGAAAAACTACTAAATAAAAAGGGGTGATCCTTCCAGGCCACAGGTAGCCGGACAAAATTGCCAAGTTGTAATTGTTGAACGGAGACTTTACTGCTTTTTTTCATATGCTGGTGTTGGTGAGGCCAATTGGGGCATTTTATATTAATCATGCAGCTTTACAATTAGTTAGCAGGCATGCCAGCATAGCCTGTATGAAAAGTCGCCGCTTATTCGAGGATTTATGGATTTTATTGAAGTATACCCTAACGCTTTGCCCGAGGAATTGTGTGACCGCTTGATCGCGACTTTTGAGCGCCATCCGGGGGTGATGGATGGGCAAACGGGTAATGGCGTCGATTTAGAAAAGAAAATTAGCCGTGATTTGACCTTAGATCATTTTGCGGATCTGCAATCGTTAAAGCAGGAGTTGTTATCCTATGTGCTACAGGGCGTCGTTGCGTATTTCAATCGTTACCCGATGGCGTTAATGGGCGCAGTTGCCGTGACGGTGAGCGATGCGCAGGGGCAGCCTGTTACCTTATGTCCGGAGAATTTTGCGAGCTTAGGTGCTCCCAGAGTCGACGGTTTAGTTAAATATTTGTACCGCAGTGGCAGCATTAATATTCAAAAATATCAAAAAGATAAAGGTGGTTATCCCCACTGGCATTCGGAGCAATTCCCCCAGCATGGCCATAATGAGGCGTTGCACCGGGTATTGTTATATATGTTTTATTTAAATGACGTGCCAGACGGGGGGGAAACCGAGTTTTATTACCAACAGCGGTGTGTTCGGCCGAAAAAGGGGACCATGGTGCTGGCTCCCGCAGGCTTTACCCATACGCATCGCGGCAACATGCCAAAGAGTAACGATAAATATATTGTTACCTCTTGGGTCATGTTTAACCGGGCAGAGCAATTATACGCGGTGCTAGCCTAATCGAATGTTATCGTAATAGGGCTTCATCCTCGTGCTTATTCAATGTAATACCGGGATTTGGATCCTAAAGCGTGCCCCCTGCAGCGGGCTTGTTTCGATAGTGAGCTGGCCACCATAGCTGTAAACGATTTCGTCGCAAACGGCTAAACCAATGCCTTGGCCGGGTGATTGGGAATCGGCTCTGACGCCGCGTTGAATGATTTTTTGGCGTAGGCTTTCTTCAACCCCGGGGCCGTCATCTTCTACGATTAATTCAAAGTTGCCTTGGGCATGAATTTTTGCACTGACGTGAACGCGGCTAATACACAGGCGGAAGGCATTTTCCATGAGGTTGCCACAGAGCTCCATCAAATCGCCTTTATTGCCTGGGAATTGTAAGTTGGTTGGAATATTGGCGGTAAATTGCACCTGTTTATCTCGGTAGACTTTAAATAACATTTGCGCGAGTTGCTCGACGAGGGGACCGATAGCGGTATGTTCTTGCTTTAAGCCTTGCCGGCCAAGCATCGCGCGTTTTAGTTGATATTTAACGAGTTGATCCATTTGGCTTATCTGCTCCATGATTTTTTCATTGGCAGACTGCTGGGTTAATTCCCGATCATCGGTGATGGCATGAACCGCGGCTAGGCGGGTTTTTAAGCTGTGGGCCAAGTCATTCATGGCATTTTGATAACGTTGCTGCTGCGCTGCCGATTGTTGCAGCATTTGGTTAAGCGCTTGGGTCACACCTTCGAGTTCAACGGGATAGTCTTCGGATAATGATTTACTTTTTCCTTGATTAATCAATTGCAGTTCACGTTGCATCCGCACTAATGGGCGCATTCCCCAATAAGCCGCGCTCATGAGTAGGACTAATGCGAGGACAAGGATCATTGCCAGACGGATATAAGTGCGTGTACTGAATTTGTCGTTATCTTGCTCGAGTTGGGCGGCGTCTTTCATCACCAACAGGTTGTAGTGGATCCCGGCAATATCGACTGAGAGTAAGTAAGCAAAATACCCCTGGTTGTCCGCTAAGGTTAAATAATAGGGGGGAGAATCAAATTGTATTTGTTTGAAGCGCTCGCAGGTGTCGAATAACCCTCGGTCGGTGGCAAGGGATGAGGTCCAGACCTGGGCAAAATTATCGTCGCAGCTGGCAATCACATAGCGTTTTTGTTTGTTATTTTCTTCTAACCAAGAGCTGGTGTCGGGAATGAGATCATGCTCTCTCAGTTCTGCCGCCACTTGGGGAATTTCGGCGATGAGTTTTGCCGTTTCTTCGTTGTAACTATTTTGCGCATGCAGGGTGTTAACGAGCCAAGCTAAACCAAAACCAACGATGGTAATGATAGAGAGCGAGGTCACTAACATCCGTGTAAGCAGACGTTGTTTAAATTGCAGCGCTTTAAATGGCAGTGTTAATGGCATGGCAGATTAAACTTATATCCTTGGCCACGAATAGTGACAATGGGATTATCGATGCTATCGCGAGTCAGTTTTTTACGCAGCCGACTTACCATGACCTCGATAGTATTCGGATCGCCTTCTTTATCGCCATAAATGACATCGAGCAGGCGTTGTTTAGCGACCACTTCATGGCAATGGCGCATTAAATATTCCAAGATCAAATATTCAAAGGCGGTGACTTCCATGATTTCATCCCCCAGCGTGACTTGCTTGGCAGCCAAATTGAGGGCTAATTCACCGCTTCTGATTATAGGTTTGACAAATCCGGCACTGCGGCGCACGAGGGCATCGAGTCTGGCGACCAGCTCTTCTTTTTGGAAGGGTTTAACGAGGTAGTCATCGGCGCCTGCATTGAGCCCTTCCACTTTATCCTGCCAATTGACACGGGCAGTTAAAATAAGGATGGGGGCTTTAAGCCCGGCCTCGCGCAGTTGTTCAATGAGGCTGATGCCATCTTGATCCGGTAGGCCTAAGTCGATAATCGCCACATCGATAGGATAATTCGTCGCTTGATAAAAGCCCTCTTTAGCCGTCAGCGCGACTTGGACTTGGTTGCCCAAATCGCTTAATTGTACTTTGAGGTGATGGGATAAAATAAGATCATCTTCAACAACCAAAATTCTCATAATGTTTATGCCTTGACGTCAATTAGGTGCAGTTTACGCAACTTAGCGATTGTAGCCAAATATTGAACGAGCATATCAAGGGGCAACTTAACCTAGGCTGACCGAAGTGACAAGTGACTGCTATGAGGTTGTACTTTCCGGAGCTCTGCAGCAGATTGATGATGGTGCGCCACCTCAAGCGGGTGGCGCTGGCTTATTTTAATCTTGGGTTTGGCGAGCCTTGTTTTGGCGCAGCAGGCCATTACCACACCA
>NZ_JBOFMC010000113.1:0-1623 GCF_051658185.1 Shewanella sp. | reverse complement strand
GAACGACTTCAAGGGGACCTATGATGAGTTCCTCGCAAGCAAAGGGATTGAGGGTTGATAACGCTCCCCTGTGCAATAAGATAATGACCAACGCCGCAGTTTACTGCGGCGTTGTTATTTGTAGGCTTGCCCGAATAAGCACTGATTGCCAGTTAACTCAGTTGGTTTACTCAGTTGATTAGCTAAGCGCCCATAGTAAAGGCATTACACTATCACTTGATGGTAGGTTTCAACATGGTATGACTCGACCAATTCGGGCATCACTTGGTGGAAGTAGTGCACAATGGCGTCCTTGGCGCAATGTTGCTCAAAGGCGGCAATGTCGACGAATTTTTCAACAAAGGTGACGCGGCGTGGCTCGTCACGGCTCAGGTTTAGTTCATAACGGATACAGCCCGCTTCACGGCGCGTCGCGGGGATAAGGCTTGCAAGGGCCGCAATTAATGCTTGGGTTTTACCTTCCTTTGCTAAAAAGCTGGCGACACAAACCAGTTGTTGTTGGTTGATACTAAAAGCCGTGGCGTGGGTCATAGAAATTCCTTATGGTGTTTGCCTGGTCATTATGGGGTTGCGGCGCTTATTGCTGAACCGCAGCGGTTTGATAGCGCATATCGATATGGGCAATGCCATCCTCTAAATACACGTCGGAACAGGGGACAAACCCCAGTTTTTGATAAAAACCTTTAAGGTAATCTTGGGCGCCAATTTGTATGCCTGCTGTGGGCCAAGTGGCTAAGGCGCTGGCGATAGCATGTTGCATTAAGGGTGTTGCGAGCCCTTGTCCGCGCCCCAGCGGCGCAACCACGACGCGGCCAATGCTTGCCTCTGGATAACTTATCCCCGGCGGCAAGATC
This sequence comes from Shewanella sp., assembly GCF_051658185.1. GTDB lineage: Bacteria > Pseudomonadota > Gammaproteobacteria > Enterobacterales > Shewanellaceae > Shewanella. Next base: position 769 of record NZ_JBOFMC010000113.1, on the reverse strand, counting down.
CGCGCATAGGCGAGGAGTTCTCCGCCGGTGGATAAGGCCAATAGATGTTGGGTTTCAGGATGTCGGTCTTTATTGTCAAGTTCTGGGTACGCGCAGGCTTGTTCCACCACAAATACATCGATCCTCAGCTTTAAAATATCGTATAGCGTATTGGCATTTAATTGATTAAAAGTCAGGTTTTGCCACTGCAAATCAGCACCTCGGTAAATAGTGTAATCGTGTGAGTCTAACACAGCCTAAAGATCCGCAAAAAGCGTCTTTAGGTTGTGTGCAGTACACGACTGTGATTGAGACTGACGATAAACATCCAGCCTAAAGTATTCGGCAATAACAGCATGATTAGGGCGGCAGCGTCTTTTACTGGTGCTGTCGCGTTATCTAACAATAAACAATAATAAGGCAAACAGGGCAATGCATAACAGTGTGCCCATCAGTAACCTAACATTGTTAGGCTGATCTGTCTTTGCATCCGGGAATTCGGAATGAGTAAAACCTCGCGGCACCTAATCTTATTCACGATAAGTTGCCACTTGTGGGGGGCGCAAGCAGACCTCAGCCATCTCAGCCTTTTACCCAAGTGGGCGTTCATAAAATAACCTTGTTGGCGAATTGCTTATCACCTGAGGGCAATATAAGCTGGCCTAAGTAACAGGCTGCAATAGACCTTTTGGTTTTCCTGATACAGCGACTATTATTAATTTAACATTTAATCCAAATTTGGAGGAATCCTCATGAGCTTATTTAAAGAGTTCAAGGCTTTTGCATCCCG
>NZ_JBOFMC010000112.1:0-13594 GCF_051658185.1 Shewanella sp. | reverse complement strand
TCACCCTGATTGCGAAGGCTCAAGCACTGCATGGTGCTAACCTAAGCAACGCAAATGCAGCGGACGAAGTGCTCGAGTTCCTCATGGCCCGCTTCCGCGCGTGGTACCAAGATAAAGGTATCGATGTTGACGTGATCCTTGCCGTATTGGCGCGACGCCCAACTCGCCCTGCCGACTTTGATAGCCGGATCAATGCGGTATCCCACTTCAGAAGCCTAGAAGCATCCAGCGCACTGGCAGCAGCCAATAAGCGGGTATCTAACATTCTGGCGAAGGTTGAAGGTGAATTACCATCAAGCGTGAATGCCACGTTGTTGGTGGAAGCTGCTGAACAAGCATTAGCTGCCAAGCTGACTGAGCTACATCCTCAACTGGCACCACTGTTTGCAAATGCCGATTATCAACAGGCCTTAACCTTGCTGGCGAGTCTCCGCGAAAGCGTTGATCAGTTCTTTGAGGATGTGATGGTGATGGCTGATGATGCCGCATTGAAAAACAATCGCTTAGCACTGCTAACCACATTGCGTGAACAGTTCTTGCATGTGGCGGATATATCTCTGCTGCAGTAAACAATTGACCTAAAAATCACGCTTAACAAAACGCGCTTTTAGCGCGTTTTTTATTTGCTTAATGATCTGCCCGCAGCCGTGAGTGATTGGGCCAAATTCACATAATAGATTGAAGTATTTGGTTAACTTTACCAACAGCTACATACCATAATGGCAAGCCAAGGCTTGCCATTATGGGTAAGGCTAGCGGCTTCAAGCGCCAGCCTAAAGCCGATTTTAGCGTTAGTTAATTTAAACGCTACACATCTAAGTTCGCCACGTTAAGCGCGTTGGCTTCGATAAACTCACGACGAGGTTCTACTTGATCGCCCATCAAGCAAGTAAACAATTGGTCTGCACCCACGGCATCCTCAATTGTCACCTGTAGCATCCGGCGAGACTCAGGATCCATCGTGGTTTCCCACAACTGCTCTGGGTTCATTTCACCCAATCCTTTATAACGTTGGATGTACAAACCACGTTTGGCCTCAGAGATAGTCCAATCGAGCGCTTCGAGGAAGCTGCCAACCTCTTTCACCCGCTCGCCGCGCTGCACGTAACCGCCTTCTTCAATCATTCCCTCAAGCGCAGCGCCTAACTTACCAATGCGTTGATAATCAGTAGATTGGAAGAAGTCATAAGTAAACAGGTAGTTAGTATCGATACCATGCTTACGAATGGTGATCTTCGGCAGATAGACTTTACGCTCAGGATCTAAAATGGCCTCACCAGAATACAGCACGCCGCTGCTTTCTAATTCCACCAGCTCATGGATAAAGGCATCAATCCATTCCTGCATCTTAGCTTCGTCAGCCAACATCTCGTTAGTGATCATCGGGTGATACAGCATACGATTAGTAATGTGCGTGGGATAACGCTGCTCTAAACGAGCAATAACCGCTTCAACGTCACGATATTGGGTCACCAAACGTTCTAACGGCTCACCAGACATGCCCGGAGCCCCTTGGGTTGGGTACACAATTGTGCCGTCCAATGCTTGGGTGGTGAGGTATTGGGTCAGCGCCGCTTCATCCTTAAGATATTGCTCCTGCTTACCTTTTTTCACCTTAAACAATGGCGGCTGTGCAATATACACATAACCACGCTCAATCAGCTCAGGCATTTGGCGGAAGAAGAAGGTCAACAGCAAGGTACGAATGTGCGAGCCGTCGACGTCCGCATCCGTCATGATGATGATGTTGTGATAACGGGTCTTATCCGGATTGTATTCATCGCGACCAATACCACAACCAAGAGCGGTGATTAGCGTTGCAACCTCTTGAGAGGAAAGCATTTTATCAAAGCGCGCTTTCTCAACGTTTAAAATTTTACCTTTAAGAGGCAGAATCGCTTGGTTCTTACGGTTACGTCCCTGCTTAGCGCTACCGCCAGCAGAGTCCCCTTCCACGATGTAAATTTCAGAAAGGCCAGGATCTTTCTCTTGGCAATCGGCCAGCTTACCCGGCAAACCACCTAAATCGAGCGCGCCTTTACGACGAGTCATTTCACGGGCTTTACGCGCCGCTTCACGGGCACGGGCGGCATCGACAATCTTACCGACAATCAATTTAGCATCGACAGGGTTTTCCAATAGGTAGTCGTTTAGCTTTTCACCCATGGTTTGTTCAACAGCGGCTTTCACTTCGCTAGAAACCAATTTGTCTTTGGTTTGCGAGCTGAACTTAGGATCCGGTACTTTAACCGAGATCACCGCAGTTAAGCCTTCGCGGGCGTCATCGCCAGTCGCGTTAGTTTTACCCTTCTTGTTGTAACCCTCGTTTTCCATGTAGTTATTGAGGTTACGTGTCAACGCACTACGGAAACCCGCTAAGTGAGTACCACCATCGCGCTGAGGAATGTTGTTGGTAAAACAGAAGATATTTTCTTGATAGCCGTCGTTCCACTGCATCGCGACTTCCACGGTGATGCCGTCGTCACGCTCCTGCATAAAATGGAATACGTCTTTGTTTACTGGGGTTTTGTTGCGGTTTAGGTAATCAACAAAGGCGCTGATGCCGCCTTCGTATTTAAAGAATTCGTTTTTATTGTCACGCTCGTCAACTAAGCGAATACCGACGCCAGAGTTGAGGAATGACAGTTCACGTACGCGCTTAGCTAAAATTTCAAAATGAAATTGGACGTCGCTAAAAGTGTCTTCACTTGGCCAAAACCGGATTTCGGTACCGGTTTTAGTCGCATCGCCAATCACTTTAATCGGCGCATCGGGGACACCGTGGGTATAAAACTGTTCGTGGACCTTACCTTCACGGCGAATGGTCAGCTGCAACTTTTTCGAGAGCGCGTTAACCACCGACACGCCCACACCGTGCAAACCACCGGAGACTTTATAGGAGTTATCATCAAACTTACCACCGGCATGCAATACCGTCATGATCACTTCTGCCGCAGAGACCCCTTCTTCCTCATGGATAGACACCGGAATACCGCGGCCATCATCTTTGACAGAAACCGACCCATCCACATGGATAGTGATAGTAATATCGCTACAATGGCCTGCTAACGCTTCATCGATAGAGTTATCGACAACTTCGAACACCATATGATGTAGACCCGTACCATCGTCGGTGTCTCCAATATACATCCCAGGTCTCTTACGTACCGCATCAAGGCCCTTTAGGACCTTGATACTCGAAGAATCGTAACTATTCTCTGACATATTATTCTCTCAATGGTTATTCAACTACCGTTACCCGTCCCTGTTCCACATGAAACATCCTACTGGGGGGGGCGTGTAACGAATCGACTATTGCTGCAGGATCAATGGCGGTCACAAACACTTGCGCCCCGGTATCCGTTAACTGCTTAAGCAATAGCTGCCTATGCTGTGCATCCAACTCGGATGGAAGATCATCCACAAGATAAATACTGTGTTTATCTATTTGTTGTTTGAGCAACTTTCCCTGTGCAATACGCAGTGCACAGACTAATAATTTCAACTGGCCACGGGACAGGGCATCCTGCGCCGGCAAAGTGCCTACACGAAGTCTTAAATCAGCTTTATGGGGACCGCTGACGGTATGACCTGTGGCCACATCTCTGGAATATTGGGCCGCGAGTAACTCAGCAAAATCCGCTTTACTATCCCAACCCCGGGTAAAAGAAACCTTTACATCTACCCTCGGTAAAAACTCCCCGATTATACCCTTAAGTAGCTCATTTAACGAGTCTACATAACGGTTTCGTATTTCAGTGACCTGCTCGGTATAACGGACAAACTCCAGATCCCAATATTGGATGCTGCTATAGGGGGCTCCATTCCTAAGCAATTGATTTCGCTGTTTAAGAACCCGCCTGACATTCATCCATGCCGCATAAAATTGTGGCTCAGAATGAAATGCCCCCCAATCAATAAATTGCCGACGAGATTTTGGTCCTTCAAACAGTAATGAAAAGCTTTCTGGGGTGATCACTTGGATGGGCAACGTTTCGGCTAAGGTCGATAATCGCTTGACCTTATCACCATCAATTTTGACCTCAGTCTCACCGCTGCGAAAGCGCCGCAAACCGATTTTACTGTCACCACGGGGTAAGCTTAGGGTGGCAAATAAGGTTAATTTATCCTGTTCGGTATTGATCACCCGCTGAGATAAATGACTTCGAAATGATCGCCCCATCCCCAAAAAATAAATCGCTTCGAGAATGCTGGTTTTGCCGCTGCCATTTTGGCCATAGATCAGGTTAATCCCAGCCGCTGGGGTTAATTGGGCCGATTGAATATTGCGAAATGCTTCGATATTAAGGCGGGTTAAACTCATAACAGACTCATAGAGCTAAACAAACGACTTAGGCAAGCCCACATTGACCCTAAAGCCGCAGGCCAACTGACGCGCCGCAATAAACCTCGGCAGCAACACCGACAGCGCCTAAGAACAACTACACCGCCCCAAGGCGGTGCAGTTTGCAAGGAAGACCCAATACCGGCAACGATGGATGACCCCACTATAAACGCATTGGCATAACCACATACATGGAATCTTCTTCCAAGTGGTTTTCAATCAAGGCGCTCGAGTTACCATCAATCAGGGTGATACGCACATCATCGGACTTAAGATTATTAAGCACGTCGAGTAAATAACTGACGTTAAAGCCAATTTCTAAAGGCTGGTTGTGGTAATCCACATCAATAATCTCTTCCGCTTCTTCCTGCTCAGGGTTGTTAGCAGTGATCTTAAGCAACCCATTTTCCAGTTGGATCCGCACGCCACGGAATTTTTCATTAGAGAGGATCGAGGCGCGAGTTAAGGCTTGCTTTAGGTGGTTACGGCTCGCAATAACCACTTTATCGCCCCCTTTAGGTAATACTCGGCGATAATCGGGGAAGCGACCATCCACTAACTTACTGGTAAACACGGTATTGCTGGTGGTGGCTCGAATAGCATTATCACCAATCGCAATGGTAATTTCGAGCTCCTCAGACTCCAACAGTCGCGCCATTTCTATCACGCCCTTGCGAGGAACAATCACTTGTTTTTCAGGCAATTGAGCATCAATCACTCGATGACTTAAGGCCAATCGATGGCCATCTGTCGCAATCGCCCGCAGCACATTGCCTTCGGTTTCAAGCAGCAGGCCGTTAAGGTAATAACGCACATCTTGGTTGGCCATCGAAAACTGGGTCGAATCGATAATCGACTTAAGCACCCCTTGCTTTAAGCTAAACTCAATTTCCGCCTCAAAGGCTTCGACATTGGGGTACTCTTCAGCCGGCAGTGTCGCCAACGAAAAACGGCTCCGCCCAGAGCGTAACAGCCACTTATTATCCTGTTGCTCAACTTTTAATTCGCTTTGTTCTGGCAAGGATTTAACGATATCGAGCAACTTCTTAGCAGGAACCGTTGTACGCCCTTCTTCTACTTCACCGTGGATGGCGGCTTGACCGACCAACTCGACCTCTAAATCGGTACCGGTAAGCTTAAGTGAGTGGCCGCTAACTTCAACAAGGAGGTTTGCCAAAATAGGTAAATTGTGACGCCGCTCTACGGCACCACAGACTAATTGCAGCGGCTTTAATAGGGCATCCCTATCAATTGAAAATTTCATCGTTTCCAATTCCTTGATTTTAAGAAGATAACGTTCTGATCAAGTTAGCATAATCTTCTTTGATGTCGTGACTCTCTTCCCGTAGCTGCGCAATCTTACGACAGGCGTGCAATACAGTGGTGTGATCGCGCCCACCAAAGGCATCCCCAATTTCCGGCAAACTTTGGTTGGTTAATTCTTTCGATAACGCCATCGCCACTTGTCTTGGACGGGCAACACTGCGTGAACGCCGCTTAGACAGCATGTCTGCCATCTTGATTTTGTAGTATTCCGCTACGGTTTTTTGAATGTTATCTATAGTGACTAATTTTTCCTGCAGTGCCAATAGGTCGCGCAGCGCTTCACGAACAAAATCAATGGTGATCGGTCGCCCGGTAAAATTAGCGTTAGCAATAACTCGGTTTAACGCCCCTTCTAACTCCCGGACGTTAGAGCGCAACCGCTTGGCAATAAAGAAGGCCACTTCGTCGGGCAGGTTGATGCCGCTCTCCTCGGCCTTGCGCATCAAAATCGCGACCCGGGTTTCAAGCTCAGGCGGTTCAATTGCCACCGTGAGGCCCCAGCCAAAGCGAGATTTTAATCTGTCCTCTACCCCGTCGATCTCTTTAGGATAACGATCCGAGGTCAGGATGATCTGATGATTACCTTCAAGCAAGGCGTTAAAGGTATGGAAAAACTCTTCCTGCGAGCGGTCTTTGTTGGCAAAGAATTGAATATCGTCGATAAACAGCGCATCAACACTACGGTAATAACGTTTGAATTCTTCGATGGCATTGTTTTGCAGCGCTTTGACCATGTCCTGCACAAAACGCTCGGAATGCATATAAACCACTTTCGCATTGGGATTGTTTTTGATAATGCCATTACCCACAGCGTGCAACAGGTGGGTCTTACCCAAACCGGTTCCGCCATATAAAAACAGAGGGTTATAAGCACCGCCCGGATTTTCGGCCACTTGCAATGCCGCCGCCTTACCTAACTGATTCGACTTACCTTCGACAAAGTTATCAAACTGATAAGTTGGATTGATATTGCTGCGGTGATTCGCGTTGGCAATCGGTTCTGCTTGGGTATTAAAAGTGGTGCCAACCGTTGCTTTAGTTTGGGAATGAGGCGCACGCGTCGCCGCCAAAGGCGCAACCGCTTCAGGCTTTTTCGCCGACGGACGACTGCCAATATCGAAACGCAATTTGGGTGCATCGTTGCCCATTTGCTCAGTAAAAAACTGATTGATGATATTAATGTACTTTTCTCTGACCCAATCGAGCACAAACCGGTTAGGTGCGTAAAGCACTAAGGTATCTCCGTCCATTTCAGCTTGTAACGGTCTGATCCACATACTGAACTGCTGAGCAGGAAGCTCATCTTGCAGTCGTCCGATACATTGTTGCCAAAGTGAAACCGCCACTTAGTTATCCCCAGAAAGATCATGAAAAGAGGTGTATTCTATAGCGAGATCTCGATGATCGCTATCCTTAAAAAATATTTATCCCCAGCAAGATCGCTCTGTGTGTATATCTTCGATCATCAATGATCAAAAACGATCCTTTTATTCTACATTTGGTGCAAATCCCGCTTTATTAAGCGATCCACCTTGATCTATAATGGCGACCCTTTGATCGTGTTAAAGATCCTTGATACTACTATATGTTGTGGCTGTACACAGAGTTATCCACATCTTATGGTATCTTGTGGGGATTGATCGAAGGATACGCTGGCAGAAATAACCCACTTACCGACTTTCGTTGTTGACGGGAACAAGTAAAGTGATTACAATTCGGCCTCTTTTTTGCCCTTACCTCTATTACCAGAGATAAGGAATGTTCACTAATAACAAAGACGGATTGCCATCATGAGTAAACGTACTTTTCAACCTAGCAACCTGAAGCGCAAGCGTTCTCACGGCTTCCGCGCTCGTATGGCTACTGTAGGCGGCCGTAAGGTGCTTGCACGTCGTCGTGCGAAAGGTCGCGCTCGTTTATCTGCTTAATAAGTGGATAACTAGTTGACTAGCTATACCTTTACGCGGGAGTTACGTTTGCTAACTCCCGCGCAATTTAAAACTGTTTTTTCCAATCCTATCAAAGCATCTTCTGCTGAAATTACCCTGCTCGCTATTCCTAACTCGGAACAACATCCGCGTCTGGGCTTGACTGTCGCTAAACGTTACGTAAAGCGTGCCAATCAACGTAATCGCATTAAACGCATCATCAGAGATAGCTTTCGGTTACAACAACACAACATCCCTCATCTTGATATTGTTGTGCTTGTCAGAAATGGCGTGATGGAAATGGAAAACGCTGAAATCAACCAATTGATAGAAAAGCTATGGCGCAAACTCAGTCGCCGCTACAATGGCTAGCGACCACGTTAATCCGTGGCTATCAAATCATCATTAGCCCGCTACTGGGCCCTCGATGTCGTTTCAATCCCACTTGCTCTCATTACGCCATTGAGGCAATAAAAGTGCACGGAACCGCGAAAGGTTGTTGGTTTGCATTGAAACGCATATTAAAATGTCACCCTTTACATCCCGGCGGTAGTGATCCCGTCCCCCCTAAAAATGACAGGTGTAATAAATAGGCTATGGAATCTCAACGCAATATATTGCTCATAGGACTACTGTTTGTCAGCTTTTTGCTGTGGCAACAGTGGCAGGCAGACAAAGCTCCTAAACCCGTTGCAACCCAATCGTCAATCGCGGCGAATCCGACTAGCGCTCACAGTGCCGATGTTCCAGAAGCAGATGCTGGTGTGCCTGCCACCGTGGTGGCGAGCAAAGATCTTATCACGGTAAAAACTGACCAGCTTGATGTGCAAATCAACCCAGTGGGTGGTGACATCGTGTTTGCTGCGTTAGTCGCACACAAAATGGAAATTGATAAAGATCAACCATTTGTATTGCTAGAACAAACCAAAGACTATACCTATATCGCCCAAAGCGGCTTGATAGGTCGTGATGGTATCGATAGCAGCGCCAAAGGTCGGGCGACCTTCACCGCCTCCGCGACAAGCTTTAGCCTCGCCGACGGTCAAGACACCTTAGAGGTGCCATTAACCTATGTGGCTGACAACGGCGTAACTTACACAAAAGTGTTTGTATTCCATCGTGGCAAGTTCAATGTGGATGTGGATTATAAGATCAACAACACCTCGGCAGCGCCATTGCAAGTTCAGATGTACGGTCAGATAAAACAAACCATTAAGCCGTCTGAAAGCAGCATGATGATGCCAACCTACCGTGGTAGCGCCTTCTCCACTCAAGATGTACGTTATGAAAAATACACTTTTGAGGACATGGCCAAAAGCAACCTGAACCAAGCCACCTTAGGCGGCTGGGCAGCGATGCTGCAACATTACTTTGTATCGGCTTGGGTTCCCCCTGCAAACGATAGCAATACCCTGTTTTCTAGCGTCAGCGCGGGTGGTTTAGCCAATATTGGCTTCCGTGGTGCACTGCACGATATTGCTCCGGGTAGCACTCAAGAAATCCGCTCACAATTCTATGTTGGCCCGAAAGATCAAGCGGCATTATCCGCCATCTCTGAAAGTTTAAACCTCGTGGTGGATTATGGTTTCCTTTGGTGGTTAGCGGTTCCCATTTATAAACTCTTGATGTTCTTCCAATCATTAGTTTCTAACTGGGGTGTAGCCATTATCTTAATCACCCTGACTGTTCGTGGTTTACTGTTCCCGCTCACCAAAGCGCAGTACACCTCGATGGCGAAGATGCGTAATCTCCAGCCAAAACTGCAGGATTTGAAAGAACGCTTCGGCGATGACCGTCAAAAGATGGGTCAAGCCATGATGGAACTGTACAAGAAGGAAAAAGTAAACCCAATGGGTGGCTGCTTACCTATCCTGTTACAGATGCCAATCTTCATTGCCTTATACTGGGTATTGTTAGAAAGCTTCGAGCTGCGTCATGCACCATTTATGTTATGGATCGATGACTTATCAGTACAAGATCCTTACTACATTCTGCCGCTGCTGATGGGCGTATCGATGTACATCATGCAAAAGATGCAGCCGATCGCACCGACGATGGATCCAATGCAAGTGAAAATGATGCAATGGATGCCAGTGATCTTTACCGTATTCTTCCTGTGGTTCCCATCAGGTCTGGTACTGTACTGGTTAGTGGGTAACATTGTGGCCATCATCCAGCAGAAGATTATTTATGCAGGTCTAGAGAAAAAAGGCTTAAAATAAGCCTAAGCGCTAGAGAAGAGCTAAACGCTCTAAGCATATACAAAAGGCGGCTTCATTGGCCGCCTTTTCCTTTAGATGATTTGATCGATATTTAGTGGGTATTTCCGTGACAACTGACACTATCGTGGCGCAGGCCACTGCGCCCGGACGGGGCGGCGTAGGTATCATTCGTATCTCAGGTGATAAAGCAACTGACGTTGCCATGGCCGTATTAGGCCATTTACCTAAAACCCGTTATGCCGAGTATTGCGACTTTAAAAGTGCCTCAGGCCAAGTCATAGACCAAGGCATTGCCCTCTTCTTTAAAGGCCCAAATTCCTTCACCGGGGAAGATGTTTTAGAGCTTCAAGGTCACGGCGGCCAAATCGTCCTCGATATGCTGATCAAACGCGTGCTTGAAGTTGAAGGTATCCGCATCGCCAAACCCGGTGAGTTCAGCGAACAAGCCTTTATGAACGATAAACTCGACTTAACTCAAGCCGAGGCGATTGCCGACCTTATCGACGCCACCAGTGAGCAGGCCGCCAAAAGCGCGCTGCAATCGCTCCAAGGTGAGTTTTCAAAGGAAGTGCATGAGCTGGTGGATCAAGTCACCCATCTGCGTTTATACGTCGAAGCCGCCATTGATTTCCCCGATGAAGAAGTCGACTTTTTAAGTGACGGCAAAATTGCCAATGCGCTGTATAAAATCATCGACAAACTCAGCGCAGTACAGGCCAGTGCCAAGCAAGGCGCTATCATTCGTGAAGGGATGAAGGTGGTGATTGCTGGTCGGCCAAATGCCGGAAAATCGAGCCTACTCAATGCCCTTGCAGGTAAAGAGTCGGCCATTGTCACCGAAATTGCCGGCACCACCCGCGACGTATTACGCGAACATATCCATTTAGATGGTATGCCGCTGCACATTATCGACACCGCAGGTTTACGCGACACCACAGATACCGTGGAACAAATCGGTATCGAGCGCGCCTGGAATGAAATCAACAGCGCCGATCGGGTGTTATTTATGGTCGATGGCACTACCACAGATGCGGTAGATCCCCATGATATTTGGCCCGATTTTATCGATCGTCTCCCCGCTAATTTAGGGGTAACCGTCATCCGTAACAAAGCCGATCTCACCGGTGAAAACCTCGAGATGACCGAAGAAAAAGGCTATAGCGTGTATCGGATCTCGGCCAAAACGGGACTCGGTGTTGATGAGTTAACACAGCACCTTAAATCGCTAATGGGGTATCAGAGCAACCTCGAAGGTGGCTTTATCGCCCGTCGCCGGCACCTTGAGGCCTTAGATATCGCAGCAAGCCATTTGCAACTCGGTAAAGAACAACTAGAGATTTACCTCGCTGGCGAGTTATTAGCAGAAGAGCTCAGAATGGCGCAACTCGCCCTATCGGAAATCACAGGCCGCTTCACCTCCGACGATCTACTGGGCAAAATTTTTAGCTCATTCTGCATCGGGAAATAGGCAATCCGTTAAATTTAAGCCAATAAAAAGCCCATTTTCATGGGCTTTTTTGTTTTCAAGTTAACACGGTAAGCGCTGCGTTATGTCGCTTGCCGATAGTGATCTTGCATTTGATATGAACGGGCATAAAGCGCAAATATCAATGCCGCCAAGATGGCAAATCCCGCGAAGAAAAACATCTGGAACGCCGTAATACTGATCCCCGTTTGGGCAATTTGCTCCGTCACCGCCGGGCTTTTCACGCTAACGTTCGCCAGCAATACCCAGAGGTTACCGACAGTGACCGACAGAGTCCAAAAACTCATAATCGTACCTTTCATTGCTTTGGGAGCCTGACTGTAGGCAAACTCCAATCCAGTGGCAGATACCAGTACCTCACCAAAGGTCAGTAAGGCATAAGGTAAGATTTGCCAGAAAATAGAGAGTGCCGAACCGCCATCCATCACCAATTGAATGCTACCAACCACAATCCAACTTAACCCCGTGATCGCAATACCCGCTCCCATTTTGCGTAGCGCAGTCAGTTTAATCCCCATGCGCTCAATGGCTGGATATAACACAAAGTTATTGAATGGGATCAAAAGCATCACTAACAGTGGATTCAAGGCTTGCATCATGGCAGGCTCAAACCAATCAGGCTTAGTCATATCATTAGCCTGTAAAATCCAGGTCGAGGCTTTTTGATCAAACAGCGACCAAAACGGTGTCACTAAGGCAAATAACACTAAAATACGCAGCACTGAACGCACACCGTCAACCGCATGATCCGGGTGCAATCCACGAGCTCGCTCAAGTTGCAATGAAGCGCCAACCCCAACAAACCCCATCACCAACACCATGGCACTGCATAGCCCAGCCACTACCCCTAAGGTAGGAATATTCGCTAACGCGTAGGCACCTAAAACGCCACCGATAAACGCCAATACCAGCCCGATATTTGCTTGGCCAGCCACTTTAGTCATTAACGCCGTGCGCAGCACAGGTAAAAAACCGTGAGGATCCTTTGGCTCAGGCGGCATATGCACATAACGCTTACGCCCCAACCAGAAGAACACGGTGGCAATAAACATCAAGATCCCTGGGATACCAAATGCCACAGCCGCCCCGAAGTTTTTGAGCAGCAACGGCATAGATAAGGACGCAAAGAAAGAGCCAAAATTGATCGTAAAATAAAACATATCAAAGGCTTTTTGCGCGAGCGACTTGTTTGATTGATCAAACTGATCCCCCATAAAGGAAGAAACAAGCGGCTTGATCCCGCCGGAGCCGAGCGCGATTAAAAACAATCCGGTGTAAAAGCCTTCAATACTGTGCTCAAAAATGGCCAAAAATGCATGACCCACACAGTAAATTAAGCTTAACCATAAAATGGTGTTGTACTTACCAAAAAAACGATCCGCGATCCAACCACCCAGCAGTGGGAAAAAATAAACGCCAATCACAAAGGAATGGAATACATCTTTTGCCACTGCCCCGCGCAGATCCTCAGGGATAGAAAGTAACAGAGCGGTCATTAAGAAAGGCGTTAAAATATTCCGCATTCCATAAAAACTAAAACGCTCGCACGCTTCACTGGCGATAATGTAGGGAATTTGACGTGGCCACTTTGGCTCATGAACAGGAGTTGTCATCGATAATCCTATTATAATTGTTATAAAAATCTTCAGGTCATAGTGTATAAAGCACTAATAAGCAGCCAAAGATACTAACAGACTGCAGAATATCTTTGCCTACATTTATACAAAAAACATCGCAAAACCGACATAAACAGCAACAAATCATATCGATTTTACCCACGCAGAGAGCCACAGTAATGACAAAAATCGCCATTTTAGTAGGAACCACCTTAGGCAGCAGTGAATATATCGCCGATGAAATGGTTGCCCAACTGGCCCCATTGGGCCATGAGGTGACCACCTTTCTACAACCTACCATCAGCGAATTAACCCCATACACCCACTGGATCATCGTTTGCTCAACCCATGGTGCGGGAGATCTTCCGGACAATATCCAGCCATTTTGCAAAGAAGTGGCCTTGTACTACCCCGATCTATCCCAAGTAAAATTCGCCCTGTGTGCCATTGGCGACTCCAGCTACGACACTTTCTGCCAAGGGCCTGAGCAGTTAATTTTTGCGATCGAAAACTGCGGCGCCAAAGCCTTTGTGGATAAGATCCAGATCGATGTGCAACAAGATCCGACGCCAGAAGACCCAGCCCTCGTGTGGTTAAACCAATGGCAAGCAAAGCTGTAGATCGCAAACAGGTAAAAAACGTAAAACCACCCACAGTTTCGATCACACTTA
>NZ_JBOFMC010000111.1:0-7333 GCF_051658185.1 Shewanella sp. | reverse complement strand
TTAAATAAAACTAACTTACCATACTCAGTGCAGTTAAACGTCTCAGTTAACCCTTTGAGTTAAAAATCGTAACGCATACCTACACTGACAATAGTGTCGTCAAAATCATCATACTGTTTCACATCAAACTGACCGATTTCGGTATGTACCCGAGTCGACTTACTCAGCTTATATTCAGCACCGACCGCCCACTGGGAAACTTCTGGCACCGCATCAATGATCGCATTTTTATTTGCATAAATACGGTTAGCAATTAATCCCGTACCAGAATTATCCAAGCCATACTGCGCCTTTAATGATAATTGTCCCCACTGATATTTAGCGCTAACAATAAAACCATCACCTTCGCGTTGCTGCCAATCGGTTTTATCCGAATTCACTAACTTAGAATGTTGCAGCATAGTGCCAAATTGCCAGTTGTCCCACTTATACTGCATTACCGCACGGTAGGCTTCAACATCTTCCACGCCATCACTATAAGCGGCGGCTAAATACCAATCACTGGTTTTGAAAAATTTATCACCATAGGTCAGGGCCAATTGGTAATTACCATTATCACGACGATTATCCCCATCGTTATAATGATTATCTTCCATCAAATAACTCACGCCTAATTGTAATTTATTCCAATAAGCTGATTTATATTCGAAAGAGTCACCCCAACGTTTATCCCCGGCAAATAAGCGATCATGCTTTAAAGAGTAATTGTCCATCGCATCAGACATACCCTTAGCCATCTTAAATACCGGATCAATCCGCCCTACAGCTAATGCACCATAGGTATTATGTTTCACACCAATAAAAGTGGGGCGCGAAGAGAACGGTTTATCGCCATTTTCTTGACCTTCACCATTAACCCCAACTTCAATCTGATAAAACAGCGACGTCGTATCAGTCAATTGGCTTGAACCTTTAACCCCAATACGGCTAAAGTTATTTTCTAAAATTGTGCCACTTTTATTATCATGAGTGGCACTGCCGCTGTCTGAGTGGGTGACAGAATAATCGATACGTCCATAAAATTTATGCTCATCAGCCATGGCCTGTGAGCCACACAGTGCCAACGTCAGCAGTGAGAGTGCAAATGGTTTCAACATAGCTACATTTCCTCAGTTATTTTGCGGCAGGTGCCAAAGCGTGTTCACTAATTACCCCATCGGTACGCATTTGTTGATATAACACGCCTGCGAGACGTAAATAGTTGTCCCATGCATCCGACCGTTTGGTAAAACCAGTTTGGGCATAGCTGCCAGTATCACCAGCTGCAGGTAAATCATTAATATTAAATAATGAACCACCCTCTTCTAAATGCTTTTCCAACGCATCGATCATCACGTTAAAGCCAATACGGGCTGGTTCAACATAATTAATTGAGTGATATTTCGATTGACGATAAAACGCTTTCAAAGAGGCATCTTGAATTTCTTTTTTATCATCGGCGAAAATTTCATCGTAATGTGCATGGGTGATTTTTTGAGTATTTTTATCAACCACGACACGCAACATGGCTGTCACGCCAGTCCAGCGACCTTTCTCGTCTAAGATTTTTTCTGCTTGCTGATAGAAAACCTCTGGGCTCGCACCTGTTTGGATACGGCTATGGATCTTCGCCGTTAAAGGGATCATCGATTGCTGAATACTATTAGAAGCACCCGCTACAATATCAATACCTTGATATTTCAGACGATTAGGCTCAGTCAGTTTGTTGCCAAGTTTAGGATCGTAGTTTGGATTCAGCTCAAAGGTCAGCTGATCTTTTTCCATCATTAACTTTTCCATCGTCAATGCGGATTGCACCCAAGCGGTCCCTTTCTTTTTACCCATAGAGAAGTTGTATTCAGACATCCGCTTAGGAACATCTTGATACAAACGGGTGTAATAATTTGGACGGCCACTTTCGTTAAATTCAGCTAACAGAACATCTTGTCTGTTATTTGAATCAACCACCACCAACATACTGCCCATATGACCCTGGCGGAAGCGAGCTTCTTCGAAGTAGTAATCCCCTTTGACCGTACCTAAACGTGGTTGGATAGACCACTTGAGTTTAAAATCATCATCACCAGTTTGGCTGCGAGGACCGACGCTTTGAAATTCAGGTTTACTGCCATCAACGCGCGGTAAATCGTTAACTGCTTTCAGAATCCCATTGGATGAATAGGTCGCGCCAGCAATAGCGTCAATGCCTTCATGGCCATTTCGACTGACAATCTCAGGTAATAAGCGCTCAGCATTGAGATACAGTGACTCGGTTTCTTTATGGGATAAGGTTTTCATTGCGCTGATCTTACCCTGCTCCACCTTCACTTCGAGGGTAATTTCGCTCTTTTTACCCTTACCACTGACTTGATGGACACCGTCAACATATTTACCCTGTGCAGCCGTATTAGCACAGCCGGCTAAGGCTAATGTGGCTACAGCAAGGGCACTGACAAGCAAGCTTTTTTTGAAATGTAATTCAGTTTTCATCGTATAAACGCTCTGCAACTAGTGAACTTGCCGTCAGCATAGACCTCGAGAAAATTTCGACAATTGCGGAAAACCGCAATAGGCCAACCTCAGTGTAAAATATATGAGTTAGCTAACACTTTACCGATTGTTTACTGTCTTGACGGCCAATTCATGCTACTACTTTACACGTCATCAAGGGGGACGTTATATGAAGAATCTATTGCGATTTGTGGTGTTATTTGGTGTTATTTTTATCACGCAATTAGCGCGGGCGGAGTTTATTCCTTACGATTGCAAAAGCAATGCAACGTTTAGTTATGCCCAAGGTAAAGGTACGATGAATACCCTTAAATATTTTGGGACGTCCATTACTGTTGATATTTATGAGGCCGATGAGCAAAAAGCTTACACAGCACTTTGTCATGCGTTAAATGTCGTTCAAGAATATCATTACTTAGGCTCCAACTTTAATACCTATCCGGGCTACATCAATATTCAAAGTATTAATAATGCGCCAGAACTTCGCCATAAAATCGACCCTAAACTTACCGAGTTATTAGCAGCTAGCATTGAATGGCATGAAATAACACAAGGACGCTTTAATATTGCCCTCGCGCCAGTATTAGAGATCTGGCGCAGTTATCGAAAACGCTGTCAACAGGGTATCGCTTGTGAATTACCCCATGATGAGGAATTAGCCAGCGCCGCTAAGCATATCAATATTAACAATATTAAACTCGACAGCGCCAATAACACCGTCCAAATGCAAGCCGGGATGAAACTGGATTTAGGCGGTATTGCTAAAGGATGGATGGTCGAAAAAGTATATGACCAATTAAAGGCGGATCACATAACGGCATTTATGATTAATGCAGGGGGCAACATTCGCCATTTTGGTAAACATCCCGACGGTAGAGCCTTTATTGCGGCGATCGAAAACCCATTAATCCGCAAATATCAATTAGAGCAACCTGATGATATTAATATTAGTCAAGATGATATTTATCATGAAGTGATCCAAGGAGAAGATATTACGATTGTGTCCAGTGGCAATTACTTAAACTATTACAAAGTCAATGGTAAAGAATATCATCATATTATTGACCCCACGACGCTTTATCCAAAAGCAGAGGGGATCTCGGTATCGGTGATTATGAAAAACAATCCTATTCTCGCCGATGTGATCTCCACCAGTTTATTTTTACTGCCGATGCCAGAGGCGCAAGCCTTAATCAAAAAAATTGGCAATATTGAAGCGGTATGGTTTATGGATGAACAAGGCACAAAAATCGCCACGCCGCAATTTGACCAATATAGAGTACAGCCGACGCCTTAAGTGTTTTGTGAAAAGGCTCAATACATCAGTTATCCCTAATGGGCATAATGTGCCCATTAGGAGGCCGCAATCCCAGGTTGTTGAGCCCTTGATTCGATGGTATATCATACTTCCATTAACCCGTGAATTAACTCGCCACTGATAAACTAGGGAATACCACTTGCCCGCCTCATTTAAGCCACGTTTTGCGCACCACATCAGCCCCCGTTTAGCCTCCCTGCTATTGGCGCTATTGGCTGCATGTCTAACGCTTTGCGGCGCAAAGCTTCAAGCCGCACCCCCTGATGGGCCAACGCCTAGCGCTCAAATTGAGCCCACAAGCGTGCGTATCGGGATTATGGCCTTTAATGAACCGGAGGAAATACTCGCGAACTGGCAGCCAACCGCCGACTGGCTCAGTCAACAACTCCGCCGCCCGGTACAATTGACCCCCTTAACGCCCTCTGAGCTTGAGGAGGCCTTAGCCAATGAGCGCATCGACTTTTTAATTGGGAATGCCCTCACCACGGTCGCCTTTAAAAGAAACTATGGTACGAGCCATTTGCTCACCTTAGTTCGCCATAACATCCAACATCCAGAGCAAAGCATTGGTTCTGCTATCGTCACGCGGATGGACCACAATATTACCGATTGGCAGCAACTCAAAAAGCAACGACTTGTATCGAGTGATCCCCAAGCCTTTGGTGGCTTTCAAATTTTTGCGGCAACCCTTGCCCATAAAGGGATCAATGCCTATAAAGAGTTGCCACAGTTGCGCTTTATCGGCTTTCCCCAACAAAAGCTCTTACACATGCTGCTATCGGGTGAAGCGGATGTGGCCATATTGCCGAGCTGTGTGCTAGAAAGAGCCATTGCACAGCGGACCATTGCGGCAGACGCCCTTAAAGTCGTGCTCACAGAGCCCCATGATGGCTTTTCATGTCAGGTGTCGACCCCTTTATATCCAGGGTATGCCCTCACCAAATTAGGCCATACCGATCATAAACTGGCTACCGCAGTGGTCAGTCATCTGTTGCAATTAACCCCAGACAGCCCAGCCGCTCGCCTTGGTGGCTATCAGTATTGGTCCGCTCCGGTCGACGACAGTCCGGTGTTTGAACTGTTAAAACAACTCGAACAATGGCCATTTATCACCAACTGGCAACGGCTTTTATACAATGCCTTACCCTGGGGAGGCAGTATCCTCGTGTTATTATTACTGGGCTATTTGCATCATCTGCGAGTAAAACGCTTAGTGGTCAAACGTACCAAAGATCTCTGCGCCGAAATCGCGCAGCATCAGCGCACTCAACAAATCTTACTCGAGCAACAGCAACAATTTTATCGGGCCCAACGGGTATTACTCACCGGCGAAATGGCCTCTGGCATTGCCCATGAGCTAAAACAACCCCTAGCCGGGATCCGTTATCTTGCCCAAGGCTGCTTATATCGGTTAGATAACACCCAAATCGAATTAGCCACCGCGCTCAACAAAGTCATCAATCAAGTCGATAGAGCCCAAACCACCATCCATCGCCTGCGGACTTTTTGCCAGCAGACCAGCGATTTTCAGCACTGCGATTTACGCTTAGTGATTGAAGAAACCTTGGCATTAATGCAGCCAGAATTTCAGCGCCTTAAACTCAAGCCACAGGTTCACCTACAATCCTTACCGGTATACGCAGACGCCAGCCTGATGCAGCAGGTTTTAGTCAATTTGTTACGTAATGCACTGGATGCCATGGAAAATTGCACCATGCAGCGGCTGATTATCGAGACGGGGATCGACGACCAACAGGTGTATATTCACATTACTGATTCTGGCTGTGGCCTCTCGGATACCGCGCTAGAGCGGTTATTCTTCCCCTTTGAGACCTCTAAACCCCAAGGGCTCGGGTTGGGGATGGTTATTTGCAAACGCATTATTGAAGAGCACAAAGGAACAATCGAAGCACAACACGCCACTCCAGGATTAACTATTAAAGTCACGCTACCCCGCAGCGCCGATGGAATGTAAGAGAAAAGACAATGACACAACTTTACCTCGTCGATGACGATCAAGATGTACTGGATTCCTTAAGCTGGATGCTCGAAGGCATGGGGCTGTCCTGTCAAGGCTTTAACTCGGCGGATAATTTTTTACAAAAGGTCGATATCACCTTGCCCGCCGTCCTGCTGCTCGACATCAAAATGCCCGGAATGGACGGTATCGCCCTGCTCACCCACCTGTCTCAGGCGCAAAGCCCAATCACAGTGATCATGCTAACTGGCCACGGCACCATCGCCATGGCGGTACACAGCATACAACAGGGCGCCTTTAACTTTTTAGAAAAGCCCGTTGATGGTGATAAGCTTCGCACCTTAGTGGCCGAAGCAGAGGCCCACACCCTTGAGAAATGGCAACAAAAATCCCTCCAGTCTGATCTCCTGCAGCGACTTGCCAGTTTAAGCCAAAGAGAAACCCAGGTGATGGAGCGTATTCTCGAAGGAAAAATGAATAAAGTGATTGCCGCAGAGCTGGACATTGCCCAGCGCACCCTAGAACTGCATCGCCAAAAAGTCATGCAAAAAATGCAGGTCAGTAACGCCGCCGAACTGGCATGGTTGTTAGCCGATTATAAACATTTAATCCAGCTTAAAGGCGCAGAGCCCTGTTAAACGCTGAATGTGCTTCATCACATCATCACGGATCTGTGACCCATAAAAAAACCAGCCGAAGCTGGTTTTTTTATGTTTATAGACACACTTAAGCGATAACGATGAAGCCAACAAACGCAATCGCCGCCGCAATCAACGCATAGGGTAACTGAGTCACAGCATGACTGACTAAGTTACAACCAGAGCCTTGGGCTGCTAACACCGTAGAATCAGAATAAAAACACGCTTGACTGCCAAAGGATGAGGCCGACAACAAGGCGCCAATCACCAATGGAATATCCGCACCAACGGATTGAGCTAAAGGCATCACAATCGGGATAGTCACTGCAAAAATCCCCCAACTCGAGCCCGTAGCAAACGCAAGCACCGCCATCGATAAAAACACCACCGCGGGCAATAATTTGGGGGTCATAAATGGGCTTAAGGATTCAATAACATACTGTGGCAGCAACAGTTGATCGCACACATCCTTAAATACAAAGGCCGCAATAACCGTACTAATGGCAGGCAGCATGCCTTTAAAGCCATCGATCATTTGATCCATCATTTCCGCCAGCGGCATTAAACGCTGAATCGCATAATAAGGGATAGTGATCACCAATGTGGCTAACAATCCCTTCCACACATCGATATCAAAATACACAGTAAAGGCAACTAATAAGAAGATAGGCACTAAAAAGTTATGCAATTTGCCTTGATTATCAGCATGCTTAAATTCTTCTTCAATGGCTTTAACGGCATATTCGTCCGAGGTTTGCACTAGGTCTAAATTGACCTGCGCCTGAGCGGGCTCACCTTGAGCCGCCCGCAGCTGCGCGGTTTTCATTGGGCCAATCGCCGGAACAATCCCAAGCACCACAAGTAACACCATCGCGACCGCAAGCCAGGCATACAACATGTAGGGAATCG
>NZ_JBOFMC010000110.1:0-3724 GCF_051658185.1 Shewanella sp. | reverse complement strand
CTTTAAACTCATCGAAATCCGAATCATCGACGATGCGGGCGATCACTTCTTTGACATCGAAAGGCTTTTTCAAGTCGGTGCCGACAATGCCGTAGAGTTCGTTGATATCAAACTTGGGTAGCTTAACAGAGCTCAGTAGGCTGCTGATGTGTTTTTGATGATTTAGACGAAGCACAGCGCGGCGGGCAAGCTCTAAGGCATGCTCATCGTTTTGAGCTAAGTGATCGGCCACGCCCGAAATTTTAGTGTGTACATCGGCGCCGCCAAGTTCTTCAGCGCTGACTTCTTCACCGGTTGCGGCTTTGACTAAGGGCGGACCCGCTAAGAAGATAGTGCCTTGATCTTTTACAATAATAGATTCATCGGCCATCGCAGGCACATAGGCGCCGCCTGCGGTACATAGGCCCATCACCACTGCAATTTGCGGAATGCCCTTGGCCGACATTTGTGCTTGGTTGTAGAAAATCCGGCCGAAATGATCGCGGTCTGGAAAGACTTCATCCTGACGGGGCAAGTTAGCACCACCTGAGTCGACTAAATAGATACAGGGCAAATGGCAGCGGCTGGCAATCTCTTGCGCCCTCAAGTGTTTTTTGACCGTAATAGGATAGTAAGTGCCGCCTTTGACCGTGGCATCATTGGCGATAATCATGCACTCGACGCCGCTCACCCGGCCGATACCGGCGATAATCCCTGCGGCGGGCACTTCTTCGTCATAGACTTCAAATGCCGCAAATTGCGACAATTCTAAAAAGGGCGAACCTGCGTCGAGCAGTTTCTCAACCCGTTGACGGGGCAGGAGTTTACCGCGGGATAAATGACGTTCCAGCGCCACAGGGCCGCCACCGAGTTCGATTTTGGCGAGTTTGGTTTTAAGATCGGCCACCAGGGCGGCCATATCGTCGGATTTGGCTTTAAATTCATCGCTACGGGCGTTGATACGACTGCTTAATTGCGTCACGTTGATTGTCCTTATAAAGCGGTAACTCAGTATCAGTTGGCTCGGTGAGGCGAGGGGGCATGAAGGGCTAAAGCTCATCATGCGCCATTCGCCCTAGGCTGCTTATTTCGATTCGTTAAATAGCTCGCGGCCAATCAGCATACGGCGAATTTCTGAGGTGCCGGCCCCAATCTCATAAAGTTTGGCATCGCGCAGTAAGCGGCCTGTCGCATATTCATTGACGTAACCGTTACCGCCGAGCAATTGAATGGCATCCAGAGCCATTTTGGTGGCCAGTTCCGCGCTGTAGAGAATGGCACCCGCGGCGTCTTTGCGGGTGGTTTCACCGCGATCGCAGGATTTCGCCACGCTATACACATAGGCTTTAGCGGCGTTCATACCGGTGTACATATCGGCTAATTTGCCTTGTACTAATTGGAATTCACCGATGGATTTACCAAATTGCTCCCGCTCGTGGATATAAGGCACGACGATGTCCATACAGGCATTCATGATCCCAAGCGGGCCGCCTGAGAGCACGACGCGCTCGTAATCTAAGCCACTCATCAGCACTTTGACGCCATTGTTTAGGCCGCCAAGAATGTTTTCCTCTGGCACTTCTACCTCTTCAAACACCAGTTCACAGGTGTTTGAACCGCGCATGCCTAATTTGTCGAGTTTTTGCGCTTGGCTGAAACCTTTAAAACCGCGCTCAACGATAAAGGCAGTGATGCCGTGAGCGCCCTTAGTTAAGTCGGTTTTGGCATAAATTACATAGGTATTGGCATCGGGACCGTTGGTGATCCACATTTTGTTGCCATTGAGGATATAACGGTCGCCTTCTTTACGGGCGTGTAGCTTCATCGAAACCACATCAGAACCCGCATTAGGCTCACTCATGGCCAGTGCGCCGATATGCTCACCGCTCACCAGTTTGGGTAAATATTTGGCTTTTTGTGCAGCATTACCGTTACGGTTAATTTGGTTCACACACAGGTTAGAGTGGGCGCCATAACTTAACCCGATAGAGGCTGAAGCGCGGGAAATTTCTTCCATGGCGACAACATGGGCGAGGTAGCCCATATTGGCGCCGCCGTATTCCTCAGGCACAGTGATGCCAAGCAGCCCCATATTGCCGAGTACCGGCCAAAGTTCGTTAGGGAAGGCGTTGTCGTGGTCGACTTTGGCGGCGATGGGGGCGATTTCGTGTTTAGCGAAATCTTGCACCGCATCGCGCAGCATATCGACATCTTCGCCTAGGCCAAAATTAAGACTGGTGTAGAGTGAGTTCATTGTGTGTGTCCTATCTAAATAGAGTATTTATTATTTTTATAATGAGGTACTTGAGTCTTTTTTGTTAATCAGTTTGTTAACGAGTGGCTTTACCCTAGCGGAGGATAAGGGGATGCGCTTTTCGGCGCGGCCCCTTAACGCCTAGGTGCACAGGCTTACGCTTTGGCGGCTTTGCTTTCTTCTAAGGCGATGCGGCACTGCTGCTCCGCTGACGTCAGCTCCATCAAGACCACTTTGATATCATCCATTTGCTGCTGTAGTGCGGTTTTCTTTTCCTCGACGAGGGCGAGCATGGTATTGAGCTGCGTCGTGCTGCTTTTATCGGCATCGTATAGCTCAAATAGCCGACGGGTTTCGGCAAGAGAAAAACCTAATCGTTTGCCCCGTAAAATCAATTTAAGACGAACTCGATCCTTCAGGCTATAAATGCGAGTTTGGCCGCGACGTTTAGGTTTGAGTAGACCTTGGTCTTCATAAAAACGAATACTGCGAGTGGTGATATCAAACTCTTTAGAGAGATCACTTATCGAATAGGTCGTTTGGCTAGTGGGAGTTGCGCTCATGTGGGCACCTTAGGTTAAGCATTTTTAAGCAAGATATATGAAGTTTACGTTAAGGTAAAGGTTGTCGGTAAAGATTGTATTAGTCAGGCGCTTACAACACTGTCAAGCCTGCGTGCCAGCCTTGAAATGTGATCGCTTAGTCCATCAAACCTTGGGCTTGGCGATGGGTGATAATGAGAAAGGTAACTCAACCTAATCGCCGAGCGGTCAGCGCAGGAGGATGAGAAATATTGGCTTGCTGGTGCATTGGGGCGATTGGCGATTTAACGACAAGGATGGGGGCGTGTGGAGCCCAAAATCAGTTGATAAGTCTTTGTTTTGTTATTAAGTGACAAAGATCGTTATAATTACGTCTCAATATTTGAGATTAATAACCTCTGTGACCTGTGGAACGAATAATAATGCAAAACCACAACAACCTTAATGATATCGGTGTGATTGGCCTTGGCGTCATGGGTAAAAATCTGGCGCTCAACATTGCAGATCATCACTATCGTGTCAGTGCATTCGATCTTGACCCTGTGAAAGTGCAGGGGCTTGTCACCCAAGAGCAGCAGGAACGGGCAGGACAAGCGAGTCGGATTTTGGGCTGCGCCGATCTGCGCCACATGCTAGACACTCTGCAAAAACCGCGGATCTTGGTGGTCTCCGTGCCAGCAGGCGCCGCCGTTGATGGGGTGTGTAGTGCCTTGATTGCAGCAGGTATCGAGACTGACGATATAGTGATCGATACTGGTAACAGTCTGTGGACCGATACCATAGCGCGAGAAGCGCGTTATCAACATCAGTTTATCTTTTTTAGCTCCGCGGTGTCGGGTGGGGAAGTGGGCGCCCGTTTTGGCCCGTCTCTCATGCCAAGTGGTGATCCTAAAGCGTGGCAACATGTCGCGCCAATTTGGCACGCAATTGCTGCAAAGGTGGATGCTAA
>NZ_JBOFMC010000109.1:0-2523 GCF_051658185.1 Shewanella sp. | reverse complement strand
CTTAACCGCGCCTTTTGGTAACGATGAATTAAACACCCCAGATGTGGTGATGCACCGTGAAGCCATGCTGCTTTTGAGTCCTAAAGCTCAAGATATCAACCAATTATGGGTAGAAGTATATCAAGAGGGTGAGCTTATCAGCCGTGAGAGCATGCTCTCGCCCGCTAACCAACCCAAGACCGACCAATATGCTGTCGATGGCCGCCCGATGGTGATTTTTAGCCATGATGTGTGGAGTTTGCCACTGCCGTGGCATTGGGTAAAACCGGGCTTATCGCTGCGCTTTATCGATAACCATGGCCGAACCTCTGAGTTAGCCCAACACAATATTGTCTTTGGTGGTGCACCTGAATTGGTCTTCCAAAATATCGATATGGGTATGCTAACCCAGCCTCGTGGCCGCAATACCATGGCCAATAATACCGCCGAGCATGCGGCCGATTATTTCCAAAAAATTCCGGTATCAAAACTGGTTATTGGTCAATATGCGCCGGCCTATTTTGAGAAAGTCACCATGCCTAATGGCAAAATTTACACCGAGCGCAGCGACACCGATGGCGGTTGGCACAGTGGTGATATGCGCGGCTCCATTGGTAAGGCGTTAATCTCTATCGGCATTAATAACGCCAACGTCGGCATAACCACCTCAGCTGGCGATTCACAAACCTATAATCGCCGCTTTAACCACATCACTGCCCATACCAATGTTGGCGTGTATACCAACCCAGAAACCGGTGCCAGCAAAACGGTTGTCCATGGCGGCAGTGGCGGCGGCGGTATTTTAACGTTGGAAGATACCACAGGTAATGAATGGTCCCATGAAGTGGGTCATAATTTCGGCCTAGGCCATTACCCAAGCATGGCCTCTGTGCATGATATGGAAAGTGGTTGGGGCTGGGATGCCGTATTTAAACGCTTTATTGGCAATATCGATTGGCGTGGCGCGCCACTCGAAATGACCTATGGAGGCGAAACATCATTACCTTATTTAGATACGTTCCGCTTTTTACGTGATGCGCAAGCCGGCGGCGAATCGCGCAAAGTGGGCTTAGTCAGTCACTTTACCTTTGAGCATCCTACCCAAGCGCGCCGAGTGCAAAACTGGCTCAATAACGGCTTTAATCAAGCGCCTGATGCCAATGCGTATTATGTAAAATGGGATCAAGCACAGCAACGCTATGTCAACGCCGAAACCAGCGCCCCTGCCGCGCTACAAACCGGCGTACCGGTCACCACTTTAGTGGGCATTTACGATCCACTGGGTGATCTGCCGAGCCAAATTTACCCGGTGCTGTATGGTAACTACGGTAATGTCTTTCAGCTAGCCCCTGCCACCGACTACCAACCTGCCGAAACCGGCGCCTACCTTGAAGGAGGTTGGCACCCATACCGTGAGTTAACTGCCGAGCAATTATCGCTGTCGGGCTGGAAAACCATTGTTGATAATGGCAGTTATAAAACCTTGTGCCAATTTAGCTTTAGCCCGACCAGTGGTGACAGCGTTAACTTGGTGGGCCACGTAGATCAACAAACCAATACCTGCCGCACCAGTGATGATATGCGCTGGAATATTGCTGGCACCTTGCAAAACATGGTCTCGGCGGCAGGCGATTACTCTCTGCTGTACTCCTACGGCCGTGGCAAAATGGTCTACACCCCAACACCCGAGATCGGCGAAGTGAATATCTGTTTACTTAAAGATATCAACAATCCAAGCCACAACGGTGCCGGTTTTGTGCAAGACAATAAATGCGTGCAAATACCCGGGATAAAACACACCAATAATGCACTGTGGGCTTATGCCATCAAAGGCGACAATATTGAGCAAGGACAATACATTCACATTAATGTGTGCCGCCTCGATGTCGTCAGTAAAAATGGCCAAACCATGGCATTTGATTTAACCGCTCACCGGGAAAATAGTAGCCAAAGCAATAAGTTCCACCTCAACTTGCCGCAGCAGGAACTGGCCAGCGTTTCCTTACGCTGCGAAGATGCGCAAGGGGTGAAAGTGCTCGATACGTTAATCCCCTCAGCCGATACGGGGTTAGAGGATTTGCCACCTGCAGTCATCATCGGTCAAGAACATGGCTACCAAGTGCTCACCAGTAATGTTGGACAAGGCTGGTTTGATCACAGCGATGCAATGGATTACAACAACTTAAGTAAGCGCGACCTTAATAACATTGCCACTATGACTGTGGGCAGCCAAAAACTGCCACTGTGCCGTTTTGAGCTTGCCATTAATGGCACCACACACACTGTGCATGGTTTCGTTGAACAGTTGGTGACTAACGATTATCGCTGCAGCGGCGGTGATGACATTTCGGTCATCCAAGATGGCACCGCGCAACGGCTTGAGTCGCCACTGAATCAGTTCCAATGGTTATCACTCTGGGATCCAGAGCATACCGGCGAGCGAATTAAGGCCAAATCCGACGCTGATCAGCCACTGTGCAGCATCACTCGCTCACCTTTCTATGGTGCGGGTTTTGTCAATAGTGCGAATCAATGTGCCCAAGT
>NZ_JBOFMC010000108.1:0-13997 GCF_051658185.1 Shewanella sp. | reverse complement strand
TAAGGGCTATCCTACTCAGGCCCATTTAGCGGCGATAGCTGAGCATGGTGTTTTTGAGCAATATCGAAAAAGTTTCAAACCCGTCAAGGCAATACTTGAGGGCTAAGGCATCTTTTTTGCCGACACGCCCTTAGGATGCAAAGTCTCTGGCCGTCAGTGCGCGACTTTGCTAGGCTGCTTTTAGTGATTGTTAACCTGCTATTCAAAGATAAAATTAATTATGCCCGATCCTCGTTTTGTGCATCTGCGTGTTCACAGTGACTTTTCTATGTCCGATGGCGTCGCCAAAGTCAAACCCATTTTGGCCCAAGTCGAGGCCCTCGGAATGGCTGCGGTCGCGCTTACTGATCAAAATAACTTCTGTGGACTGGTCAAATTTTACAGTGGTTGTCATGGTCTGGGGATAAAGCCCATAATCGGTGCGGATTTTTGGATGCAAGTACCTGGATTTGATGGCGAATTATGCGCCTTAACCATCCTTGCGATGAATAATGTGGGTTATCAAAATCTCACGCAAATCATCAGCCAAGCTTATTTGCGTGGGCAGGTGGCGGGTCGGGTGGTGATCGATCAGGAGTGGCTCATCCAGTATAACGAGGGGATCTTATTGCTCTCGGGGGCTAAAGAAGGCGACATGGGTAAAGCCTTGCTTAAGGGCAATAATACTCAGGTCAATTCCCTCTGTGAGTTTTATCAAACCCATTTTCATGACCGTTACTTTCTTGAGCTTATCCGCACTGGGCGCGCCGATGAGGAGCGTTACCTGCACATGGCGGTGGCGCTGGCCGAGGAGAAAGGTTTGCCGGTGGTGGCGACCAATCAGGTGGTCTTTTTGCAGGCGGAGGATTTTGAAGCCCACGAAATTCGGGTGGCTATCCACGATGGTTTTACCTTGGCCGATCCCCGTCGCCCTAAAAAATACAGTGAGCAGCAATACTTACGCAGCGAGCAGGAAATGTGCGAGCTATTTGCCGATATTCCTGCAGCGTTATCGAATAGTGTCGAAATCGCTAAACGCTGCAATGTCACCATTCGCTTATACGAATATTTTTTACCCAATTTCCCCACGGGTGAGATGTCCATCGAGGACTTTTTAATCGATTGTTCGAAAAAGGGCTTAGAGGAACGTCTTGAATTTTTGTTTCCCGATCCCGAAGTGCGCGCTAAGAAACGCGCTGAATACGATGAGCGCCTCGATATTGAACTCAAAGTGATCAATCAGATGGGCTTCCCGGGTTACTTCTTGATCGTGATGGAGTTTATCCAGTGGGGTAAGGATAACGGCATTCCTGTGGGCCCTGGGCGGGGTTCGGGAGCGGGCTCGCTTGTGGCCTATGCCTTAAAAATTACCGATTTAGATCCCCTCGAATTTGACCTGCTGTTTGAGCGTTTCTTAAACCCTGAACGGGTGTCGATGCCCGACTTTGACGTCGACTTTTGTATGGATAGGCGCGATGAGGTGATTGATCACGTGGCCGAATTATACGGTCGCGAGGCGGTATCGCAGATCATCACCTTTGGTACCATGGCGGCCAAAGCCGTGATCCGCGATGTGGGGCGCGTTTTAGGGCACCCTTACGGTTTTGTCGATCGCATCTCAAAGCTTATCCCGCCAGAACCCGGGATGACACTCGCCAAAGCCTTTGAGGTCGAGCCTGCGCTGCAGGAATCCTACGATGCCGATGAGGATGTTAAAGATCTTATCGACATGTGTCGTAAGCTCGAAGGTGTAACCCGTAACGCCGGTAAGCACGCGGGTGGGGTGGTGATCGCGCCCACCAAAATTACCGATTTTGCACCGCTGTATTGTGATGCTGAAGGTAAAAACCCCGTTACCCAATTTGATAAAAACGATGTCGAAACCGCAGGTTTAGTTAAGTTTGACTTTTTAGGCTTAAGAACGCTCACCATTGTCGATTGGGCACTGGAAATGATCAACAAGGTGGAGGTTAAGCATGGCCGGCCACCAGTGCGTATTGAGGCCATCCCTTTAGATGATCCTGCCTCTTTCCGTTTGCTGCAACGCTATGAAACAACAGCAGTATTCCAGCTCGAATCCCGCGGTATGAAGGATTTGATTAAGCGCCTGCAGCCCGACTGTTTCGAAGATATGATCGCACTCGTGGCGCTGTTCCGCCCCGGGCCGTTGCAATCGGGCATGGTGGATAACTTTATCGAGCGTAAACACGGCCGTGAGGAAGTGTCTTACCCCGATTCCCAATATCAGCATGAATCCTTAAAAGAGCTGCTCTCGCCAACCTATGGCATTATTTTGTATCAAGAGCAGGTGATGCAGATTGCTCAGGTGTTATCGGGTTATACCCTCGGCGGCGCTGACATGCTGCGCCGAGCGATGGGGAAGAAAAAGCCCGAAGAGATGGCCAAACAGCGCAGCATCTTTAAGGAAGGGGCGATTAAAAACGGGGTCGACGGTGAATTGTCGATGAAGATCTTCGATCTCGTGGAAAAGTTCGCCGGTTACGGTTTTAACAAATCTCACTCCGCGGCTTATGCCTTGGTGTCCTATCAAACGTTATGGCTAAAAACCCATTATCCGTCCCAATTTATGGCGGCGGTAATGTCGGCGGATATGGATAATACTGACAAAATTGTCACGCTGGTTGATGAATGCGAGCGGATGGGGCTGACGTTAATTCCACCGGATGTGAATAAAGGCCTGTTTAAATTTACCGTCGATGACGATCTACGTATCGTTTATGGTATTGGCGCCATTAAGGGCGTGGGTGAGGGCCCGGTTGAGTCGATTTTGGAGGCGCGTAAGGACGGTCCCTTTGTTGATTTGTTTGATTTTTGTGCCCGTATCGATCTCAAAAAACTCAATAAGCGCGTGATTGAAAAACTCATTTGTGCCGGCGCCTTAGATGCCCTTGGCCCGCACCGCGCGGCGATGATGGCCACCTTACCTGAAGCCATGCGCGCCGCCGAGCAGCACGCCAAGGCTCAGGCCATTGGCCAGCATGACATGTTTGGCTTACTCAACAGTGAGCCCGAGGATAGCAAACAACAGTTTGTGGAGTGCACTCCATGGCCGGATAAGATTTGGCTTGAAGGCGAGCGCGAAACCTTAGGGCTGTATTTAACTGGCCACCCAATTAATCAATATCTTAAAGAGCTTAAGCATTACACTTCGGGGCGGCTTAAGGATGTGCACCCCACCGAACGGGGCAAAACCGTGAAGGCCGCCGGTTTGGTGGTGGCGACGAGAGTGATGCTCACCAAGCGCGGTTCAAAAATGGGCCTATTGACCTTAGATGATAAGAGCGCGCGACTGGAGGTGATGTTATTTACCGAAGCGTTTGAGAAATTTAATCATTTGCTGGAAAAAGACCGGATCCTTATCTGTGAAGGTGAGGTGAGTTTCGATGATTTTGCCGGTGGTAACCGCATGACGGCGCGCAATATTATCGATATTAGTGAAGCGCGTAGCCATTTTGCTAAGGCGCTGGAGATCGATTTGGCGGCGGCGCAATTATCGCCCGCGGCGTTAGACAGTATCGAACAAGCCATGACGCCCTGGCGTAATGGCGCCGTGCCGGTACTGATTAACTACAGCCAAGCTGAGGCTCGTGGCCAATTTAGGTTAGCCGACAGTTGGCGGGTGAATCCGACGGATGAATTAGTTTTTAGCCTCGAGTCCATACTTGGGCCCAACAAAGTGCGCATTGTGTTTTAGAGTGCGTGTTTTAAAGTGTGAATTGTGTTTTAGGATGCCCTGCGGGCTAATAAGGCCCGCGCCTTTGCGTTAACATTAAGATTTAACAAGAATTATCTAAGGATAATGGATGTCAATCCCGTTGCTGTGTCGCCATGTCAGTGCTTTTTTAGATTCACTTAAGCTCAATGCGGGCAGCAAGTTAGTGCTGGCTTACAGTGGTGGTGTCGACTCTGAGGTCCTAGCTTTTGGCCTGAGTGAGTATGCCAAGCAGCACCCCGAGCTTAATTATCAATTGGTTTATGTGCACCATGGTTTGAGCGCGAATGCCGATGCATGGGCTAAGCATTGCTGCGCCCGGGGGCAGGTGTATGGCTTGCCCGTCACCATTGAATATGTCTCAGTGGTTGCGCGCGCGCGGGAGAGTCTGGAAGCAAAGGCGCGTGAATTACGCTACCTTGCCTTAGCGCAGCACCTCGGCCCGCAGGATTACTTACTCACCGCTCACCATGAGGATGATCAACTCGAGACCATTTTGCTTGCCCTGAAACGAGGACAGGGGCCAAAGGGACTGGCAGCCATGGGGCAAATTCAGCCCTTAGCCATGGGGACTCACCTACGGCCATTATTAGATGTGAGCCGCGAGCATATTGAAGCCTTTGCGAAACAGCAGCAACTTGTACATATCGAAGATGAAAGTAATCAAGATGATAGGTTTGATCGTAATTTTTTACGCTTGGACATTATCCCCCGATTAACCGCACGCTGGCCCAGTATTGCCAGCACCGCGAGTCGCAGCGCTTATCTGTGTGCTGAGCAGCAGAGCGTGGTTGACGATGTCGTCGCTGAGCATTTACCACAGTGGCTTGCCACCGCGGCTTATAGTCAGCAAAGGGTATTGCAGCTTGATGGATTTGCAGCGCTCAGTCCGCGCTGGCAATGCTTGTTAGTGCGCGCCTTTATTGAGTCTCAGGGCTTTGCTTTACCCTCCTTGGTGCAGCTGAAGGAATTGATCCAGCAAATGGTGCATGCAAAAGAGGATGCCAAGGTGCGGATGCGGATCGGCGATTATGAGCTGCGCCGCTTTGCTAAGCAGTTATATGTGGATAGCGTCGCACCGGTTAAGACGTCACTGGCGCCAACCACGCTCACGCCCCACGCTCTTGCCCCGCTAAGTCAGGGGCAGCCGGTGAAGATCCCTTTGTCCGAAGGGCAATTACTGCAGCTCACCCCTTGCCAACAGGGGCCGCGGCTAAGGTTACCCACATTAGATGAGGTGGTGAGTATTCGCTATCAATTGCCGGGGCAATTACGCTGTCATCCTCACTATCGCAGCATGGGCCGCGAACTTAAAAAATTACTGCAAGAATCGGCGGTGCCACCATGGTTGCGCGCTCAGGTCGGCTTTGTGTTTTACAATGAACAACTGGTCATGGCCATTGGCCTTTGGATTGAAAAGGCGTTTTGCGCCCAAGAAGGCTCTTTGGGGATACAACAAACTCTGTTTAAAATCTGAACAAGGATGAAGATCTGATGCAGCTCTGGCCAAGGAACTGGCACTGACCCACTTTTCGCAAACGATGACAGCAGTGCAGCGACGCGGCACTTGCCTTGGGGCCTCGCGTTGATATCGGCCTCGCGGTAGCCTCAGTTATTTGAGGATTCGCCCATCATGCCACATTGGGGCGAAGCGGTTGGAGCGTAAAGCCATTTCGGCCCGCAGCTTTAGCTTGATACAGGGCATTGTCGGCTAGCTCATAAAGCTGCTCGGCCGGCAGGCAAGCGCTGGCCTCGGCGGCCCCTAAACTGCAACTCACACCAAACTGGCTAAAGCTATTATGCTGATTGACGGCGCTGACTATCCGCTGACACAGTAACCCTGCCGCTTCAATGCTCCCTTGCACTATGATCACAAATTCATCCCCGCCGATGCGAAAGGCCTGATCAGTACTGCGAATATTGCCGCGAATGATGTCGCCAAATTCCCGTAAAATGTAATCGCCACACTTATGGCCAAATTTATCATTGAGTTGTTTAAAGTGATCTAAATCCAACACCACCAGCGAAATCACTCCCTGCTTGCGATGGGCTGTAGCGATTGCATGCACAATACTTTTGCTATAGTAATGACGATTGCCAAGGCCGGTTAGCGAGTCGAACATGGCCTGCATCGACATTTCTTGATATTGCAGTGCATTGAGCAGTGGTTGCAATAACAGTGGTTCTAGCTCCTGTAACGTGGCCACTTGGGATGGCGTTAAGGGGCTAATCAGCTGATATTGCAGGCATAGCGCTTTAGCACCGTGCATCAATTGCCGTGTAAGCCCAATACCATAACGTCGCCCCCAGTTTAGGGTGTAGTCATCTTTAGTCAGCCGGATCCCTTGGATCGGCAAATATTGGCCGAGCACCTTGCCATAACAGGCAAAGACCGTCCTCGGATCTAAGCTTGCATGTAGCTGTTGAATAATGTGCACTAGGTTTGGTGGCGTTGGGGACTCTGGCCACTGTACCTCGCTCTGGTAACGGTATTCCTCTGGAGATAACGCCGTCGCTAGTCCAAAGTCCATAATAATTACTCCAGCAAAACAAATTGCAGTACGTCGTTTAAACCAATCATAAGCAAGTTATATGCCGCAATACTTATCCTCGGGAGGTTTTTGTTTAATTCATTGTTTGCGTTTTTTTTGACAGTGTTTGGGCGTGTCGATGTTGAGGTCAGTGGCTATATGTATCTGGGGCGGCTAAGGATATGGAGCGATTATAGGGCTAAGGGCTAACCTGGGAGAACACGAGCGGATGATTGGCTTTAAGGCGTTTGCAAGCAATTAATAAGTGAGCAAAGTCTTAGTCTGACTGCGCTAGCGTATTAGCTAGTCACTTTAACTTATTGGTGGACACATGTAACATGCCAGAAATTTGACGGTGTCAGATGAGCATTGGAGCGTCACACGAGGTGGGTCATCTATGTACTTTTAGCTGATGCGGTGTCACTGATGGAAGGGGACAGGGCGGCAAGAGGTGAAAATGCGACGCAGAGGAATAAAATTTTTCCAATAAAAATGCCGACTTAGTGTCGGCATTTATGTCTGCAATGTATTATGCGGTTAATCTTTCTCTTGCGAGATAGGATTAATTACAGCACAACCACGTTTGCAGCTTGAGGACCTTTTTGGCCTTGTTCGATATCAAAAGAAACCTTTTGACCTTCACCAAGGGTTTTGAAGCCTTCTGAAACGATTGCGCGGAAATGAACGAATGCGTCAGCGCCACCATTGTCAGGAGAAATGAAACCAAAACCTTTTTCTTCGTTAAACCATTTAACTACACCAGTAGTTTTAGACATGAATGTCTCCAAAATTTTCAAACAAAATAATTCGCAATTATGCGGGAACTTAGCCAGAAATAGAATTATTTACATTGATGATAAGTTATGAGTGGAAAGCTTCATGACAACAACAAATACAGGTGCAGCGAAGGTTTTCAAAAACATAATATTGCTTATAAATAGGTCTGAATCACAGGCCGGACTGCAGGTTAACACACTGCGGCATTTTGTATAGTTTTATTTTTAACCGAAGGACGAAGAACGGTGGTGTTTTTAAAAATATTTGAAAATAAAACAATTTTTAATGTCACAGATTCAACAGGATAGCTATTTCAGCTTCAGAAAGAATCTCACAGAATTATTTTTTTATAAATTGTCTCCCCAAGGGCAATGCATCATGTGGTGGCAAGCTTACCGCGAGAGTGAGGTTAAGGGCATGTCAACTGCAGCGGTAGAGATGTGCAGCGTTATTGATTTGTTGTCAAAAAGTGATAATAGTATTGCCGCCAATGTGGGGCTTGAGCGTTATTGCTCCCAGCCATAATCAAACGTGAGGATACACACTTGAAAACAGGATTAAAACGGATTGGGCTTGTGCTGTTGCTGCTTCTGCTGTTATTGACCGCATTGGCAGCCCATGAATGGTATGCAAAGCGGCCTTTCTTCTTTAGGGCTTTTTTAGATAGAAGCGTGACTAAAATGGCGTTTGAAAGTCCAGAAACGCTGACGTCCCTTGGCTTTTTAGAATCCCTAGGGATCAAAGGGCATAATGCCAAATTAGATGATGGTAGCCCAGCGGCCTTAGATAACGCTTTTACTGAGGCTCGCCAATTAAGGGATACCTTACTGACTTACCAAGATGCCGATTTAGATGAAAATCAAAGGATTTCTAAGCAGATTGCCCTTTATTTAATTGATTTTTCGCTCGCGGCAGAGCCTTATCGCTATCATAACTATCCAGTCAATCAATTGTTTGGGGTGCAAAACGGTTTCCCAAGTTTTATGCAGGCGCAGCATCAAGTGCATTCAGTTACTGATGCAGAGCATTATTTAGCACGGTTAATTGCGGTAAAAACCAAGTTTACTCAGACCCTTGAAGGCTTAGCGTTGCGCGAGGCTAATGGGATTATTCCGCCTAAATTTGTGATTGAGCGGGTGTTAACCGAGATGACACAGTTTATCGCCACACCAATCCCTGACAATATTTTGTATGCCTCCTTTAAAACTAAGCTAGCACAAACAGATATCAGCACCGCCGAGCAGGAGCGCTTACTGAGCCAAGCACAGGCTAATATCACGCAATATGTGTATCCCGCCTATCAATTATTGATTGATTACTTTACCCAATTGCAAGGGAAGGCGAGCACCAACGACGGTTATTGGGCATTACCCCAAGGGGAGCTTGCCTATGAACAGTTATTGAAATTTTTTACGACCACTCACTACAGCGCCGATGAAATTCATGCCAAGGGCTTAGCCGAAGTCAGCCGTATCCAAGCCGATATTATGGCGATCCTTGGCGCTCAAGGTATCGATGTTAGCCAAGGTTTTTCGGTGGCGATTGAAGCGTTAGCGGCCAAGCCTGAGTTTTATTATGAGGACAGTGATGCAGGTCGTGCGCAAATTCTTGCAGATTATCAAACCATTCTCGATGAGGTGAATGCAGGCTTAGATAATGCGTTTCGTATTCGGCCTAAGGCTGGCATGGAAGTGGTGCGGATCCCGGAATTTAAAGAACAAACCGCGCCAGGGGCTTACTATCAGCAACCCGCAATCGATGGCAGTCGTCCGGGCCGATTTTTTGCCAATCTCTATGATATTAAGGCCACGCCTAAATATGGGATGCGCACTTTGGCCTATCACGAGGGGATCCCTGGCCATCATTTTCAAGTGGCTGTCGCCATGGAGTTAGAAGGCCAACCGCTGATCCGCAAAATGGCTCCTTTTACTGCTTATATCGAAGGTTGGGCGCTTTATAGTGAATATTTAGCTTGGGAGCTGGGGTTCCAAGGCGATCCCTTTGATAACGTTGGAAGGTTACAGGCGGAGCTGTTTCGCGCCGTACGGTTAGTGGTGGATACCGGTATTCATCATCGCCGTTGGAGCCGTGAGCAAGCCATCGATTATATGAAGAAAAATACCGGGATGTCCGATCGCGATGTGATCGCAGAAATTGAGCGCTACATAGTCATGCCTGGCCAAGCGACGGCCTATAAAGTGGGGATGATGAAAATTCTCGAGCTCCGGGAAAAGGCGAAATTGGCGCTTGGAGATCAGTTTGATTTACGGGATTTTCATGATGTAGTGCTTAAAAATGGCGCGGTACCCTTGGATATTTTGGAGACCCTAGTCAACGGTTATATTGCTGATACACAAAGTAAAACTGCATCATAAATCCGAATGCCATGCTGTAGCCTAGTTAGCAATGGGGGCGAGCTGAGCTCGCCCCCGTTGCACACGCATTTTGCTCTGCCTTGCTAGCTAACATTCGCGCGAAAGCCAGTATTGCGGCGCTGCGCTAAATGGTGGTGTGCGCCGCTGCGTTCAATACAATTCTGTTAAGCCCTCGATAAATGTCTGTAAGCAATAGCCATCTATTGTTATTCTAGGTGTTTTTTGTCGTTCCAAGGTTTTGCTGATGAATCGTTTGTCCCCTCAAGAACCGATTAAATTGACTCAAACTGCACTTGAGTCCTTATTCACGCCACCTACGTTAATGCGAGCGCGTGATTATGTTATGAAGGGGCGCGTGCTCAGTGTGAAGGCCAACGCGGATTTTCGCCATATTGAAGGGGAAGTGAGCGGCACAGAGCGCACCCCCTATCGTCAGGATATTCGGCTGGTCAGTATTCACCATCGATTACTGATGACGGGATTTTGCTCCTGCCCTGCAACGGGTCATTGCAAACATATTGCGGCGGTCCTTTACAGTTTGCTCAGTGATAAAACCGTTGAGGATCAACGTATCACCCAGTGGCTCCATTTACTCGATGAGGCCGATAACCCTAAGCTCCATGATGTGGATACGCTTTATGAAGATAAAGTGCTGTACGTGTTATCAAAGGATGACCACGGGATTTTTATAGAATTACGGCGGGGAAAATTAGCGAAAAAAGGGGGATTTAATAAAGGCTCAAAAATTGCCCTTTCGGATGTGCAATATTACATGCCCGCTTGGATTGGCAGCGAAGATGTGCTGATCCTTAATTTACTGTTGTCCGCTCGGCGCCATGGGGTGTCACGCCTCTATTTAAAGGGCACTTCCGGAGGGCAGGCGTTGAATAATATGCTCGCCACTGGCCGATGTTTTTGGGAAGAAAGCCGTATTCCCTTTAGCCAAGGGGATGCCATCAGCCCGCGTTTTGTGTGGCAGGACATCGATGAGGACCATAAACAACTGCGCCTCGAGCTGAGCGAATGTGACAACTGGGAGCTGATCCCCACCGTGCCACCCGCTTATATTGCCCTCGATTATTTTAAGATTGGCCCCCTTGATACTGAGATGAGTATCGACAAATTGGTACTGTTAACGCAGATGCCCCCGGTCCCGTGCTCACAATTAGAAGCGGTAAGCCTGCAGTTGACTAAGCATTTTCCGGCTAACATAGTGCCCATGCCCCTTAATCTGGATGTCATCGAGTGCCATGCGCCCTTGACCGTCAGGTTAACCCTCGGCAGTTATCCGCTGGCGCAGTTTGCCGCGCCCCAACCTTTAGTCTTGCTTGAATTTGTTTATCAGGAGGTGGTGCTTAGCGGCCGCCATGTTCCACAAGCGATATCCCTTGTGACCCAAGGGGAGATCCATTATCAGGTGACGCGTCAATTAGTCTTAGAAAATGAGGCGACGAATCGTTTAATGGCATTAGGGTTTATTGCCCTTGAGCCCTCGCAGCTGCGTAATGGAGATCCTTCAACCAGTCTGTGGACCTTAGGCCCTCTTCCTGAGTGCATTGAGCCGTGGTTCGCCTTTATCGAGCGCGGCGTGCCTGCATTAGCGGCACTGGGCTATCAAGTGGATTACCGCGACGATTTTAGTTTGAATGTGAAAGATACTCCCTTAGCCATCGAGCTTGATGATAGCCAAGATGGGTGGTTTTCTCTGTCACTCAATGCCGATATTGAGGGGCAAAGTATTCCGATGTTACCGTTAATTGCCGCTTGGCTAAGGCAACACGGAGAGCCTAACGATGACGCCCAATTGCTGCTTCCAAGCCCTAATGGCGACTGGCTCAAGGTGAAAGCCAAAACGATTAAGCCGCTTTTCAACATCATCCTTGAATTATTTGATGGCCACAAAGGCAACAGTGTGAGCTTGCCTAAGTACCGCGCCCACTTACTCAATGAGTTTACCCAGAGTGAGATCAGCCTGTTACAGGGGGAGAGGGTGCGCAACCTTGCCCAAAAATTGGCGCAATTTAAGGGGGTTGATGAAGTAAGCCCGTCTTCACAGCTTAAGGCCGCGCTGCGCCACTATCAGCAGCAAGGATTAAATTGGCTCTGTTTTTTAAAGGAATATCAGCTAGGCGGCATTTTGGCCGATGATATGGGCCTCGGTAAAACGGTACAAACTTTGGCCTTT
Organism: Shewanella sp.; assembly: GCF_051658185.1. GTDB lineage: Bacteria > Pseudomonadota > Gammaproteobacteria > Enterobacterales > Shewanellaceae > Shewanella. Next base: position 2,417 of record NZ_JBOFMC010000108.1, on the reverse strand, counting down.
TTACAAAAGCAGCACGAACTTACCCCCAAGGGCGTGCGCTCACCAAGCCTTATCATTTGTCCGACCAGCTTAGTCGGCAACTGGGCGAAAGAAGCGGCAAAATTTACCCCAAACTTAAAAGTGGTGGTGATCCACGGGGCGCAGCGTCAATCTTTGCTTGGCAGCTTAAGCCAATACGATATCGTGGTGACGACCTATCCCTTAATGGTGCGGGATCAAGAGTATTATCAGGCGGCGCACTTTGCGCACATTATTCTCGATGAAGCCCAGCAGATTAAAAATGCTCAGGCGAAGGTGACGCAAATCATTAAGGGCTTGCCGGCGGCGTTTAGGTTATGTTTGACGGGCACCCCCCTAGAAAATCATTTAGGTGAGCTTAAATCCTTGATGGATTTTTGTTTGCCAGGCCTGTTAGGTACCCAGAGCTATTTCAATAAAACCTTTAAAAACAGCATTAAACGCTATGGTGATGTCGAAAAGGCGGCACTGCTCCGTGAGCGGATTGCCCCCTTTGTGCTGCGTAGGACAAAGGAGCAAGTCGTCACCGAGTTACCAGCCAAAACCGAGATTTTGCAGAGTCTAGAGTTAGAAAAGGATCAACGTAATCTCTATGAAAGCATTCGCCTAAGCATGGAAAAAAAGCTTAAGGAACTGTTTGCGCGTCAAGGGGTGGGCAGCAGCCATATTGAGTTTTTAGATGCCCTGCTCAAGTTGCGTCAGGCTTGTTGCGATCCCCGCTTGGTGAAGTTAACTCAAGCCCAAAAGGTTAAAAATAACGCCAAGCTCAATTGGCTGACACAAAATTTACCTGAAATGGTGCAAGAGGGGCGTAAGATATTAATTTTTAGCCAATTTACCAGCATGCTGAGTTTGATTGAGGCCGAATTACAAGCCTTAGACATCGATTACAGTAAGCTCACCGGCCAGACGCGCCTGCGCCAAGCGCAGATTGACAAATTTCAAGAGGGTGATACCCCCGTGTTTTTAATCAGTTTAAAAGCTGGCGGTACAGGCCTTAACTTGACCGCCGCCGATACGGTGATCCATTACGATCCTTGGTGGAATCCCGCCGCGGAAAAACAAGCCACCGATCGCGCCCATCGCATTGGCCAAACCAATCCAGTGTTTGTCTATAAGCTGATAGCCGAAGGCACAGTAGAAGAAAAAATCCAAGAAATGCAGCAGCATAAGCAAAGCTTAGCCGACAGTATTTTTGAGGGGAAAGGCAAGGGCGTATGGCAAGGCAGCGCCGATGAGTTGCTATCCCTGTTTAGTGGCGCCTAAGCCATCGGTTGAGATGTGTGTAAATAATGTGCTTGCGGGAATGAGCGTGATTGTAAGTGTAAGTGTGATTGTAATTGTCAGTATGATAACGAGCATGCGCCTTGGCGCATGCTTTGACTGAGGTGAACTATGCAATATCAAGTCGACATCCATACCCATACCGTGGCATCGAGCCATGCCTACAGTACCATTCACGATTATCTCGCGGTGGCTAAACAAAAAGGGATCCGCCTGTTTGCTACCACAGATCACGGCCCCGCGATGGCCGATGCTCCCCATTTTTGGCATTTTGTTAATCTGCGGGTCTTACCGCGGATGGTGGATGGCGTGGGGATTTTACGTGGGATTGAGGCCAATATTAACAATTGCGCCGGTGAGATTGATTATTACGGCGAGTATTTATCGCAGCTTGATATTGTGCTTGCGGGGTTCCATGAGCCGGTGTTTCCTCCCTCGGATAAGGCCAACCATACCGAGGCGCTGCTCAATACCATTAAAAGTGGCAAAGTCGATATCATCACTCATCCGGGAAACCCCGCGTATCCTATTGATATTGATGAGGTAGCCAGAGTGGCAGCCGAATACGGCGTGGCCTTGGAAATCAACAACTCCTCCTTTGAAGTCTCCCGTAAAGGCAGTGAAGCCAATTGCATCGCCATTGCCGCAGCCGCTAAAAAATATGGCACGTTGCTGGTGATGGGCTCCGATTCCCATGTGGCCTTTAGTTTAGGGAATTTTGATCGTGCTAAGGCCATTATCGATGCCGCAGGCTACCCCGAATCGCGTTTACTCAATCGCAGTCCTGAGGTGTTATTGGCTTTTTTAGCGGCGCGGGGCCACGATAGTGTTAACGACTTAATCTCGCTGTTTGAAGAAGTGTAATTAATGCCGCGCACTTGCCCGCACCGAGATATCCCGTTAATGGAAAAATAACGCTCTATGTTCCCAACTGTGCTCATTACCGGTGCCGATAGCCAGCTTGCCAAGGCGCTACTACGCACTCAATGCGTTGCTAAGGCGCAAAGGCTTATTCCCTTAAGTCGGGCGCAGCTGGATATTTGCGATCCAGTGGCGCTGGCAAGGGCCTTTAACCAATACCAGCCCGATTGGGTGATCAATTGCGCCGCCTATAA
>NZ_JBOFMC010000107.1:0-8643 GCF_051658185.1 Shewanella sp. | reverse complement strand
CCGGCTCAGGGCGTGTGACCACAGGCTGAGGTTCTGGCGCGCTAGCACAAGCGCCAAGGCCTAAGGCTAAGATCAACACGATCAATCTTGTCATTGGGGCCGCACTTATCAAAGGTTGATCCTCGAGTTATGGCTAGTTGCAGAATAAGCCGCACTATTTTGTTTATCGTTGTCGTTGTCGGTTTTGCCGCTTTTGGCAAACGAGCTCGTTGCGCGTTGGCGGTGAGTTTGGCCATTTCAAGGCAAAAAAACACTGTGGGTTGGCACCCAAGGTTTGCCTATTCAAGCAGACTTAGCCCTTGGTTGGCAAGATATTAGGGCGTACTGCGCCTTCGCTGCAGCGTATCCCTGTCTGGTTTTTTGAGGACGTGTTTTCAGCTCCGTCATTGGGCGCTGACGGATTTGGGGTCTCCTCAAGCAAAAAATCCGAAGGGCCTTCGGATTTTGCTTGAGAATATGCAGCTATCCCATGGACGCGGGCGTTGCTGCAGGATGGCAGGGTTAGCTTAGGCTCATAAATAACCCTGCGATGGTCGCCGCCATGAGGTTTGACAGGATACCCGCCGCCAAGGCTTTGAGGCCAAGGGAGGCAATTTCAGAGCGGCGCTCGGGCACTAGACCACCAATGCCCGCAATGGCGATCGCCACGGTTCCTATGTTGGCAAAACCACACAGCGCAAACGAGAGGATCACTTGGGTGCGTTCAGACATCGGCTGTCCCGTCGCGGCCACTAAGGCGTCGCCAGACAGGTAAGGTGCTAAGTTGATGTAGGCAAAAAATTCATTGATCACGATCTTTTGGCCAATAAAGGAGCCGGCCAGCATGGCTTCGTTCCAAGAAACGCCCATTAACCAGGCTAGCGGCGCAAACAGGTAGCCGAGAATTTGCTGCAGGGTCAGACCCTCTAGGCCAAACCAAGCGCCAATGCCGCCGAGCATCCCATTGAATAAGGCCACTAAACTGACAAATGAAAACAGCATCGCGCCGACCGCGAGGGCGAGGGATAAACCTGTCATGGTACCTGTGGTGGCCGCATCGAGCAGGTTGCGTGGTTGATTTTCCTCCGTCAGCTGTAGCTGCTCATCGTTGATCGCCTCTGTTTGTGGGATCAAAAGCTTAGCAAACAGCAAACCACCGGGCGCCGCCATAAACGAGGCCGCGAGCAAGTACTCCATCTTAATACCAAGTTGGGCGTAGCCTGCAAGCATAGTGCCGGCAATCGAAGCTAAGCCGCCGCACATGACGGCAAATAACTCCGAGCGGGTCATGCGTGGCATATAGGGTTTAATCAGCAGTGGCGCGTCTGTCACTCCTAAAAAGACATTGGCACTGGCGGACATGGATTCGGCCTTACTGGTCTTGAGCAGTTTTTGCAGCGCTCCGCCAACGATTCTCACAACGAACTGCATAATGCCTAAGTAATAAAGTACAGCTGACAATGCCGAGAAAAACACAATAATTGGCAAGACTTTAAATGCAATAACAAAGCCGCCTGCGCCAAATAACTCGTACATTTTATCGCTGACAAGGCCGCCAAACATGAAGGACATGCCGTCATTGCTGTAGCCAATAACGGTTGAAACCGCGGAAGCCATTGAAAAAATCATTGACTGCCCCAGTGCGGAGTACATCACAAATGCCCCTAGCGCCAATTGCAATAAAAAAGCGAGGCCGACAGTGCGGTAGTTAATGGCTTTACGGTTTTCAGAGGCAAGGTATGCCACGGCGAGTAAGGTGATGATGCCTAAAAGACTAACTAAGATTTGCATGGATTTAATCTACATTGGAATAACGAAACACAGCGTGGCTTGGCCGGGGTAAAGGCCAAGCCAAACGCACTATGGCCGGGCGGCAGGTTAGCCCGCCCTTGGCCATTTACTCAGGGCTGTTGATCAACTGCTGGACGATACGCAGCACAAATTGCTGGCAATCCACCGCGGTCTGGGGGTCAAAGTCTTGGCCGTGTTGATCGGTATTTGACAGCACGCGAATGCTGACAAAGGGGCATTTATAAGCCTCGGCAACTAAGGCTGCCGCGGAGGTTTCCATTTCTTCGACCGCCGTGCCGAAGGTGTGGTGGAGCCAATTGATGCGATCAAGCTCGCGATTCCATTCATCACCGGTACCAATAATGCCCTTCACCACGTTGCCCTTCGTGTAGTGAGGGGCTTGGGATAAGGCCGCTGCCACCAACGCAGGATCGGCTTTAAAGTGGTTATGCTTGACCACCTCACCGTTTTCCCGCAGGTACATGGTCATATCAAAGTTTTGCCAGCGACTTGGGTGGATCCCCTCACCCTTGGGCGTTAACTCGGTGAGATACGATCCCATATTGAAACTGCTTTCACCGATGACGATATCGCCGCGATACAGCTGCGGATCATGGCCGCCGGCGGTGCCCTGATTGATAATCAGCTTTGGCTGATAGTGGGTCATGGCTAGCGCGGTCGCCGCCGCCGCGTTCGCGACACCAATTTCAGTGCGAGACACCACCACAGGGTAGCCACTGAGTTCACCTTCCCAGAACGTCCATGATCCAAACGTGTTGACTGTGACCTTGCCAAGGGCGGCAATTAAGGTTTCAACTTCAACGTCCATCGCGCCTTGAACCAAAATAGGAGGGCGGGTATGGGGGGCTGACATGTGTAGAGGAGTTTGCATATTCATTTGTTCAAAATGGGGAGTGCGCGAATATTAACAATCCTCCCAGAGCGGAACAAACGGAGTGGTTGTGAGTAACTTGTTATTAATCATGGGCGGATATTATATGATTATGGTTTAAACCCCGAAATACCAGGTAATAGCAGTTTGTTTTTAAACAAGATTAATTAATGCCAATGCTGAAGTGAAAATGCCACAAATTAACAAACAGACTAATGCAAAACACTGTGTTCAGAATACTAGGCGAGTAGATTGCATGAGTGCCCAAGCTTTAATCAGCAGATAATAGGTGTGTGGTTTATTTTTAATCCATCAATGTTCATGACGCTAACTTATTTATGGCTATCAAGTCGCAGCGATATAAATGATTAAGCGATAAAAGCGAGAATCAATAAACGCTTTCACATTGTGAATTATTGATGCGTCTGTTGTGTGAATATTGCACTGCGCAGCGGATGAGCAAATAAAACGGGAACATCATTTGATGTTCCCGAGGGGATATTATCTGTGTGATGATTGTCTACGTGATTATTGTCTACGCGATTATTGTCTGCGTAAATATTGCTATCTCAATATTGGCAGACTTATTCATTACAGCGCAATATCAATCCACACTAAACGGTGATCAGAAGACACATCTTTACCGTTACCTTTGTTGCCAATGCGGACATCATTAACCAATTCGCGGCCCGCTTCAAAGCTTGCTGGCCAGAAGACGCCAGAGTCGACGACGTTTAAGTCATGGGATGGGGTGACATGATCGACACGCAGACCAAAGTTACTGGTGATCATTTCAGGATAAGGCACATCCCCCAATGCTTGGCGGCATTCACCGAGAGTGAGGCATTCTGGCGCACCAAAACTCTTTGGAGCATAGCTCCCCGTGGCGGCATAGTGATTCACCTGTGTATGGTTAAGCAAGCTGCGGATGGCGGTGAGATCGCCATCGCCACTCTCTGGGTCGGCATTTAAATCGCCGAGCACGATGAATGATTCACCTTGAGCAAGGCCACCCTTATGGCCTTTATCATCATAGATATAGGCCGCTTTATTGCCTCCGGTAATGTAATCAACCCAGAAGCGAATTTCATCCGCATTTTTGACCACATTGTAAGGTGCCTCTGCGCCTTTATCGAACACCGGTGGCGTGGGATGAGACATTAACAGGTGGATGGTTTTATCGCCGCTAGGGGTGTTAATCACGACGGGGGCATCGACATGGTTTTTGGAGGATAACGGAATGTTGGCCCATTCTGTGTCGTTATACCAATACTCGTCTTGACACCATTGGGCGGTATTTTCAGCTTTACAATTTACGCTGACATTGTTGGCGCCAACCATGTCTTTCCATTTAAAGTTCTGGAAAGTACGGACTTTATCGTGGGCGATGGGGTATTGTGATAATAGGCCAAATGCGTATTGACCATGATAGTGACCAAATCCCCAACCATCTCCTGGGCCATTGGTTTTGCCATCGTTATCTAAATCGTTACCGCTGGCTAAACCTGTGTTGGTGGCATAATTGCCAGTATAAGGGAAGGCAATAGGTTGTAAGTCAGCCTCGCCACCTGCGCCTTGGCTGCTTTGTGGCACAGCTAAGTAATTGATACGGAATCCATTGATCGCAGCCGCATCGTCACCCTTACCTTCATTGTTAAACTCCGCCACCATCAATACGGCAGGGCGCTCGGTTTGAATAATGGCCGCAACGTTACGAATTTGAATGACTTTAGCTGCGATAGCTTTATCTGCAGGCGTGAGGGTATCAGCTAAATAACCGCTGACTAAGCGCGTTTGCTCGGTTGGGGTGATGGCCATTTCCGCGACCAAATCTTGATAGCTATTGCGATCGAAAGAAAGATTAAACACACCCACGCGGATATTTTGAGTTTGAGGGGTTGGTTCTGTTGGGTAATAGTTGTTTGTTTCGTCACCACAGCCAGTTAACATCGCCATCGAAATCGCTACAGCTGCAGCACTTTTATAATATTTCATATCATCAACCTGTTTATTATTAGACGATATTCATTGATTTGAATATTCAATGACATTCTAAGTTTAAATAAGTCTATGAAATAGTATGAATTAATAAAAATACTATATTCGGCACATTTTTAATAAAGTTTAAATGTAATAAAAATAACATGATTAAGCGTGTTTAATAACAACCCAATAAATGCTTAATTTGATGAGGAATAATCTTTTGCCTTTGTTTTCTGTAAGGGATAATTGCGGGTTGTGTTAATGATGCTGTTAATCAGCGATTGATAGCGATGTTTATATTATTTACTTGATTATATGGCTTGTTGCTTTGCTGATTGTTTTTGTGACAGACCAATGCGCTCGTTGAGTAATTGTTAATTGGCGCGCCGTTTATTGCTCATAACAGTGTGATGTTTAAATCAAGATGATGGTCAACGTTTTTAATCTTGCTTGAAATGGCATGAGCGTTGATGGGAGCGATTCATTTAAATCGCCTAATTGGCATTTGCTAAGCATCAGCCGCCCTCATAACCCCGTCGGTTGAAAACATGCTGATTAACTCTGGTGGCGTTGTTGTGCTGATAAAAAGCGTGCTGATAAAAAGCGGGCTGATAAAAAGGGGCGTCGACTAACATGGCACCGATAAACATGGCGCCGCGAATGCCTGTAATGGCAGGCATCCGCATTGATCGCTTGATTGCTGGGCTCGCCTTAATCCTTAGCGGCTCTGGCACGTACCACAAAACACCGTTGTGCGTTGGCCCAAGCGGATTTCGCTTAGCGGTAAGCCGCATTGGCTGCAGCTTTGGCCACCGCGACCATAAACATGCAGCTGCTGGGCAAAGTACCCCGGCTTACCCTCGGCGTTGGTAAAGTCTTTTAAGGTGGTGCCACCTTGCTTAATGGCCTGCGCTAAGATTTGCTTTACCGCGGTGACGAGGAGGGTTAAGCGCTCTGCATCAATCTTTCCCGCCTCAGCCTCGGGGTGAATGCCAGCAGCAAATAGGGCTTCGTTTGCATAAATATTGCCTACACCGACAACGATATGGTTATCCATCAGGCAGAGTTTGATCGCCTTGGTTTTGCCGGCGAGTGCGGCGGCAAATTGCTGGGCATTAAAGGCGGGAGTTAAGGGTTCTGGCCCGAGTTTGGCCAATAACGGATGCGCCTCTTCTGGCAGCTCGCACCAAAGCCATGCTCCAAAACGACGGGGATCGTTAAAGCGCAGGAGGCGGCCATTGGCGAGCACTAAATCAATATGGTCGTGTTTTTCAACGGGCGTACCTAGGGGCAGGATCCGTAAACTGCCGGACATGCCTAAATGCACGACTGTGGTGCCGGCAGCCGTGTCGATGAGTAAATACTTAGCGCGGCGGCGGACCTGCTGTATGGTTTGGCCGATAATCTGTTTGGCGATATCGGGCACAGGCCAGCGCAAAGCGCCGTTGCGGATCACTAAGTCAACCACCTTTTGGTCGATAAGAAAGGGCGCAATGCCCTGACGGGTGACTTCAACTTCGGGCAACTCTGGCATACGGGGTCACTCACTCTGGTCGTTTAGGCGATAGGTTTGTTAGCTCATTAAGATAGCGGCCAATATTAAGCTGGTGGCTCGGCATTGACCGCAGGCTTGGCATTGAGGATCGGCTGGAGTTTGTCGCGTAAACTCGGCGGCACTTGGTACCAATTGGCTGCAGGGGATTTTAGGGCGCCCTCAAGGGGAAAGTACAGCCACCGCTGCGGATCTTGAATATCGACAATTTGGATGATGATTTCCAATGGATTATCGCCCGTGGGCGCAGCCGCTAACGGGGATATTTGTACGGTTTGCCATGCATGGGCCCATTCCTCACAGTTAAGCACCTCTGGCGCGCACGCCCAACCGGAGGCTTGTCTGCGGAGCCATAGGTTATTGAGTTGCAACTGGGCAAGTGGGGCATTGTCATCAAACAGGTGTTTGGCATCACTGGGGATATTTCGTGTCTTGTTATTCATGAAGGTCAGCATGGCTACCATGAATAAGCAGGCGAAAATGATGATGTTATTCCATTGTTTACGAGAGAGGGCCATGGGAATGAGAGCTAAACTCAGGTATGGGATGATACCTGAGTTTACCACGGCCAAAGTGAGATGCTAGTCTTGAATGCGTGTTGAATCCGTGGCGAGGGTTAGCCGCCGGTGGTATTCATAAATCGCAGAATTTGCACATCATCGTGATTGAACACATGTTGTTTCGGCTTAAGTTGAATGCCCGCGAGGATCGCGGCCTTAAGGCGCACAATATCCCCAGGAAACTCTCGCACTATGCTTTTAAGATCAACCGCATGCTCATTGCCTAAACACAGCAGCAGTTGGCCTTCGACCGTCACCCGCACGCGATTGCATTCATGGCAGAAGTTGTGGCTGTGGGGGGAGATAAAGCCAATATGGATCGGACTGTCTGCCATCGTGTAATAGCGGGCAGGGCCACCGGTGCGTTTATTGGAGAGCGTCAGCGGATAACGGCTTTCGATAATGTGCTTGACCTCATCACTGCTGCAATGCCGGGCTTGCTTGCGTGCATCCATCTCCCCTAAAGGCATTTCTTCAATAAAGGCGATATCGAGGGCTCGCCCTCGGCAAAAATCAACGAGATCAATGACCTCGTGATCATTTTGCTCTTTTAAGATCACGGCGTTGATCTTAATCCGCTTAAAGCCGGCGGCAATCGCGGCATCAATCCCTTCAATCACCCGTTCGAGTTTGCCGTTGCGAGTTAACTCGGTAAAGCGCTCTGGGTTTAAGGTATCGAGGCTGATATTGAGGCGCTTTAACCCCGCATCGAACATAGGTTTGGCAAATTTGCTGAGCCTTGAACCATTGGTGGTCATGGAGAGATCGTTTAAGCCCGGGAGCTTACCGAGCAGGCTCACCAGCTGATCGCAGTCGGTGCGCACGAGGGGCTCGCCTCCGGTCAGGCGAATTTTAGTGACCCCTAATTCGGTAAAGGCTTGGGCTATCCATGCCAATTCCTCAAGCTGAAGTACATGGTCCCTTGGCAAAAAGCAGGGATCTTCGGTCATGCAATAGACACAGCGAAAGTCGCAGCGATCGGTGACGGAAAGCCTTAAATATTCGACCTGACGGCCAAAGGGATCCACGATTAAACTCATAAATACTCACTGAACCTTAAAGTAGATCTGCAAAAGGTTGAATAAACACGGTGTCACCCGTATTCGCCGCTTCTGCATCCTCACCCAGAATGATGAGGCAGTTACCTTTGACCATCGAATTTAACATGCCAGAGCCTTGATTGCCGGTGCTGCTCACGTGCAGGCGACCATCCTTGCCGAGGGAGTAAATGCCACGGATAAACTCGGTGCGGCCCTGACGGCTGCTGAGTTTCTCGTCGCTAATGGCTGGGATGAACTGGGGCTGCCAGTTAAGCTCACCAGCTAATTTACGCAGGGCCGGTTGGACAAATTGTAAAAATGACACCATGACGGCCACGGGGTTGCCGGGAAGGCCAAAAAATAGACTGTCGGCGACTTTGCCAAAGGCCAGCGGGCGGCCTGGACGCATGTTGATCCGCCAAAAATCGATGCTGCCTAAGCGGGCGAGTACCGTCTTAATATAATCGGCATCTCCTACGGAGACGCCGCCGGAGCTGATGACGACATCAGCTTGGTTAGCCCCTTGGATCAGGGCTGCCTCTAATGCGGCCTCTGAGTCTTCTATAATGCCTAGGTCGATGACTTCACAGCCTAAACGTTTAGCCATAGCCTTGATGGTGAAGCGGTTTGAGTCATAGATGCAGTTGGCCTTTAGCTGCGCACCCGGGGCGCTCACTTCATCTCCTGTCGAAAATACCGCGACGCGGGGGCGGCGATGCACGCTGACCTTATCTAGCCCAAGGGAGGCGAGCAAGCCTTGCTCGGCAGCGCCAAGGCGTGTGCCTTGGCTTAAGCCGATATCACCCTTGGCAATATCTTCGCCGGCGAGGCGAACGTGCTGGCCTT
>NZ_JBOFMC010000106.1:0-2008 GCF_051658185.1 Shewanella sp. | reverse complement strand
CGCCGAACTGGGCATTCAAGAATGCCGCTTGTTCGTCGGTCGGATAAAGGCGTACCTTAGTGGCTCTTTTCATGGTTAAAAACACAGGCTGGTTATAAAACCAGTTATAGCATACGGGTGATATGAGCAACAGCCGTAGGTGATACCATTGATGTCCAGGCACGATGGCACAAGAGTTCGCAGAACACACCAGATTAGCTCCCCTTATATCCCCGCCCGATTGGGCGAGGGTTTACGGGGCATCTGCTAATCCCACGCCAGCAGGCGGTTAGGCGCGAGGTTATTTTTGGCAAAGGTAAGGCCAAAGAAGCGGCGGCTGCGCCCCCGCAAGGCCAAGGCGTCGGCTTAGTCGGCCGTTTTTCGGCCGTCACGCCCACGCCAGCAGGCGGTTAGGCGCGAGGTTATTTTTGGCAAAGGTAAGGCTAAAGAAGCGGCGGCTGCGCCCCCGCAAGGCCAAGGCGTCGGCTTAGTCGGCCGTTTTTTCGGCCGTCACGCCCAAGCCTTAAGCTATGGCCCATACGGCTAACAAGGCTGCTAATACCGCTAAGGCGGCAGCGAGCATATTTAACATGGCGACTCGCCGCGCTCCTTTGAGCGATGCGGCCAAACTGGCGCTGTAGTCATCCAGTTCTCGCCGCCAGCTTTGTACGATAACGCTCGCACCTGTTTTTAGTTCTTGCGCCATAACGTCTTGACTGACCACCAAAGCGGCATTGAGTGTACGTTCGGCTTTACCTTTGGCCTCGAGCTCCCACTGATGAGCAATGACTTCTAATTCTGATTTAAATTGATCAAGCAGTGCTTGCTGGGCAAGTAGGCTCTCTTGCTGCAAGCGTTCATTCATGGTGTGCAACACCAAGATAGGATCATCGCGGCCAACTGTAATCCCGTGCCGAGCGGCAATCAGTTGAATGATTTCCTCAATGTTATCGCTGTTTGCCATTAGACCACCGCGGCTATATCAAGTAATTGAAAGAGATTGGTTCTGATGAGTTTAAGACGTTGCCGCGTCATAATATGTAAGCCGCTATCGGCCAGTGCCTCATCAAATGTCTGATGCGCTTGGAGCATGTCGCTTAAGTCGCGGCCAAAGGTCTCCTTTTTTAAGTCGGGAATTTGGATAATTGCTGCTACACGCTGTTTTTGTTCGGTATAAGCTTTCGTTTGTTCAAAGCCAATTCCGTCATATTCAATGGGTCCCCAGTAAGGATTGAGCCAAACGACGAATTTGGTGGGGGCAGGAAGTTGTTGCGCCAGCATCTTGAAGCCGTTAAGGGTATCGAAAAATGCTTGCCCCCCGGTGACAACGGTATGAATGATCAGTTCATGTTGCAGCATCTGTAATAGCTCTGGCACCTGATTGCTAATCAAGTAGTTAGAGAGCGGCACAAATGAGCTACTGCCATTATCAATCACCACGTCGTCACGGGTCATGGCGAGTAATTCAACTAGATCATCAAATTTTCGGCTGTTGATCTCGTCGCCATCAATGATGTTGAGGCGCTGGACGTTTAGCCCCGTATAGCCTTCAAACGAGTGGTTTACAGGATCGCTATCGATACATAGCGGTGTGTCTCCACGAGAGATTTGATATTGGGCGATGATCGCGGCAATCATTGATTTACCCACGCCACCTTTACCTTGCAAAAGCATGTGGATCTTGGCCATTAGAGTAAGTCCTTTTTATTGGGTGTCGGGTTGAAATTAAAGCCGCTGATCGCGCTTGAAGGGCTGGCGTCTTGGTCAACGGTTATGTTTTCTGCACTCGGATTGGTCGTTGGCTGGCTTTGACCTGCGATAAGGAGGCTTGCCTGCGGTGGTGCAGCGTGATCGATTAGTCGCTTGATATAGCGATTAAAAGTGGCATAGCTGCAAGCTACTTTTTTTTCATCGCATAAGGTTTCCCAAATCAAGTGAGCCGACCAGCCATCATCGAGCGCTTGTTTTACCTCCGCCATCACTGCCAAAAATGCCGCTCTATTGGTGCCTGCCATTTTTTGCACAGCGT
>NZ_JBOFMC010000105.1:0-2197 GCF_051658185.1 Shewanella sp. | reverse complement strand
TTAGCGATCCTCGCCAATGCCTATGAGTTACTGTGCACCGCAGGCTTTCCGATGATCTACACTAGCGTACTATCGATGCACAATCTGCCGGACATCGAGCGCTACATGTATCTGGTGCTGTACAACATCGTCTACGTGATCCCACTCGCGGTGATTGTGATTGTATTTAGCGCAACATTGGGCAAACGTAAACTCACCGAAAAAGAAGGTCAGGCCTTAAAACTGATGTCTGGTGTGATGATGCTTGGCATGGGCGTCGCGCTGGTTATCGACCCAACGGCTCTGCAAAATGTCAGCCTCGCCCTTGGCCTAATTTTAGGCTCCCTTGGGATCACAGCGCTTATCATCCTTGGGCGCAAACTGTTTAAAGCGAAATAACGTCAGCCCCAGCGGCAAATTCAAGCAATATTCTTAAAGAACATCTTGAGTTTGCCGATAACAGGGTCTGTCCACCACTAAGGGTACTTATGTCTATCTCGTTAAATAGCCAAGTGATTGCACCCAATTTAGACAACGGCGCCATTGGCGTAAAGGTCGCAAAGCTCGCCCGGGAGCAGCAACAAGCCGAGGGGCAAATGATCCTTGCCTTGATTGAAGCCGCCGCCCCAAAGCCTGTAGGCAATAGCGGTCACCATATCAATACCACGGCCTAACCTATGCTTTAGCCCTAAGCCTTAAGCCTCAAACAAAAAAACGCCCAACAACTTGTTGGGCGTTTTTTATCGCGTTAATAACCTACTCACGCTGTGAGCACTTGTGTGAGTACTGATGTGAGTACTTGCGCCACAAGCGAATAAGCTAATGATTGACTCGCTATGAAAAAGCATTGCCGTTGACATGCATAATGGTAAAAGTCCACACCACAAATGCGAGCGGAATGTGGACGAGAGCATAAAAGCATTGGTCGAGGCGTCCCATTCCTTTTGCCAGAAAAATTAAGTACATATGCAGACAAATCACGATAGGGAATAATGCCAACAGCGGATAGAGTGCAATCGGACTGGCATCCGCCAGTAAGCTATGGCTCAGCAATGCCCAGCCAACCATCATGGCCGTGGTTAACGGTGGTGTTGCAACACGGTACTGCTCTGGGTAGGGAAACATCCTAGCACCTCTGTTCCTGCATGCGTGGTGGGGTATGGTGACTTTTGGGCGATAAGCTGCGCTTTAAAGCTGGCGCGCCCCGTGAGAGGATCAGCTAATCTGCCTTCAAAATAATGCAAAGGTTGAAAGTTAGCAAATACTGATTTCAGTTCATTTTCAATCAGTAAGAAATCAGGATTGCGTGGCCTACCCAGACTTGCCTGTTGCCAAGTAAAAGTCTCATACACTATGAGTCCACCGGGCTTTATGCTTTGGTTGATTTGCGCCAATAATGGTCGATACAAGTAGTTAAATACTAAAACAATATCAAAAGCCTCAACTGGCAGCTGCGGCGCGTCAGGACGCTCTAAATCCCACTGCCATCGGGCTGCACTGGCATGCGCAAAAGGCGAGAGTGCACTTAAGTCCTTATCAATAAAGGTAACATTGGCACCACGCTCGCAAAACCAGCCGCCATTACGCCCATTACCGCAGGCAACATCGGCAACCTTTAAGCCTGCCAAAGGAGGCCACGCAAACGCGCTGATTAAAGGTGCAGGTATGCCCAGCTGGGTAAGGTGCATGTGTTAGCCCTTAATTTCTTTTTTAGAATCAATCACTCGGCGGTGCACCAACGAATAATGCCTCAATCCCGCAGGGCCGTGGGAGACAATCACTGACAAAAAGACTATCAGGGTTAAGATCTCAGGCTTATGATTAGCAAGGGGGATGAATAAGCACAATAACCCCAATTTTAATAAAGTTAACACCCCCTTAAGCTGGATCAGCCAGCGCCAGTCTCGCACAACTTCCCACAGCATGAGTATCACGCCAGTGGCCATCGCCAGATACCAATAATTTATCCATAGGGCTTTGTCTGCCGCGACAATAATTCCCCCACCCGAGCCAACGACGCCAAGAATATGCAGCGCCCTGAGCATGGTTTTACTCAACCTTTGGATCCAAAAACGTTTTTGCGAGATAAACCCCTCAGCCATATACCCAACCTTAAGCATTCAATATTAATTTCAACGACAAATAACCGCGCCCCTAAGGGTATTGCAAAATCCGGCCAGATCATACCCCATTTCATTGACGACCTGTCATTGCTGTA
>NZ_JBOFMC010000104.1:0-8672 GCF_051658185.1 Shewanella sp. | reverse complement strand
AAGAGGGCCTTTTTGTGGCTCTCGCTATCTTAGCGAGAAATGGCAAGCTTGATAGTCTCAGCCAGAAACCTCAAGCCAGCCATTCTCGATTAGCAGCCGACAAGCCTGCAAAGATGATGCTATTGCTGCGGCCTGCGGTGGCGATCTCCACTTAGACGCAGCTCGGGTTCATCGGGCAGCGAATCGCTGGCTAATGCTGGCGATTGTAGGCCATTTAGCCGCGCATTGGTGGGCGATGTGGCTAAGGTTTGTCGCCAGTTTTGGCCCTGAGCCATGGCAATCGGTTCGGGCAGGCTGGCAACGAGGCTGCGGCCATTTAATTCGGGTAACATCTCATCAATCACTAAAGCCGCACGACTCTCTAGGCTTGCTTGACCAATGCGGCCCCGTTGTCCCCAATCGACAATCAAGGTTTCGGCGGTTAATTGTGCAGGCTTATTGGTGACGGCGACATCGCGCAAAATTTGATAACGGTAACTCATCATCGCCTCTTCGAGCAGCATGGCGGTGTCTTCCCGTCTGCTTGAGTATGAGTAAAAATCATTGGCGATATCATTAGAGAAAAAATTGGATATATCAGAAGGTTGATAACCCTGTTGTGTGGCATCGGCGCTGTTGCCTAAAAAGCTGACCTTGGCAAGCGCTGTCATTTCAGCGCTGCTGAGGGGAAAGAGCCTGCTGACTTGATCGGATACTAAGCTTTGGGTGCGATTGCGCCGCTCAAAATCATCGAGGAGGGTCGGGCCGCTTAGCGAGGCGTGCACACTGCGAGGGAAGAAATCGTTGGCATGGGCTAACTCATGGTATAAAAGTGAGGCAAGATCGGGATTGATTTGTGCCAGGGTGCGTGTTGCCCGTACCGTCATCGGGAAGCCCTGTGAGGCATATTGATTATTTTTCACATACCGCCAAGGCATGATGAAATTAAGATCATTGCCAAAATTGCTGCGATAATCCGGCGCTTCGTTAATGCTATCGCGCTGGGCGGGAGTCAGCCACAGATCGCTTGGGTCGAGGTAAATGGCGCCAGTGACGACCCAGTAAAATGAAGGGCGGACATCATAACTGATCACTACCGCGGTGACCGATTGCAACAAGCGAGCAAAGTCACTGTAGGGATCCATTTGTCTTAAGAAGGCTGCAAAATTGTCCCCCATCCAATCGTGGGACACTAGTACGCGATCGAGAATGCTGTCGATGTCCACCGTGGCAGAGACTTGGCCAATTAGTGGTAATTGATTGATATTACAAGCATTGTTAAGTTGGTTGGAATACACGCAATCGGTAAGCACTTCGGCATAGGGTGAGCTTGGGCGATAGGCATGGGTGCGAGAGAGCGGCGTATCAAAATAACTGTTAGGGCTAATGGCCGGGGCGGCGGTGGTTAACACATAGGCTTCATCGGTGATGGTGTTGCCATTAAGGGTTGCGCTGGCTCTTAAACGCAGCAGGGTATCGTTATTAACACTTGGCGCGATAAACAACGGCCGAAAGGGATCAGTCAAATCGACATTGATATCAGGGCCTTGGGCAATACACCAACTGAGATTGCCCGCGTTAAGGCCCGGTTGTTGACCAAGTCGCAGGCTGACATCATTGCCTTCGACAGCTTGATGATCTTGGCGAACATTGATTAAGCTGTTGGCACTGCTATCGGCAACAATACTGATCTCGCCGCTGACATCGGTATTGTTGCCGGTGACGCGCAGACTAAAGCGATAATTGCCGGGCGCAGGAATATCAAAGGCTAGGACGGGGCTGTTTTGGCTGACAAGTTCAATATTCGGCCCGTCAACTTGTTGCCAGCGGAACTCCAAATCTTGCGAATCACGCTGGTTCAAACTGGCAATAATGGCGCTCGATTGGCCGGTAACATACTGAGGCTCAGTGTTAAAGCGAATTGCGCCCACATCCGTCGTCAGCAGCGGTTCTACGCTGCTGCAGCGGGGCACACTGCTGGTGGGGGGCGCCACGGTGTCGCCATCGCTGTTGTTATCGCTATTGCCGCCACAGGCGCTCAGTATTGCGCTCGCAGCAATGAAGATCCCTCGCCGAATTAGCCCCCATCTCCCCATGATCCCACGCTCCCATTTAGCTGCTAAGTTGTTGGTTCGCCTGTAACGCCCCGCGTAAGGTGGGCATTTTATGGTCTGTAAATGACTATAGCATGCTCTAGGAATGACCAAAAGTGCTTAAAAGTGCAGCAAAAAGTGGGGCGTTAAGTGCTGGATAGTAAAGGGCAGTCCAGAAGGTCTGCCCTGGGGTAACTTGGCGAGTTTGGCCAAGATTGGTGGGTGGTTAGTGCCGATAAGCTGACAATGGCAAAAACCAGCTCCTGCGAGGGTGGATGTGGCTTTAGGCTTGGTTATCGGATTTCTTTTTAAGACCCAGTCCTAATTCACGGCCACGCATCCGGGCGTAAAACGGAAAGGCGATGAGTAAAGTGCCGATCAGTAAGACTTCGATAATCGCAAAGGCCAGTGCGTCGGTGGTCACATACAGTAGGGTGAGCGCGTGCAGCATATATAAGCACAAGATAAAGCTAGCCCACGCGTAGGTGTAAGGGTTGCCTGTTAAAATCCCCTTTGCGGGTAGCAGTAGTGGAATTAGCCATAACAGACTGAATAACATCGTGTATTCCCCGTTGATACCTTGACCAATAAACCAGCCACTCAGGAGTAGCACGAGGGCTAGATAGCCAAGACGGCTTAGGGTAAATAAGGTATTTGAGCTCATGGTTTTTACTCTTAAAAAATGTGACTAGGCAGAGTGTGAATAACATCATTGTGTTGATCTAAACATTGCTTAAAGCAAAAAATGTTTTTCATCAGCGTATTGTTTAAATCAAGTGGCTTGGTTCAGAGTATGGTTAATACATTTTCTGGCGGTCTGCCCAATGCCGCCCGCTGATTGGCTAACACGATAGGGCGCTCAATTAGCTTGGGGGTGGCGATCATCGCGGCGATAAGTTGCGCTTGGGTGAGTGCGGGTGAGGCTAATCCTTGGGCTTGGTATTCTTCTTCCTTGGTGCGCATCAGCTCACGGGCATCGATATTGAGCTTGGCTAAAATGTCGCGAATATCATTGGCGCTTGGTACATTTTTGAGATATTCAACTATGGTGATCTCGCAACCTTGCTGTTCGAGTAGGGCTAAGGTTTCACGGCTTTTGGAACAGCGCGGGTTGTGGTAAATCGTTACTTGGGTCATAGGCTATGGGGCTCAATAGGGGCTAACATCACAATATTAGGGATAGTAACAGAAAATTGTGCGCCTCGTCAGGGGAGACGGGGCGCAGTTGTGGGGGCGCTATTTCAGCGCCTCCAGTTCTTTATCAGCTTGTTTAAATTGACGAATGCGAGCTTCAATGCGAGCCAGCTGTAAGGGATTGCCCTCTGAGGCGCGATAGGCAAAATTAAGCTGATCAATGGCACCTTTGTAATTTGCTCCGAGTGCCATTAACTCAGCATTGGAGAAATACTCCATTCCTTGATTACCGATCTTCTTGTAGGCAAGATTCAGCAGTTGATAGGGGAGCTGATTTTGTTTATCAAGAAAAATCATGTCCTCGAGTAACGGAATGGCCTTTGCAGGTTCGCCCGCTTCAATATAAATATTGGCAAGGTTTGTGTTAATCACTTGGGAGGTTGGCTTCATTTTACGCTGCGTTTCTAGCATCGTTATCGCCTTGCGGTGATCCTGACGTTCTACGAGTAAATCTGATTTAGTATCGATATAAAACAGATTGTTACTATCAATGCTTAATAGCTCATCGATAATTTTCTCGGACTCCGCAAATTTTTTAAGCCGAAAGAGGGCGAGCGCCTTACCGTAAAGCGCCGCTTCTTTATAGGTATAGCTTTGTTTATTTAGCTGTTTTTCAAATAGGCTTAACACCGCATCATCGCTATAACTTGAAAAACGCACTTGAATACGGGCTTTAGCGAGTTGAAAGTTAAGGTTGTCGGGAATATAGCGCTGTGGATATTGATGGGCGCGATCCCGCGCTTCAGTGATGCGAGACTCGGGTAAGGGGTGAGTCAGCAACATCTGTGGCGGCGTGGTGGTAAAGCGATAGCGACTCGCTAACTTACCAAAAAAATCGGCCGAGGCATTAGGATCAAAGCCGGCATCAACCAGTATTTGCATGCCAATCCGATCGGCTTCTTTTTCATGCAAACGGGTATAGTTAATCTTGGATTGCGTCGCAAGGGCTTGGGTGGTGGCCAGTGCTGCCATACCCGCCTGAGGAACCGCGATGGTCAGCAAAATTGCGCCCAGTAAGCCTGCCACGGTAGCGGGCCCCGTTTTTTGTTGAGCTTCTAGTGAGCGCGCAAGGTGGCGCTGGGTTACGTGGGTCACTTCGTGGCCGAGTACCGAGGCAAGTTCACTTTCGTTATCGGCGTTAAGAAATAATCCCGTGTGTACGCCAACGTGTCCGCCAAAGAAGGCGAAGGCGTTGATCTCATCATTTTGCAACAGGAAAAAATAAAAAGGCGTTTTTACCCCCGTCGCATGGGCGACTAAGGTATTCCCCAGTTCTGTGAGATATTGGCTTAACACGGGATCATTGAGAATGGGGGCTGAAGAGCGAATGACGCGCATATAAGCATCGCCATACACCATTTCTTTCTCGAGGCTGAAGGTGTTAACCGCCGCGGTGCCTAAATCGGGGAGATCATTGTTCGCAAAGCTGTTCGCGGCACCCGTTAACAGCATCAAAGAGAGCGCTCCTGCGGCAAAAGAGGAGCATCGAGTCAAAAACGTCAAATTACGCAAGCGGATCCTTTACTTCTCATATCTTAACTAAGGGCAAACGACTGCGCTTAGCTTGTAGTTTAGGTGGCAACTTAGGATAATAGCCCAAGTTCGTTTATGGCAAGATCATTATGGATTTTATTGATTTAACTTCATTTCGTTGCCCAATTCCTTTAGTTAGGATCAAACTCATCCTCCGCCGCATGGCTGTGGGGGAAACACTACAAATCCTCTTATCTGACTCCGGTTCACGCCGAGATGTTCCCCTGTTTTTACAAAAACAAGGCCATAGGGTTGACGAATGGTGCAATGATGCAACTCAGCTTGGATTAAGGATCACTAAGCAAGAGGTTAATCGTGGCTGAAGCGCCGCAGGAAAACTCAGCCAATCCTGCAACGGGACGATGTGGGCTGTTGATAGTGTGGGGTGTTACTGCGGTTGAGATTGACGAGACTTGGGCGGGTGAGATTTTCAATGCCTTACTGACCCTCGTCCATCGCTGGCTTTTTAGGAACAGTAAGGCGTGGCAGTACATTAGCGTGGCAGAATATTAGCCTGCGATGTGGGCCAGCACCACCGCATGGTGATCGCTCGTCTTAAACTTATCAAATACATGGGCAATGGTGCCATCGGGATTGATTAGGAAGCTCAATCTATGGATCCCGTCGTAAGTTTTCCCCATAAACTTTTTCTCGCCCCACACGCCAAATGCATCGGCGACGCTATGGTCCTCATCGCTGAGCAGGGTGAAATTAAGCGCTTGCTTTTCGGCAAATTTAGCCAGCTTGGCGACGGGATCTGGGCTAATCCCTAGGACCGTGACTTGATGACTGTTAAATTCGGCTTTACTGTCACGCAGGCCGCAGGCTTGCACTGTACACCCGGGGGTCGCCGCTTTAGGGTAAAAATACACTAATACAGGGCCATGAGTTAAGCATGCTTGCAGTGAAACAGAGTGACCTTGTTGATCTTGTAGGGTAAAAAGCGGCGCAGTGGCGCCTGCTGTTAATGTGTTCATCCGTTATCCTCTAACGTTGCTGTAACGTACCTTGCATGCGTTTAATATTGCAATCTAACGCCATTTCTTGGGAGAGTTGATAGATACTCTTTTCAAGCTTTTCGAGTTCAACTTTTTCAGGAATATTGATGGTCATCGACACATTTTGCGTTTGTTCGCCATTGGGCAGCTCCTCCGAATAGGAGCGCACTGCGGCTAAATCTAACGAGCGGTCTGCCAAAAACTGGGTGATCCGTTTGATGGTGCCGCGTTGATCTTTACCAGTAAACTGCACCTCAAGACGCGATTGATAATTCTGTGGCGTGTGTTTAGAGGTGCGCTTCATAACGGTCATTAGCTCAAGTTCAACGCTGAGGCTAGGAAGCAAACTTTCCATTTTGGTGATCGATGGCCATGAGCCAGATAGCATCATGATCAGGGTAAATTCGTTACCAAATAACGCCATACGGCTGTCGACGATATCGCATTCACAGTCACTGGCAAGCCGAGCAAGTTTACTTACGAGTCCGGGGCGATCTACACCCATGGCGGTTACGACCAGGAAATTGGTCATGAATTTTCCTCACTTTTCGATATCATAGAGCGAAAACTCAGAGTTAATGCTGAGTTTTTGTGCGGGAGGTAATGCTACCATAACTAAATCAATTTGAGATCCCCGTTAATGCTTGTCATTAATGGTTGGCATCAGTACCATAGCGAATCCTGAAATCTTGGGGAAAGTCAGATGATAAACGGAAGCATCGTAGCCTTAATCACGCCAATGAACAGTGATGGCTCAGTAGATTTTGCAAGTCTTGAAAGATTAGTCCAATTCCATATAGACCAAGGCACAGACGCGATTGTGGCTGTGGGCACCACTGGAGAGTCCGCGACTCTACCAATGCATGAGCATGTGACTGTTGTTGCACACACCGTAAAATTTGCGGCGGGCCGTATTCCGGTTATCGGTGGCAATGGTGCCAATGCGACATCTGAAGCTATCGAACTCACTAAATCCCTCTCTAAAGTGGGTGTGGCCGCGATGCTCGGGGTGACTCCTTACTACAATAAGCCAACGCCAAAGGGTTTAATTGCCCATTATAAAGCGGTTGCAGCAAGTACCGATATTCCTCAGATTTTATACAATGTGCCCGGGCGCACCGCCGTGGATATGCAGCCTGAAACCGTGGCGGAATTGGTCGGCGTGAACAATATTATCGGCCTCAAAGAAGCGACGGGAGATATTAGCCGGGTTAAGCGCCTGCGTGAGCTATGTGGCAATGATTTTATGCTGTACAGCGGTGATGATGCCACCGCCAGAGAATTTATGTTGCTGGGGGGCAACGGGGTGATTTCGGTGGCGAACAATATCGTACCAAAAGCCTTTAAAGCCATGTGTGATGCCGCGCTTGCCGGTAATGCGCAGCTGGCGGCAGAGATTGATGAACCCTTACGCGGCTTATATACCACGCTTTTCTGTGAAGCCAATCCTATCCCGGTTAAATGGGCAGCCCATCGAATGGGGCTGATCCAATGCGGCCATATTCGTCTGCCGTTGACTGAACTTTCTGAGCAATGTCATGGTCTGTTGTTAGAAGCAATGACTCGCGCGCAGATAGAGGTTAAATAATTAATGCTAAAAAAAGTCACCCCACTTGTCCTAGTCGCTGCAGTAACAGCGTGTAGCTCCCCTTTGGACCGTCGTCAAGCCAATGGCGGTGATGACTATGTGCAAGCCGAGCCTGTGCCAAGACTCATCATTCCTGCCGGCTTAAAAACCCCGCCTTACAATAAAGAATATGAGATCCCTGCTATCGGGCCTAAGGCGAATCCAAACTTGGTCGGCAAGAGCCTAGATATTCGTCCTCCACTGCAAGTGCTGCCAATGGCAGAAGGCACCCATGTGGAAGAGGGCAGCGATAACATTAAGATCGTGATTGAATCTATTGATAACAATATCGATCTTAAACAAGAAATCTTTAGCAACTTAGAGGGTTTCTTCGCCCAAAAAGGAATTGCTATTCGTAGCCGTGATGAGCAACAGGGCTATTTCGAAACCGATTGGATTGAAAGCCAAGAAGTGATCGAATCGAGCCTCTGGGGTGCCGATAATATTTATTTGCTGCGTCAGCGTTATCGCTTTGATGTCGAAACCCGTCCCCATGGTCGTACCGCCAATATCGTGATCCATTTAGTGGAGCATGAGGAGCGCTACGATGACAAGCTGCAAGACGTGTTACTCAGTGGCGAAGATAAACAGCGATACACTATCGATATGCTCAACAGTGCAATTGCCTATATCAGTGTTAAACGTGAGCAAACGATTCAGGCCAATCGTCTTAAGCAAACCTTAGGGATCCAGGTGGATTTAGTCACGCCAGAGTCAGGTCAAGCCTACTGGTCGGCTAAATCATCTTACAAACAGGTGTGGGATAGACTGCGCTTAGTTTTACCCGAGATGGGCTTTGAAATCGCCGATATGGATAGTGCTAAGGGATTATATTTTATCAAGTTTACGGATAACTCGGGTTTTTGGAGCTCACTGTGGAGCGATCAAAAATTATCCCTTGAAGAGGGCAGTTATCGTTTGTTGCTTGAAAATGGCGAGAATGCGGATGAAACCAAAATCTTCCTACGCGATGGTGACGATAAGCCATTGAGTAACGAAGTGGTTTCGAGTATCTATCAGTCCTTAGCGAATTTGATGAAAGAAGAACGCAAGCTGCGTTAATCTCCACCAATGAGATAGGCAAATAGGTAAAAAGGGCGATCACTCGCCCTTTTTATTTAGGCTTACTACGCAGTTTACAAACGCTCTTTCACTCGCGAGGGTCACGGCCATCAAGCAAAGCCAAAAAATAAACAGCCCAGAAGATCATTTTGGGCTGTTTCGTATCAGATAATCCCTGCCACCGCA
>NZ_JBOFMC010000103.1:0-8986 GCF_051658185.1 Shewanella sp. | reverse complement strand
CAATCGAGGCATTCGCACTCGCCTCTTCCGCTTAAAAACGGTAATTTACACGGCCGTAATAAAAGCCACCATTGTAGTCAAATGGTCCGCTTTCATAATAAATAGCGCCGAGTTCACCTAGGGTGCCATTTTTCAGTTTTTGTGCTTCTTGGTCAAATAAGTTATTTGCCCCGACAGAGACAGTTAAGCCATCAAACAATGCATAACTGACGTCTAAATCGACCGTGATTGCGGCATCCGCCATTTCAGATCCCCACTCTGAGGTGTCATCCGCGTGCGTCGCATAGTATTCACCAAAGTAATTACCCCGTAACGACATCGACAGTTGATCCCAAGATTGAGCCCAAGTGAGTGTGGCACGATGCGCTGGGATGCCATCTTCTAAACGGCGTACTTTACCCGCGTCTGTTGTTTCGGGGTCAAACTTATCAACACTGGTATCAGTCCAGCCATAAGCTAGGCTAAATTTGGTATTACCAGACAGTAATTCTGTATCATAGGAGCCAACGATGTCGATACCTTGGGTAGTAGTATCAAAATCATTGGTGTAGTAAGTCACTCCTTGAATTAACTCTGGGAACTCAACACCCGCGGCACGCAGTGCATCATAATCTGCAGCTTCTACCTCAATCTTACTCGATTGAGCAATACGCCCTTCGACTTCAATATTGTAGTAATCAAGGGTTAAGAAGAAGTTTTCATACTCGTACACCGCACCTAGCGCATAACTCACTGACTCTTCAGGCTTGAGTACTTCACCGCCATAAAATGCCGATAACGGATCCGTTGGGGGCGCGATAAAGGTTTGGATTAAATTACCATTAACAATGGATGTTTGTGTGTTGACGACGTTCTCTTGCCCAACCGTTGGAGCGCGGAACCCCGTACTATGTGAGGCGCGGAACGAAAGCTCTTCAGTCGCAGCGTATTGCGTGGATAACTTATAATTTAACGTGTCACCAAAGGTAGAGAAATCTTCATAGCGTAACGCAGCGCCCAATAACCAATGACTTGTTAAATAAGCCTCTAAGTCAGTATAGATCCCGATGTTATGCCGAGAGTTTTTACCGGCCGATTCTGGACCAAAGCCTTTGAAACCGTGAGAACCAATGCTAAACCCTTGCGATGCATAAGGACCTGCAATCCAAGAGGCTTCATCCCCTTGGATGATTTCAAATGACTCATTACGCCACTCGAAACCACTAGCAAAACTGATGTCTTCAATACCGCCTAAGGTCATCATTCGAGAGAGATCTAGGTTTATCGTGCTTTCTTTTTGATCATAGGCCCCAGTATCGAAATCAGTAGGCGTATCTAATCCCATAGACGGGTTGAGTGAATTTTTAAGGCCAAAACTGGCTTTATTGCCACCCGTTCCGGCACTGAGATCATAATTCCAAACCCCAATATCCCCCTTAACTCCGCCAAAGAATGACATGTCTTCAATCGTACCGGTAAAACTTGGGGTATAACCACCGGGGAAAATTTGATTCATCGAGAAACAGTTTGGATCGGCCACCATAGCCTTGTATGCATCTGTATCTAATACGTTTCCATCAACGGGTACGGGCACTGTTGCACATGTCGCCGGTCCACCATTGGCTAAACCCACATCGCCGACTAATAATGTTTTCCCGCCATCGACCGAATAAACGTTACCACGGTTATGAGGGTTGCGGTAATAGAACCCGCCGACAGCATCCCGTGATGCATAGTTACCAAATGCATATAAACGTGCCTTCTCGGAAATATCAAAACCCGAGTTGACAAAGATACTGTAATCATCATTGATTTCTGGGTTACCCCACACTTGAGCAGGATCCTTGACGAAGCTATTACCGACATCGATTAATGCCTTTGCATCAGGGCGCTGCACGCTGCGGCTGGTCGCATCGGCATTCTTGTATTGTAAACTCATGTTAATAAAACCATGGTCTGTGACCGCCAGTCCAAGGTTACCATCAATCGTCGTTGTGGCGCCGTCACCCTCGTAATATTCACCTTGACTCACAGTGAGTGAGCCGCCGTCAGCGTCATCTTTTAATACAAAGTTCATCACACCGGCGATAGCATCTGAGCCATATTGTGCTGCAGCACCATCACGCAACACTTCAACTTGTTTGAGTGCAGCATTAGGGATCACTGAAATATCAGGCCCTTGTGCACCATCGTTAATACCGCCACCTTGGAAAGCAATAACAGCGGCACGATGACGACGCTTACCATTAACGAGTACTAAGGTACTGTCTGAAGGTAAACCTCGCAGGTTAACGGGACGAACCAAGGTTGCTGCATCACTGATAGGCTGAGCACGGGAATTGAATGATGGGATGGAAGTCACCAACATATCGATCATGTCGGTTGAGCCATTTTTCTTTAAGTCATCACTACTGATAATATCAACCGGTACGGGTGAATCACCAATTGAACGTGGTGCGGCACGCGTACCAATTACTGCAATTTTTTCAATACTTTCCGCTTTGGCTGCTTCAGTTTCTTCTGCAAACACCCCAGTACTTGCCATCGAGCCTGTTAAGGCAAGAGAAACGGCTAAACTTAGCGAGCTCAACCCAAATGTTCTTTTACTATATATCGTCATAATTTCTCATCCCCATGGCTTGTTATAGTTGTTTTCGAGCTATCTCCACTCAGAGTATTTAATGACCTCTGATTTTTGGGAGACAAACACTTACAAATGTATCATTCCGGAAACATATTTATAACATTCGTGAAACATAATCCAGCGTTAAATGGAGTCAATCGCAAATTCGATGATGCTATTGGCTTCTGTTCAGCGGTTTTCTTGGTCGCCGAGCCGGACGCAGACTTCTGCAAACCGTCCAATCCATGCTCAGCCTGTTTATGGCGCCACTGTTGTTGATGATTGGAATAGAACTTTTCACGCCTTAGCTGGTCATCAAATGCATGATGTCACCGACCTATTTCTGGTTCAGTCCTGCTACGCTAAAGCCAGCATTGTTGTCTCAATGAATGAACCTTCCACCTAAGGTGCGATCAGCTCCTGTGAATACCGCACAGGAACCGCTATCAGATGCGCAAATCCAAGCATCGCATCACCAATTGGCCGGAATATCACAAGCCGTTGACTAAGCGGCGGCACTGACTTTATGGATTGTCAATTTAAAAAATCGAGTAATTGAGCAGAAAAGCACGGGCAAATAACCCGTGTTGATTACATTAATCAGGTGAGTTTTTAACCAACAATGAGTCATCTGCAACTATTAGGATTAGCAATTTAAATAGTTTATGCTGCTGAGTGGTCTTTAACGAAAACCAAGAGCAGAAAGCAATAACCGATTGTCAACTGACTGTTCAAGCAGACCCCACATAGCCTAGTAGCAGATTGCCGCAAGGGAACGGTTATGGCGCAGCAGTTAAAAGCTACCAACGCTGCTGCACGGTCGTATCAGCTTGTAGAGACTTGCGTAAGACGCGAAACTTCGAGCAGTGGCTAACGAAACAAGAAGTATCGCCTGATAAGGCGGCGAGAAGTCACGAGCCAAAGCGAGTAAATTTGGGGGGAGATGGATAGCGTACATAGCGAAGCTAGGTACGCTTTTTGGTTTTGTATGTAGGCCTTCAAGGTTTCCAATAAAAAGCTTTTCGGTATTCAGCGTATTGCTTACGGATCTGCCTACTCATTACCATCTTTGCCGGTTTGCGAATAAGAGAATGGTCTTGTAGTGATTGTGGCGCTACGCATGACAGAGATGTTAATGTGCTAGGATATTCTCGCGGCCGGGCATGGCCGTCTAGCGGTAAGAATCCCCCACTATAATCAGCTTGCCTGATTTAATGGTGGGAGGATGTCAAATCATCATATCATGAATGAAAGTCAAAAAGCCTGTGATGCAGGCTTTTGATATCATAAAGAAAGTGCTAACACTTAACGGTATGTCAGTGTCGTGGAATCCGTTAATTTATCGTTGTCTTTAACGGTTAACTCAACAATATGCTCACCGCCGCGCGCCAGACGTAGTACTACAGGACCATTAGCGTGAGTACCATTATCGAACTTCCATTTATGTTGCTTGATCACACCATCGGTATCATAGCTGGTCGAAATGAACATATCGACTAACCACAGATTAATACGTTGAATTTGGGCAACGGGTGGTTTTTTCACGTTTTCAACCACTACAGTCACTATTTGCGAGCTGCTATGGCTTAAGCCGTCATCGTCGGTTACGGTTAACGTCACCACATAATCACCACTTTGCGCATAGGTGTGAGATGCGGCTTCTCCCATGGCTTGAGTGTTATCGCCAAAGTCCCACTGGCTAGAGACAATTTGACCGTCACTGTCGATTGAAGTTGAGGTGAATTGCACGGCTGCACCATTCACCACTTTAATGAAGCTGGCTTCTGGGGCGACTTTTTCGGCTTCGAGCAAGAGTGAAATCACCACAGGATCATGATCCGATGAGCGATAAGCATCACTGGCATACAAGTCTTGCACCTGCGCAGGCGTCTTAAACTCCTCGTTGTAATCTAATACCCGTGGCTCATCGGTATTGATATGCCACTCGGTCACATCCACTACTTTATCCACTAGCGCAGCATTCGCTAAAGCATGGTCTAACTGTCCAGACTCGCCAGAAAACACGTAGGAGTAAGCATGAGTTTTTTCAAGTTTGGCGAATAACTCGCTAAAACCGGCATTCGCCAGCGCGGTCAGTGGATCTTCCTTGGCATACGCGTTTAAGTCGCCTATCAGCAATACACCTTGTTCGGGATATTGTTCGCTAATCCACTGCGCTGCTGCCGTTGCAGCTCGGGTACGAGTAATATTGCAATTGCCTTGACCGTCGTTAACATCGGGGTCACCTGCACACTCACTGCCCTTCGATTTCAAATGATTAACCGCAACGACCACATTCTCGTTACTGCCATTGAGCACGAAGGCTTGCGTCAACATTGGGCGGTTTTTGCTGTCATCGAACAACGGTTGGCCAGTTTCATCTACCGGAGAATTGGCGCTAGTTAATATGCGCGCATCGCCCTGCGGGTTAACTTTGTCGCTACGGTAGATTAAACCGACGGTAATGGCATCCGAGCCAATTGCATTTATGTTATTACCATTGACCTTTGGAATAACATAAGCGTAGCGATTTTCACCCACGGCAGCATTGAGGCCCGCGACGAGATCGGCAATCGCTGAGTTTGCGCCAAAACCATCGTTTTCGATTTCCATCAGACCAAAAACATCGGCACCAATACCGACCATGGCACTGATAATTTTCGCTTTTTGACGCTCAAACTCGCTCACGGTATTCGCGCCGCGTGCCGTTGGAAATCCGCTGCCTTGGCCATCGCCATTAAAGTAGTTCAGTACGTTAAAGCTGGCGACTTTGAGATTACCGCCTTCAGCTAGTACTGGCGATTGTGGACGAGGATTTTCCGCCACAAAATTAACTGGCTCAGTCGGCATGATGCGATAAAAATTAAAGCCATAGTGCATCACACCAGTGAGTGCTGTGGCTTTATCTCCGACACGTACCGTGTTCGAAGCGCTTAAACCTGGCGCGGGGAAAATCACCGGATCAGGATTCTGCGCCGTTAAGCCATCATCAAGTAAAATACTGTCTTTCTGATTGGCTGCACTGACAGCTAAGGCGTCGACCCCAGGCGCGGCAACTTGTGTCCCAATAAAATGACGGCGGCTGCCCAATAAAATTTCGCCATATCGACCGAGGTTGTAGACTTCGTTTACCACTAAATCTTGGCTAAAGCGTACGCGCATGCCTTCGAAAGGCTCAAAACCATCACTCGAGTTCAGGGGTAAAGTCACCACTGCAGCGCTCGGTAAAGTTTGCCCTGCGATGCAAAGTTTATGCTCGGCTACCGTTGTCAGCTCAGTTAAGCCCTGGTATTCAGTCACTTTGGCTTTTAAACGTATACGATCGCCCGCCACGTACCCCGTGGGTGTATTGCCAGTGTAAACAAACACCCCTTCCGAGGTTTGCGGATCGTTATCGGCTTCGCTGTCAGCCATTTGTACGAAAATACCCTTCAAGCCAACTTCTTGGTTACTCACCACTATGGCCTCAACCACTAAGGTTTGTCCGTTTAGCGGACTGACATTGGTCGAACCTTGCAAGGTATGAATCGCGGTCGATGCTTCACCACAAACGAGTGAGCTCGGTGGAGGGTCAACAGGATCGGTTGGCGTACCAGCGCTGAACTTACCGAGATCGGCGATAGCATCTTTAGCAAAACCTAACCAAGTATTAAAGGTGACTGCATCATCAATAATAGGATCGGCAATTAATTGTTCAGGATTACGGCGTAGCGTGTTGTCCTGTGTCGATAAATCACCGCTACCCCACTCGCTACCCGGGTCAACACCCACTTGGCCCAAACTATCAATCACTTGGTCTTGATGAATTAGGACAATAGCATCATCGCCGTTGAAAAAACTGGCGTTACTTTGTTGATTGGTGACCGCTAAAATATCTGCTGAGGCATCGTTATCCGCAACAACATAAGTCGCACCAGCGGCCAAGGTGCCATTGAGGCTGATAGCGCTGCCCACATTAGTGCTGCCATTAAAATAGAAACGCAATTGGTACTGGCTTAAATCAATACTGCTTGATGTTGGGTTATACAATTCGATGGCTTTATTATTGCCGCTGCCTTCCACATATTCAGAAATAATCAAATTATCCGCACCGTGAACAACCCCGCAGACGCTGCTGATGGCTAACGCCAACAGTGTTTTGTGTTTAAACATAGTGTCCCCTAAAAAGTATCGTGATTGATATTGAATTTAACCCGTAAAGGCTTTTCTAAGCTTCTAGCCTCGAAAACAGGCGATACTATAGGAAATGCGTGTTACGCATTGGTTGCGATTTGGTTGCAACTTAAAATAAGCATAAAAAATAGTGGATTGTGCTAGAAAAAATAGCGACATATAAAAAGGCATATTGACGTTTCGAAGTGAGATGAGGTGCATTCTGGCAATGCTCGCGCTCGTGACACAAGGAGTGATGTGTCATTATTCCAATCAAATAACAAACGTATCTTATACTCAGGGTTGAGAACGGACTCTGATTTAATGGCTCCACACGAATAAACCGACCAAGCTTATAATCGTAAATCCGCCCATTTATATGAATTAATCGGAATTGATTAACGAGCTGACTTTTAAAGAGCGCTATAAATACAATGAATTACAACAGCATTCGCTCAATTGAACGAACATTGGGCTAACTTAAAGGATGGCTTGGGCAACTTCTTGTTGTTCAAAAGATTGTGGCAAATGCCCCCAGATTGAGCTTTTTGACTGTCGATGCTCGACTCGGTAAGGAAGAAGGCCTTTCTACCTAATACCATGGATAACCCCATGTGGAGGGTATGCTTAGGCCGCATTTAAGCGCTGCAGTCGTGAATGTGGGAACCCACTCTAAATGTGGCGACCATCGCTAAAGAGTGAGCCTAATAGACCAATCCGATAAAAGCCGCTAATCTACTGCAAAAACTACCGTTGTGATGTCGGCCAATGGCCAAATGGGAAATGATATGGCAATAACAGGGATCATAGTGTCAGCAGGCATCGCCTTTGGCGAGGCATTGCACCTTAATCATCCACCCCGTCACCTTGACTATCGTCCCATCCCCAAGACGCAGCTTGACCAAGAGCAGCGCCAATTGGCCACAGCATTGCAGCAATTACAAGCGCAGCTCATATGCAGTCAGGCCTCTTTAGCCGACACGAGCGACAATTATCAACTGATTGAAGCCGATCTCTTATTACTGCAAGATGAGGAATTGATTGCGCAGATCGTAGACGCCATCAACCAATTACAGCTCTGCGCCGCTGTCGCCGTGGAGCGGATTTTTACTGAACATGCCAACGCCTTACTCGCCCTTGATGACCCCTATTTAGCCCATCGCGCAGAGGATGTGCATTGCCTTGGGCAGCGCCTTATCGGCGCAATAAATGGCACATTACCGCAAGGTGTAGAGCAACTGTGTCGCCCGACCTTGCTATTAGCAGAGGATCTAACCCCCGCCGAATTTGCCCTACTCCCCAAAGCATTTATTACAGGCATAGTGCTTAAAAGTGGTGGCTTAACCAGTCATACGGCTATTCTGGCAAAGGCTGCGGGGATCCCTGCACTTTTACATTGTGACTTTGAGAGCGCCGCCATTGCCAACGGCACACCTCTGGCCCTCGATGCTATCGCAGGCGAGCTGATCATCAAGCCTACCTCGGCAAAGCAAGCACAGCTCGAGCAACGCTTGCAACAAGAGTGTGCTCGGCGCCAAGCACTGCTTGCCTATAAAGGACAATGCAGCCAAACCCGTGATGGTCACCGGGTCAGCTTATTAGCCAATGTCGGCAATCTTAATGATATGGCGAGCATCAATGATATCGGCGCCGATGGCATTGGCCTATTTCGCACCGAATTTATGCTGATGCAGGTCAGTACCTTACCCGATGAACAGACCCAATATCGCCTCTATTGTGATGCGCTGCAGCTGCTGGCAGGGAAAATATTTACCATAAGAACCTTAGACATAGGCGCCGACAAAGATGTGCCCTGCCTGCAGCAAGAAAGAGAACCCAATCCCGCCCTCGGAGTGCGGGGGATCCGCTACGCCTTGGCTCATCCAGCGCTGTTGACCACCCAGCTGCGAGCCATTTTGCGAGCGGCCAAACATGGGCCGATCCGCTTGATGTTCCCGATGGTGAATCAAGTCGAAGATCTTGATCAAATCTTCCAACTGATTGAAACGTGCCAGCAAGCATTAGCCGCCGAGCAAAAAAGCTATGGCAGGCTCAGTTATGGGATTATGGTCGAAACCCCAGCGGCGGTGCTCAACCTAAGCGCTATGCTACCAAGGCTGGATTTTGTCAGTATTGGCACTAACGATCTCACCCAATACACCATGGCCGCTGACCGCAGCAATGCGCAGCTCACACGCAGTTACCCTTCCTTGTCCCCTGCGGTGTTAACCT
>NZ_JBOFMC010000102.1:0-3901 GCF_051658185.1 Shewanella sp. | reverse complement strand
CAATTTGCTTTATTATTGCGCAACTTGCGTGTGTTTTTTGTTCAGCTTTCTGGGTGGTTTGTAGTGCTCGGTGAACAGGTTGGGGTATAGCAGGTTAGCCGGGGCTTAATGGTTGTCATCCGGAACCTTAGCGGGGGATGCCCGCTAAGTGTTGGCATAAATACATCGTCTGATACACCGCTTACCTTTACTCTTATTTTCTTATTTTCTTATTTTCTTATTTTCTTATTTTCTTATTTTCTTATTTTCCCATTTTATTGCTCAGGCCCTTAATCACGATGATGCGCCCAAGATGCGCGACTCGTTGGCGGTAAATAGAGTTATCAGCCACACAATGTCATTACCTCAGCGTCAATTTTATTGATTTGCCGCTTTATATGCTTGACTGCTAACTGCTGAGCTCGCGTTATCATTGGGGGCGTTACCGATGCTTTTGTTATGGATGCTCGTGCTGACAATTGCTGGGCGTGTCATAAGTAGTAAATACATAGTGGGCACCCACACCAGTGATAACAGGGTGGTTAATAGGGTGCCGCCAGCAATCGCGATGGCAAAGGGCGGCCAAAAACCGCCACCGGCGATGATCAGCGGAATAAAGCCGCCAACGGTCGTTATCGTGGTGGAGGCGATGTGTCGCCCACAGTCGCTAACAATTGCAATGATGCCGCCATGATGATTGAGGCGGGCCGTGGGGGCAGCCTCCAGCTCGGCTAAGATGACAATCGCGGCATTGATGGCAAGCCCCATTAGGCCCAGCAATCCTATAATTACAGGAAAACCAAATGGATAACCAAATACAAATACTGCCAATAATCCTAATCCGGCCGATTGTATGGCGCTTAAAATAATAATGGTGGTTAGCCTAAATGAATTAAAAGATAGGACTAGGATGGCAAAAAGTAAGCAGAGGATCAGCAATAGATGGGAGAGCAGATTGCTAATGGCTTCATTTCGCTTGGCACTTTCACCACCTATTTCAATACGATAACCCGGTGGCAGTGATAATTGCGTCAGTTTAGGTTTTACCGCTTCAAGTACTTTGGCTGGCAACACGCCGCTCACAATATAGGCTTCAATAGTATTGACCCGCTGCCCATTGCGCCTAGGGATGGCGCCGCGACTGGCCTGCACCTCAATGTGCGAGAGCGCTGAGAGTGGTACCGCCTGCCCTGAGGGCGTGACTAATTGAATTTCTGCCAGTTTACTCACTTCTTCTCGACTTGTTTCTCCTAGGCGTACCCGTATGGGTAAGGATTCCGTTTGCTCAAGCACGTTTGAGGCTATCACGCCAGTGGTCGACATTTGGATTTGACTGGCGATTTGTGTCAGGCTTAAGCCGCTCATTAAGCTCGCATCTTCATTTACTTGTAACCATACCTTAGGGGCGCCCGCGGTTAAGGTGGCGCGGGTATGCAATACATCGCTGGTGGTGGCAAGCATTTTACGCACCTCATCTCCGAGCTGGCGCAGGGTGTCGAGATTGGGACCTAGGATCAGCAGTTCAATTGGCGCATTAAAGGGCGGGCCTTGCTCGAGCTTACGCACCAAGATTTGCGCCTCGGGAAAGGCTTTATCAAATTGCTGCTGTAATTGAGGAATAAGGGCGTTGGCCTCGGTAAAGCTCGCCACTTTCACCATGGCTTGGGCGTAATTGCTGGCGCCTTGTTGCCGTTCGGTGAGATTGTAATAAAACGACGGGGTGTTGCCGCCCACAACCCAGCTTACCTGATGGATACTCTGGATATTGCGCAATTGGCTGTCCAGCAAATGCACCTGGCTTAACGTGTTAGCCAGGCTGACATGGGGGGCAAGGTACATTTCGATTTGGAACATATCCCTGTCCGATGCTGGAAAGAATTGTTCGGTCATCTTAGTCGATGCCATAAAACCAAGGATTGGGATGATCCCGATCAATAGCGCACTCAAGCGCGGGCGCTGCAGGGCGATGGTGAGTGTCGCCTTAAAATAATGGGCAAGGAGCGGCAGTTTAATGCCCTGTTGGTACCAAAGCTTGTTGGGACCTGCATGGCTAAAACGCCCGGCCAGCCCGGCCACGAGTGTGTGGGCAATGATATAAGAGCCAAGCAGCGCCAAGATCACCGCTATCGCAATGCCGCTGACAAATTCTCCCGCCGAGCCGGGCATGAGAACGATAGGCGCAAAGGCGAGGATAGTGGTGAGTGTTGAGCCCGCTAAGGGTAACCAGAGGTGACCTAAGCTCTCGGTTACCGCAGCCAATGCTGTCATCCCTTGCCGGCGCCGGGAGGTAATGGCATCGACAATCACAATGGCGTTATCCACCATGATCCCCAGAGCCACCACTAAACCGGTCACCGACATTTGCTGGATGGGCAGGCCAATGTATCGCATACAAGCCAAGGTAAATAGCGCCATTAAGGGTAAGGCGAGGGCGACGATAATGGCGTTGCGAAGCCCAAGGGTGACTAACAACACCAGAAAAATGATCACAAAGCCTTGAAGTAAATTAATCGCTAAGCCATCTAGGCGCGCACTGGTGTAACTGTTTTGCTCAAATAACCATTGGATATTGATGTTGGCGGGCATATCACGCTTGAGTTCATCGACGAGCTGTTCAACCTCGGCCTGCCACACATCGACTCGAGTGTTACTTAGCATGCGCGGAGCGACGATGATCCCCTGCTCGCCCGCAATTAAGGCGACACTCTGCGCGGGCGTTTTGGGCTGGCGGCTGATGTGGGCGATATCCCCAAGGCGGATAATTTGCCCTTGGGCGTCGACTTTGAGTGGCACTTGGCGAATGCGGCTCAGTGAGTCGAGCTCACCGGAGACCTCGACGAGGGCGCGAAAGCTGGTGTTATTGATTTCGCCCGCCGCAATTTTACTGTCGGCATTGTTTAAGATCTGCGCGATAGCGCCTGGCGTGAGCTGTAATTGACTCATTTTATGGCCGTTGAGCGCGACTAAAATTTCCTCCTCTGGCGCCCCATAGAGTTTGACAAAGTCCGTCCCGCTGAGCTGCCTTAAGCGATGTTGTAATTCCTTAGCGTAACGATTGAGCATGTCGACTCTGACAGGCGCCGGCCCATCCCACTGTATGGCGAGGATCGCGGTATAGGCATAACCGATTTGATCGTCAAGGTTAGGGGCCAGCACGCCTGATGGCAAAGAGGGCTGGGCATCGGCTAATAAATCTCGCACCCGTGACCACAGGGGGGCGGTTTGTATGACAGTGTCCTCAAGTTCTAGTTGGATCACGGAGATCCCAGGCCGTGAGGTTGACTGGATCAATTTGATTTGTGCTAAGCGCCGGAGTTGATTTTCGAGCACCTCGGTCACTAAGGTTTCAACCCGTTCGGCGCTGGCGCCGGGATAGAGCGTCACAATTGAGGCAAAACGGTTGGTGATCTCGGGATCTTCCGTGCGCGGCAGGCTTGATAGCGCCCCCAACCCTGCCACGATAAGCAGGGCGATAACGAGGCTAACTAAGCGGCCATTTTCCACAAACCCCTTGATCATCATGATGCCACCTTCGCCGCGACTGGCATCACTTCTTGGCCAATGACTAATTTATGTAGCCCTTGGTTGACATAGTGTTCATTGGCTTGGACCGCCCCTTGGATGTAGGCCATGTCCTCGTGGGTGTAGAGGATCTCCACATCGCGCGGCTCCACTTGGGCCCCAAGAGGATGGTTGTTGATAACATATAACTGCCAGCGCCCGCGCATTCCGTCCGATAACGCTGCGATAGGCACCCAATATCCTGGCTGGGTAATGGTTTGTGTATGGTGCAAATAGGCAATATCGCCATTAATGACCGCAGCCGACTCAGGTAGGCTGATGCGCAGTTCCAGAGTGCGACTGATAGGGTTGACCTGGGCGCTTATCCCAGCAATCTTAGCTTTAACGTGCTGGTTTTGAA
>NZ_JBOFMC010000101.1:0-11837 GCF_051658185.1 Shewanella sp. | reverse complement strand
TCATCGGCACAACAACGACACAATCGGCAATAGATAAACCATGAATATAAAATAGATTTACAAACTACACTTATAAATATAAAACCAATATACCTAACCTCATTTAGGATGATAAAATACAAAGTTATTATTAAGACTCCATAAAAGCAAATGCTCACCCATTTACCATAAGCAATATATAACAACATACAGATATCTTTATTAAGAGCGACACTCCATTACATATTCATACATATCCAATCAACATTCAACAAATTAAAACATCACACAAAGCAAATCTCACATTTAAATCAAGTAAATCAAAAGCCAACTAAAGTGGCAACACAAAAACACCACTCATCA
Organism: Shewanella sp.; assembly: GCF_051658185.1. Classification (GTDB taxonomy): domain Bacteria; phylum Pseudomonadota; class Gammaproteobacteria; order Enterobacterales; family Shewanellaceae; genus Shewanella. The sequence goes on along the minus strand of NZ_JBOFMC010000101.1, from coordinate 11,495 downwards.
GTAACAAAAAAATCACGTTGAAAGCATTCACGATTTAAAAATATGATATCTAAATAATACATAATTGATAACACAGGCTAGGTTAGTATAAAGAATCCGTTGCATAGCTCATCGTTCAAATAACAATCACACCACTTCAACGGCTAACATATTGATTCACAAGCAACCAACCGCAACAAGGTTGGCCTTAATAAGAAACTTAACGTATCAATTGAGTATTTCTCAGCGGCGGTTCATCAAATACTGAATGGATCCCGGCCCTCAGAGGCAACATATTGGCAACACAAAAACCGTTTAGATAAACCTTGTTAGCTGCAAATATCGCGTTTTCGCGGCTACCTCCTATAACATTTTAAGATGTACTACTGGAAAAAGATAACAAATCAAGTAATAATGAGAAGCTGGCTATTATATCAAAGGATCCCCCACACTAAGTGCTAGCAATGTTTTGCATAAAAACCGCAAAGCATGATTGGTGGAGAATCATAAACAATGGACTTAGATAAAATGATGAAGAACACATTAAAAGTAGTTTTATTGACATCAATGCTTCCACTGGCTGCCAGCGCAGCTCAAGACTTAACACCTTGGTACGTTGGTGCAGGTTTAGGTGTTAATAACTACGAACACATTGCAACCCAAGACGGCGATGATAACCCATACGCATGGGACGTATTTGCTGGCTATATGTTTAATGACTACTTTGGTGCAGAAATCGGCTATCGTGATCTAGGTAATGCCGATTGGACCTATGCAGGCATTAGCAACGATGCAGATGCTAAAGGTGCAACTCTTGGTTTAGTTGGTGTATTACCACTTGGCGGCCGTTGGAGCTTATCAGCAGAAGCGGGCGCAATGTACTACTCTCTAGAAAACAGCCAAAGCTTTAATGGCAAATCTAGCTCTTATAGCGAGAAAGACTTTGCCCCATATTTTGGCGCAGGTGTTGGCTACAATTTCACTGAAAATCTGAAGTTACAAGCAAAATACCGTCGTTATGAAAACTTAGATGATAACGCACGTAATGCCATTGTTCCTGTCAATGCTGACAGTAACTATTGGGGTCTAGAACTAAGCTATCGTTTTGGCACTCCAGCTGCGGTAGCAGCAGTTGTTGCGCCCGTTGTTACAGCGCCAGTTGATTCTGATAACGACGGTGTTTACGATGATAAAGACCAATGTCCAGCGACACCAGAAACCCATAAAGTGGATTCTGTAGGCTGTTCAATCTACGAAAATGTAAAAAACAAAGAAGACGTGGGTTCAATCCAATTTGCTAACGATTCTGCAGTAGTTAAAGAAGTTTACTATAAAGATATCGAAAGATTAGCAAACTATCTGAACAAAAACCCTGAGTTCACTGTTGAAATCGCTGGTCATGCCTCTAACGTAGGTAAACCAGAATACAACATGACTCTGTCAGACAAGCGTGCAAATGCTGTAGCTAAAATCCTGGTTGACAAGTTTGGCATTAGCCAAAGCCGTGTCTCTGCTAACGGTTACGGTATCACTCAACCGATTGTTGCTGGTAACTCAAAAGAAGCTCATGCAGCTAACCGCCGCATCGAAGCTATCGTGACCACGACGACTAAACAACCTGTACTGAAGTAATCCTTTAGTAAGGCAATTAGTAAGCCAATAAAAAAGTCGCTGCTTGCAGCGACTTTTTTATTTTACCGCTTATCTTATCCAGTGTACGACATGACCTTAGTCGCGTGACTAAACGATACCGCCCCATAAGGTTAACAGCGACAAAACATTATCATTTTTGTAATTTTTTTACATTCCAGGTTGGAAAAATTGCTAAAATCGCTTCTAATAGTCATCAGTACATTTCAAGTTTAGATAGCTACCTGAGAAGGATGTTTTTCATGGCAAATACACTAGAGCAACTCAAGTCATACACTACCATCGTTGCTGACACTGGCGACATTGAAGCCATAAAACGCTACCAACCTGAAGATGCGACCACCAATCCATCATTGATCTTAAAAGCCGCTCAAATTCCTGAATATAGTGCATTAATTGATAATGCAATTGCTTGGGCAAAATCCCAGAGCACTGATCTTGAACAGCAAATTGATGACGCTAGTGACAAACTTGCAGTTAATATTGGCGTAGAAATTCTCAAACTGGTTCCGGGTCGTATTTCTACTGAAGTGGATGCCCGCCTTTCATTCGATAAAGAAAAATCCATAGCCAAGGCCCATAAATTGGTCCGCCTCTATCAAGAAGCGGGTGTTGATAAATCTCGTATTTTGATCAAATTGGCATCAACTTGGGAAGGCATTTGCGCCGCTAAAGAGTTGGAATTGGCCGGAATTAACTGTAATCTGACACTACTGTTCAGTTTTGCTCAGGCGCGCGCTTGTGCCGAAGCAGGTGTTTATCTGATCTCCCCTTTTGTTGGCCGGATACTCGACTGGTACAAAAAAGACACAGGTCAAGATTATGATGCGGCCAATGACCCTGGTGTGGTGTCTGTCACTGAAATTTACAATTATTATAAGCAGCATGATTATAAAACCGTTGTCATGGGCGCGAGTTTCAGAAATATTGGTGAAATAATCGAACTCGCTGGCTGTGACCGTTTAACGATAGGCCCCTCACTGCTTGAGGAATTAGCTAACTCTCAAATACACATTCAGCCTAAACTACGCCCTGCCACCGTCAAAGCGAATGCCGATTCCCCGCTTACTGAAGCGCAATTTCGCTGGGACTTCAACCAAGATCCGATGGCGGTCGATAAACTGGCAGAAGGCATCCGTAATTTCGCCATCGACCAAGGCAAACTGGAAATCATGCTCAAGGCAAAACTGGCAAACTAAGCATCTTCGGAGACGATTTGATGACATTATTGACCCAAAGCTCTACTTGGCACGCGTTATCTCAGCACAGCAAATCCATTCCTCACCTTCGGGATTTATTTGCCAATGATGCGACTCGCTTTAATAAGATGTCGCTATCTGCCTGTGGTTTATTTTTAGATTATTCTAAAAATCGAGCGACGCCACAAACACTAGAACTGCTGTATTCGCTAGCCAAAGATGTAAAACTCGAAGCAAAAATTAATGCCATGTTTGCCGGTGAAATAATCAACAACACCGAAAAACGTGCCGTGCTCCACACCGCATTACGCAGCGTTGCAACTCAGCAAGTGATTGCTGACGGTCAAGATATCGTCCCAGAAGTACAGCAAACCCTCGATAAAATGCAGCGTTTTGTCGAGTCAGTTACCTCTGGCCAGTGGAAAGGTTATACCGATAAACCAATCACCGATGTTGTCAGCATTGGGATTGGCGGCTCTTTCCTAGGACCCAAAATTGTCTCCCAAGCACTGCGCCCTTATTGGGATAAGCGCTTAACCTGTCACTTTGTGGCCAACGTTGATGGCACTTCGATAAGTGAAAAGCTTAAGCTGCTCAATCCTGAAACCACCTTATTCATCATGTCGTCCAAATCCTTTGGCACCCAAGAAACCCTGACCAATACCCTCACCGCCCGAGCATGGTTTTTGGCCAAGGGTGGGCAACAATCGGATGTGGCGAAACACTTTGTGGCGGTCACTTCCAACGTCGATAAAGCGACTCAATTTGGGATCGATGCCGATAATATTTTCCCAATGTGGGATTGGGTAGGCGGGCGCTATTCCCTGTGGTCTGCGATTGGTTTGCCGATCGCCCTGCTGATTGGAATGAATCATTTCAGAGCCTTACTCAGCGGCGCGCATCAAATGGATGAACATTTTGCCCATGCGCCGCTGGCTGAAAATATGCCCGTCATTATGGGGTTATTGTCAGTTTGGTACAGTAATTTCTTTAATGCGCAGTCACATGTCGTGCTGACCTATGATCACTATTTACGTGGCCTACCGGCATATTTCCAACAACTGGATATGGAAAGTAACGGTAAATCAGTCACCTTAAATGGTACCGATGTGGATTACAGCACCGGGCCAGTCATTTGGGGTGGCGAAGGCACTAACGGGCAGCATGCGTACCACCAGCTGCTACATCAAGGTACAGCGCTTATTCCTGCCGACTTTATCATGCCTTTGCAAAGCCACAATCCTATTGGCGAACATCATGCTCAGTTGGCATCAAACTGTTTTGGGCAGACCCAAGCGCTGATGCAGGGCCGCACCTTCGAAGAAGCATTAGCTGAACTTGCTAACAGCCCTTTATCTGCTGCTGAAAAACAGTTGATTGCAAAACATAAAGTGATGCCAGGGAACAAACCCAGTAACACGCTATTAATGAATAAATTGACCCCTGAGACCTTAGGCGCGCTAATCGCCCTTTATGAGCACAGAACCTTTGTTCAAGGTGCGATTTGGGATATTAACTCCTTCGATCAATGGGGAGTTGAGTTAGGCAAAAATCTTGGCAACGATGTGCTCTCACGTATCGGCGCAAGTGAAGCGTCGAGTACCTTAGACGCATCGAGTAATGGCCTGATTAACCTTTTCCGTCAGGGCAAACTCTAATCGAACAAAAAGCCAGCAAATGCTGGCTTTTTTATTGCATGTCTATATTTTTATTCTATTTATTGCGTTAAACACCTTTAGCCATTCCCCCTAGCGATACGGATCATCATCCAAATTTCATTTACAGTTAACACAAATGAAACATAATTCTTGCACCCTGTTTTGAAAATATGTTATTTAATCGCTGACAAAACATACAACAACAGGAGGTTACCATGGATCGCTTAGATTATGGTTGTGCGCTAGATGAAGTCATCGAAAGACCCGATCGCTCGCGAGGCTCCAATAAGAAGCGTAAGTGGCGAGAGATTGAAGCGTTAAAGGATAAGCATCGTTTGCTCAAGGAATTACAAGAAATTGATACTAACTTTGACTACGATATTGACGCAATCCAGTTGTAACAATCTGTTTTATATGATGTAAACTCATATTTAAAATACAAAAAAAAGCGCAAATTGCGCTTTTTTTGTCTCTCTTGCCACCTTAATCGGCAGCATCTAGGTACGCACGCAAATCATTAAAGGCTCGATGTTCGCGGTCAAGGAATAGTGGATCATCTATCAATGAAGAATGACATTCCTTAGCAATCCGTTGCCAGTCTTCTTCAGTCAAATGCTGGGTCAGTAGCGGGAAAATATCGCGCTCTTCCATCAACATATGCTGTTCTTGGAGATCAATATATTCTGCAAAGTCATTAATCAGTTTTCCTCGGGCCACAACAATATCACTCAAAATTAAATTGAGGGTATTCATGAGAGTCGCCGAGGCTTGGATCAGCACGTCATGCTGCAAGCGAAGATCATGGAGTTCATTATTCGCTTTGTGGGCTAAATAATAACCATAGATGATATCTTCAACCGGATGATGGCTGCGCTCAGTATAACTTTGCATATACTCAACAATGTCTCGAACTACACTAAAATTAATCGCCTCGCCTTCAGCTAATTTATTTTGTTTTTTTTTCAATACATTTAGTAGTACTGCTATATGTTTATGGTCATACATGAGTCTGTTAAGCATATCGCCTCCTGAAGATGGGCCCAAGGTTTTGAGACTAGCCAAGCCATATATCAACTCACAATATAGCAGGCTAAATACTGGCGGCTGTATGATGTTGATCAAGTAAGTTACAGGTTAAACAATAATGCCTGCGCAAACATAACGACAACAAATCAATAGCCAATTTAACGGCGCGGCGAATATAAGCGCCTGCGACCTCGAACAATCCCAAGTGTTCGCCTAATACCTCACCCCAGCGCCTTCAACTAGCGCACAGCTTGATGCAATTGTTGTTGTATGACGTTAAATTCCTTCCAAAGCTGAGCCGTCACGCCATTGTGGGCCTCAACATTATCTCCAGACACCTTATTTAAGCTATTTAACTCCGGGTACTCTGCGAGTATCTGCTGCTCTAAGGCTAAAGCTTGGAAAAAATCTTTATTATCAATAAGCAACTGCAATTGCTTTAAGGCTTCAGCTAAAGACAACTGCACCTTCTCAGCAGTGACGCTACCTGTTGGTGCATGACGGCCCTCAGAGCGAGGCGCTTGGGCGAGCTGTGGTGCTTGGACGAGCTGAGGGGCTTTAGCCGACATAGGGGCTTGCATGGGGGCTGGCTGGGCAGCATGGAGCTGGGCTTCCATCACCTGAGCTTCCATGACCTGAGCTACCATGGCAGGCGGCTCTGCCGGTAGTGCTGCCGCGCTATCAGCCAACGGCCTTGGCATGTCTTGGTCAAATTGCGGGCGATTAAACATCATCAAACCAAGGAGTACAACTAAGGAGGCCGCACTGGCTACTGCCCATGGCAAGCGCTGCCAAAAGGGCGGCGCTGGAATATGGGCAACGTTAAGCGCCGAAAGCTGGCTACGCGATAAGGCTAAAATGTCTTCATCAACCTGCTTTGGAGGCATTTCAGTCGCTTGCAGATGGTACCAAGTCGACACTTCCTGCTGCAAAGCCCGCTCCTCGGGTGACATTGCACAAGCAGGGTCCGCAGAGGGAGAAGAGGGATTAGTCATCACAGGTCTCCTGCCATTTGCTACTGACACAGGCTTTTAGGCTATGGTAGGCGTAACGGATCCGGCTTTTAGTGGCTTCAAGGGTCACCCCAGCGATATCGCTTATCACCACGGCGGTAAATCCCATCTCAATATTCAAAATAAACGCTTCTTTTTGTACTTGAGGCAACATGTTAATGCAGTGTTTGAGCAACCGACTTTGTTGCAGCACTTGCCACTGCACATCTGGTTGATATTGCTCATTGCCGACGAACGTGTCTAGTAAGGCGCTGGCCTCACGACAAGCTAAATCGACAGGTTTGACCGCCCGAACATGATCTACCAACAAATTGTGGGCAATTCGATAAAGCCAGGTACTGAATTTAGCACTCGGTTGATAATTCGCCGCAGCGCGGATCACCCGGCTCCAGGTTTCTTGATATAAATCTTCCGCTAATTGCTTGTCGGATATCTGGCGCAGAAAGTAACGATACAGCGGCCCTTTGTGCTTAAGATAAAGCCGCTCAAATGCGCTGGTATCCCCTTGGGCATAACACTCCATCAATCGCTCATCCGTGTATTCTGGCTCAAATCCATCGTCAACCGATGGCGAGCTTGATGATTGCAATCTTGCTAATGGCACGTGTGGCTCCTCATCATGTTGGACGCCCTCCTTTGGATGTCATTATTGTAATCGTTCAGGCGCACTCTTGCGCAGCAATCCTGCGCTCAGCGATGACATTATGCATTTGCGGTATGTCTTTACATGAGGATCTGATATTAAGCTCCTTCCCTTGGCGGCACGATCCCCCCGATAACCGCCCTTGGCTATCGCACTGGGCGTTATTGAAGCCAACACCTTAAACAGCAACGCTAGCCAGTCCATATCCCTGCTAGCAGCAAACAAGATTGGCAATCTTGTTGAGCACATGTATGCGGTAAGCTAAAGTTAATCAACTCTTTTTTATGGTATAGGTCACACTGAGAAGAGGAATTGAGAACTAGAATACTTAACTTAATCTACGCAATGCTACGGGATCCCCTGTGTCACACTCAGCTCATTTATTTTCATTAAAAATTGCGCACGCGCTTACTCAAGCCTGCATAAAAGAGCCGTATTCACTAACCGCTTTTGGGCAAGATATTATGGCGGGGCTGACCGTTGGCATTATTGCCATCCCCTTGGCCATGGCGCTGGCGATTGCCAGTGGCGTCCCGCCACAATACGGTTTATATACCGCAATTATTGGTGGCTTTATTATTGCCATGACTGGTGGCTCACGTTTCAGCGTCTCCGGTCCCACGGCAGCGTTTGTGGTATTGCTGTTTCCTATCGCCCAGCAATTTGGTCTCGCCGGACTACTCATCGCAACTGTCATGTCCGGTATTATGCTGGTGACGATGGCCGTACTGCGCTTGGGGCGGCTCATCTTATATATTCCCGAATCTGTCACCCTAGGTTTTACTGCCGGCATTGGCGTCGTGATTGCGACCTTGCAGTTAAAGGACTTTTTTGGCCTACAGCTTGAGCAGATGCCTGAACACTATTTTGCCAAACTCATGCTGCTCACTGAAGCACTGCCAACCCTGCATCTGCCAAGTTTATTGGTCGCCGCGCTTACCCTTGGGACTATGTTGCTCTGGCCAAAACTAAACATCCCTGTACCAGCCCATCTCCCGGCAATCATCCTAGGCAGCCTGGTTGCTTTAGCACTCAATGCCATGGGGGCCAATATCGACACTATCGGCACGCGCTTTGAGTACCAATTACCCGATGGCAGCATTGGCATGGGTATTCCATCGGTGCTACCGAGTTTCGAATGGCCTTGGCTACAAGCAGGAGTCAACGGCCAGCCCTTTGAACTTAACCTCAGCACCTTTCAGGCCTTATTACCCGCCGCCTTTGCTATCGCGATGTTAGGGGCAATTGAGTCGCTTCTGTGCGCGGTCGTGCTCGATGGAATGACCGGCAAACGTCACAGCGCCAATAGCGAACTCCTCGGCCAAGGCATTGGCAATATCATCACGCCGTTTTTTGGTGGGATCCCAGCCACTGCTGCCATTGCGCGCAGCGCGGCAAATGTCAAAGCGGGCGCCCAAAGTCCGATAGCCTCAATGGTCCATGCCTTAGTGGTATTAATCGGTTTAGTGGCTTTAGCCGGAGTGCTGGCCTACTTACCCATGTCTGCCATGGCGGCGCTGTTACTGGTCGTGGCGTGGAATATGAGTGAGGCCCCTAAAGCACTTCATTTACTGAAAACCGCGCCCACCAGCGACATCTTAGTCTTTTTAAGTTGTTTTGCGCTAACGGTGATTTTCGATATGGTGATCGCCATTAGTGTCGGCATTATTCTCGCCGCCTTGCTGTTTATGCGAGAAATTGCCGAAATGACCAAGCTTTATGATATCAGCAGCAATAAGCGTTATGTCGAGCAAGTGTTACCGGAGGACTGGGCGGTATTGAAGATCAATGGCCCGCTGTTTTTTGCCGCAGCCGATAGGATTTTTGCTGAAATCGCCACACTCACCCACAATAAGCAAGTTATCCTATTGTACCTAGACGGCGTATCCATCTTAGATGCTGGCGGCTTAGCCGCCTTAACCAAGCTAATTGATAAATGCCAAAAAAATAATACCAAACTGCTTATTGCCGATTTGCAATTTCAACCCATTCGCACCCTGGCGCGGGCCAAAATTCAGCCTATTGACGGAGTGCTTAAATTTTATCCCACCTTGCGGGAGGCCTTAAGCGAAGCGCCTGTCGTCCCTGAGCAGGTGCCATCGACTTAATCGCGCCCTAACGCCCCAAGGCGCAACGCCTTGGGGCGAGTACCGATAGTCTTGCCTTACCCGCCGCCAATTTGCGAACACAAAATCCCTGTTAACGGCCTTATTTGAATACGCAAAAAACGCCAGAAAGCATGGTTTACATGATATTATTCGCTGCCATGATGCCTCCGCCCGAGGGCGGATGAGTGAACATCTGCAATACCTAGACCTACCCTAAGGTAAAATATAATTAAAATTAGTGAGTTAAGGAGTTACCATGCAAGCCCTTGTTGCTGTAGTTATGGGTTCAAAGAGTGATTGGCCCACAATGGAAGCCGCCGCTGAAATAATGGATAAACTGCAAGTGCCTTATCACGTCGAGGTGGTTTCCGCCCATAGAACGCCAGATAAACTGATGGAGTTTGCAGCGACAGCCGCCACACGCGGTTTTAAAATTATCATCGGCGGTGCAGGCGGTGCGGCTCACTTGCCTGGCATGATAGCCTCAAAAACTCGCTTACCCGTACTCGGCGTACCCGTACAAAGCAAGGCGCTCTCAGGAATGGACAGCCTGTTATCCATTGTCCAAATGCCTAAAGGCATTGCCGTAGGCACCTTAGCCATCGGCACTGCGGGAGCCTTTAACGCCGGCTTACTGGCCTGTCAAATATTAGCCAATCACGATAGTGAACTTGCTGCTCGCTTAGAGGACTTCAGAGAGCAGCAAACCCGCGCGGTACTTGATAATCCGGATCCGAGGGAAGCCTAATGCCACAGTCGAACACAAAACCTACCGTCTGGGTGTTAGGCAATGGTCAATTGGGCGCGATGTTAACCCATGCTGGTGCGCCACTGGCTATCGATGTGCGTGCCGTGGACATTATGACCCCGACCGACGAAGTGCTGCCTATCGCCCCGGAGGATATTATCACCGCAGAGCGAGAGCAGTGGCCGGAATCCAACCTAAGTTTACAACTCAGTCGCCACCCACATTTTGTTAACGGCCCAGTATTTGCCCGCCTCGCCGACAGATACAGCCAAAAAAGCCTGCTCGATAAACTCCAGATTCCCACCGCGCCTTGGACACTGGTCGATGACCACACCCCACTGGCCGAACTATACCACCGCTATGGTCCGCGAGTATTAATGAAGCGCCGCACCGGCGGCTATGACGGCAAAGGGCAACATTGGCTTAAACAAGCACAAGAAAGCGTTATCCCCTCAGACTGGCGCAACCACGCTATTGCTGAGCAAGCGATTAATTTTGATGAAGAAGTGTCATTAGTCGGCGTGCGCACCCACACAGGGGAATGCCTGTTTTACCCGCTCACATTGAATCTGCATCAAGATGGCATTTTAATGGCGTCCATTTCGCCCTTAACACGATTAGCACCACTGCAAGCGCAAGCTGAAGCGATGCTCAGCACGATCATGCAAGATCTCAACTACGTTGGGGTTATGGCGATGGAATGTTTTCGCGTAGGCGATACCTTGCTCGTCAACGAGCTGGCGCCGCGGGTCCATAACTCAGGACATTGGACGCAGGCTGGCACGCACATGGACCAATTCCAGCTGCATTTAAGGGCGCTGTGTGGCATCGCCATTCCTGCACCGCAAGTGAATTTCCAATGCGTGATGGTCAATTTGATCGGCATAGAGCATGATCCTCGCTGGTTAAGCCTCCCCAATGCCGAACTCTATTGGTACAACAAGGAAGTGCGCCCGGGTCGCAAGGTAGGTCATTTGAACTTATCCGTCCCCAATCAAACCGTATTGCATGACAGTATCAGTGCGCTGCAAGCGTGGCTACCAAGCCAATACCAAGCCCCGCTCGCCTGGATATTGGCCGAGTTTACTCGTCAGCAATATTGACGGAAGCATGCCTGCACAACGGATATGCCATTGCCCAGCACGGCATATCCGTTATATCCGTTATATCCGTTGATGCTCAGCACGTTGGGTAAGAACACTCCAAAAGAGGCGTCGCATTCGGACCACGCCTCTAAACGACGGACTGATCTAAGCAACGAACGCTGTTAAACTCGTTTAAGCAACGAACACAGCTAATTAACCATCTCTGCCAAGCTCGATGGTGACGGAGGCTTAATTAAAAAAACAAGCGCTGCAGCCAAGAGGCATCTAATTCCTTCTGGCAGCCACGGTACTGCGTGGCATAACGCTTCGCTCTGTCATCAACCTTAGTCGCAACTTTGCCAAGCCAAGCCTTGGATTTATAGGTA